>DATFDL010000572.1:0-41395 GCA_035252155.1 Pirellulales bacterium | reverse complement strand
CCCACGATGTACTGCACGGGCTTCGCTTTCGCCGAGGGCCCGGCAATCGATCGCGAGGGCAATCTCTATGTCGTCAACTATCGCCAGTGGGGCACCATCGGCAAGATCACGCGCCAGGGGGCAGCCAGCATTCTCGTCGATCTGCGCAAAGAACTGCCCGCCGATGGCGATCGGCTGCCAAGCTGCAACGGCCTGAAGATCGACGACGACGGCAACCTGATCGGCGCCGAGACCGGCACGTCGCAGATCATTCGCGTCTCGAACGACGGCAAAAAGGTGGAGGTGCTCGCGCGCGAGGTCGACGGCGTGCGGCTGAACGGGCTGAACGACGTGGCGCTCGACCAGAAGGGCAATATCTATTTCGCCAACCCCGGCCAGCGGAATGTCTATCGCATTAGCCGCCAGGGCGGCTCGCTCGACCGCCTCAATTCGGAACCGATCGGGTCGAACGGCATCGGCGTCACGCCCGACGGCAAGCATCTGGTCACCGCCGACTCCGAAGGGATGCGGCTGATGATTCTTGACCTGGCGGACGGCAAAGGCACGAACCAGCGCGAGTTGATTTCGTTCAAACCCGCCGGCACGCCCGATAAGCTGGCCGCCGAAGCGAAACAAAGACTGATCGACCAGGTTGGCGTGCCCGATGGTTTTGTGTTTGACGAGTTCGGACGGCTTTATGTCGGCATGTGGACGGGCGAAGTCGTGCATGCGATCGAGGTTCCCAGCGGCAAGTTGCTGGCCACGTATCCCGCCGGCGGCAGCCAGGCCACGAACGTGCATTTTTACAACGGCGATCTTTATGTCACCGTGGCGGCCAACGAAGCGGTCTACAAGCTACCGCTGGGCATTCGCGGCTGGCGGTACAGCAAAGGTTGTGGATATTGATTCCAAAAACGCCGGCAGAAACAACGGCAACCGTAGGGTGGGCCGAGTGAAACGAGTCCCACCATTTGGCGTCGCTTTCATTCGGCGCCTCACAAACTGAACGAGATGGAAAACTAGCGATGGATCCTCGTCCACAACTTCTAACCCCGTGCTCCGCAGTTGTACTTTGCCTCGGCATCTTCCTCCCTGCGGTTCCTAACGCCGCGGCTGCCGATGCCGACCAACGTCTCACGATCTCTTGGAAAGACAACTATCTCACTATCCGCGGTAAGCATGTGCCGAGCGGCGAGTTGAGCATCCACTACCTCGAAGCCTATTGCCGTCCCGGTTCGACCGACCGCGACTGGGGCGAGACGGTCATCAAGCACCGCACAGAGTTGGTGTCGGCGGATGACGCCGGACAACAGATCAAGCTGCGTTGCCGGCTCGACGACGGCGTGCAAGTCGCCCACACCATCATCGCCGGCGACGAGGAAGTCGAATTTCGACTCGTCGCGACAAACCCTACCGATAAACCGTCCCAAGCACATTGGGCGCAGCCTTGCATCCGGCTCGATACGTTCACCGGCCACGGGCAAGACGATTATCTGCCACAGTGCTTTATCTTTCTCGACGGACAGTTGACCCGCCTGCCAACGCGGCCCTGGGCCATGAAAGCTCGCTACGTGCCTGGGCAGGTCTATTGCCCTCCGCATGTGGACCGTGACGACGTCAATCCACGGCCGCTCAGCGATCTTGTAGCTTCCAATGGACTCTGCGGAGCTTTTTCGGCAGACGGCAAGTGGATCATGGCCACCGCCTGGGAGCCTTACCAAGAACTCTTTCAGGGCGTGCGCGTCTGCATGCACTCCGATTTTCGGATCGGCGGCCTCAAGCCCGGCGAAACCAAAAGAATTCGCGGCAAGATTTACATTGTTCCCGCCGACGTGCCTGTCCTGGTCCGCCGCTACGAAGGCGATTTTCCGGAGCATCGAGCGTCTGCACACGATGCGGATAGAGATGCCACGGAATAAAATCAGGGCCAATCGAGGAGGTACACGATGGAGAACGAGCCGCTATTCAGCGTCGATGCCGACAAGCTTCCCTGGGAGGAAGTCTTCAACGAGCACGTCGGTGCCGCGATCCTCCGCAAGGAGCTTTTTAGTGATCCCGACACTGGCATGATGGTGCGCATGGTGCGATACCCGGCCGGCGTCATCAATCCGCGGCACACGCACCCGTGCGGGCATGGCATGTACGTGCTCGAAGGGACGCTCGTGACGCATCAGGGAACGTACGGCCCTGGCAGCTTCGTCTGGTTTCCCGAAGGCCAGGTGATGGAACATGGAGCAAGCGCGGAGGGAGATGTGACGGTGGTGTTCATCACGAACAAGCCGTTCCGCATTGACTACCTGGAACGATCCTAAGGTACAAGGATGTCCTGGGTCCAGGTTTACGATCCGTTCCACTCCCCTTGGCTTTCGACACTGGCCGCCGCCGCGCCGGTGATCGGGCTGCTGGGACTCTTGGCCCTGGGCGTTTCTGCGCACCGGGCGGCGGCCGCGGGATTGGCAACCGCCCTGCTTGTCGCCATCCTGGGTTTCGGCATGCCGGCCACTGCGGCGCTGGCCGCGGCGGCCTACGGAGCGTGCTTTGGGCTGCTGCCGATCGGCTGGATTGTGGTGGCGGCGGTCTTCTTGTATCAATTGACGGTCCGCTCCGGTCAGTTCGAGATCGTGAAGTGCTCGGTGGCCGCTATTTCGCCCGACCGGCGCATCCAGGCGTTGCTGATCGCTTTTTCATTCGGCACGTTCATCGAAGGGGCGGCCGGCTTCGGTACGCCCGTGGCCATCTGTTCGGCACTGATGATCGGGCTGGGTTTTTCGCCGCTCTATGCCGCGGGACTGGCGCTGATCGCCAACACATCGCCCGTGGCGTTCGGGGCGCTGGGCACGCCCATTCTCACGTTGGCCCAAGTGGCGGGCATCGACGAAATGCTCTTAAGTCAGATGGCCGGCCGGCAATTGCCGCTCTTCTCGTTGATCGTGCCCGCCTGGCTGGTGGCCACCATGTCGGGCTGGCGGGGAGTCGTGGGTTGTTGGCCGGCGATTCTCGTCTGCGGCGGCAGTTTCGCCAGCCTGCAGTTTCTCACCGCCAACCTGCACGGCCCCACGTTGGTCGACGTCATCGGCGGGCTTGGCTCGCTTGTCTGCCTCGCGCTGTTTCTAAAAATCTGGCAACCGCGCGAGGTCTGGCGATTTGCCGACGAGCCTGAGCACACCGCGCAGACTTCTGCCGAATCGCTCGCGCCTGGCCAGGTGATCTACGCCTGGATGCCCTGGCTCCTGCTCTCGGTGATGGTGTTCCTGTGGGGATGGCCGCCCATGAAAACCTTTTTCAATGGCGGCCCGCCCGACAACCCGAACTGGCTCGCCGGACGAGGCAAGCTCTCGTTTGCCGTCGCGGGGCTTAACAACCTGGTCTACCGCACCGCCCCGGTCGCGATTGTGCCCAGCGGGCTCGACCACGCCGCCGACCCGGAACGAGCGGTCTATGATTTAAATTGGCTGTCCGCCACCGGCACGGGCATTTTTCTGGCCGCGATTCTCTCGGCCTTCTGGCTGCGAGTCCGTCCGCGACTCTTTGCGGAACTATTCTGCAGTACGCTCTGGCGGATGCGGCTGGCGCTGCTGACGATCGCCTGCATGTTGGCGTTGGCTTTTGTCACCAAGTACAGCGGCTGCGACGCGACGCTGGGTCTGGCATTCACGAAAACCGGCTGGCTTTATCCTTTCTTCGCGCCGCTTTTGGGTTGGCTGGGCGTGGCGCTCACCGGCTCCGATACCTCGTCGAACGCTCTGTTCGGCAGCCTGCAGCGGATCACCGCCGAGCAGCTTGGCCTGAACCCGACCTTGATCGTGGCGTCGAACAGCACCGGCGGCGTGATGGGGAAGATGATCGACGCCCAGAGCATCGTGGTAGCCGCCGTCGCGACGGAGCAGACCGGCGGCGAAGGCAAAATCCTCCGGTTTGTGTTCTGGCACAGCCTTACGCTGGCGGCGCTGGTCGGCCTGCTGACCCTGGCGCAGGCCTATTGGCTGGGATGGATGGTTCCCACCGGCTAGCCCAGATTATTCATTTGAGCGCAAAAGAAGCCGTCAGCGAAACGTGATACTTGAGCACGCCGGGCCGTGGTCCGATGGCTTCGATCGCCTCGCGGGTGGCGTGACGCTGCGCCCGCTGGAACATTTGGTATTCGTAACCGCCCCAGGCTTCATAGCCCTCGGGGTCCGCGCCCGATTCGCCGGCCTCGGCCAATTGCTGCAGATCACCCAGTTCGGCATGGGCCGCTTTGGCCAGGCGCGTGGCGGAGGCCTTCGCCCGATCGAATGCTTCGGCAAATGCCTTATTGCGGTCGTCCTCCGAAACGTTTACGACATACACAAAACGCGGCTCACCGGGCTTGGGCTGTTGTTGGCCCTGGTAAAACACCTGTTCCGAGTCTTCCTCGTTTTCCTCGGCCAGCTCCTGCTCTTCGGGCGAAAGCTCTTCGGCCGCCTTCCGCCCGGCCAGATCGGCCGCCTTGATTTTTTCTTCGAGATCGTGCGCGGCGATCAACAGTTGTTCGGCGTCGCCGGTCTTCAACGGCCATTGCGCGACGAGCGACATGGCAACCGTAACGGGCGGCGCGACGGCCGGCTTCTCGGCCGCCCGGCGGGCGCCTCGCCGCTGCATCATGCGTTGCCGCATCATGATTTGCATCTGCCGTTGCTGATCGTTATCGCCGCCCGACGAGATCTGCGGCGAGCCCCAGCGGATCGACTTGGGCTCGGCCCCGAGCTTCGCCAACTGCTCTTCGGCCGCTTTGCGCCGCTGCTTCAGCTTGCTCAAAGCGTCTTTCAACTCCTTGCCTTTGGCCAAGAGGTCGACTTCCATGCGGAGCGTTTCGCAGGGGCGTTCGATGGTCGATGTTCCGCTGCCCGACACACTCGGGGCGCTAGCGGCGATCTGGGCCGAGGCCGTCGGCAAATAAATCGAAGCAACCGCGAGCAGCAGTGCGGGGCAAATCAGGCGAGTCATGGTGTGGTCCCTGAAGAAAAGGGTGTTTGGTCTATTGCCGCAACTGGTCCATCCCGATTTCGTCGCGGATGCGTTTGCGGAGCTGGAGAACTTCGGGCCCCGTCATCGAGCGAATCGTCCAATAGAAATCGCGCATGTCCACGCCATTGTGCTCGCTGCGATCGTAGATTTCCACGAGCAAGTCGGCGTGTCGCGAGTCGTCCAAGGCGGCCAGCGCGTGATAGACGAGCGGCGTCCACAGGTTCGAGGCCGCGCCTTCGGCGCGCCACTGTTGCAAGAGCGGCTCCAGGCCGTCGGCTTCGCCCAACTGCGTGAGCAGGTAGCCCGCAAAGGCGGCCAACGCGCGATCGGCGTCGGTCAGGAAGGGCCGCACGTCGCCGGCTTCAAGTCCCGCGGGAACTTCCGGCGCGACGGGCCGCTCCGCCTCGCCGACTCCGAACATTTGCATACGGTTGTCGTCCGGTTCGATGTGAAACGCCCCGCCGCGGAAGTTTCGCAACGGTTCAGGACCACGCGCCAAATAGGCCAGCGCGATCCGCTGGGCGCCCGGCTCGCCGCCGCGCAGCACGCCCAGGGCGGTGTTGCGAGCCGCCTCTGCCTTTTGCGCGAGCAGCGAAAACTGCAAGGCATCGTCGTGAGCCTCAGGACTTTGTTGAGCATCGTCAGAGATTTGCTGTGCGATTTCGGCCGCCGCCGTCTCGTCGGTGGCCAAGAGCAGCGCCAGGGCCAGCAATCTCTGCCACGCCGTACCTTTGACGGCATAACGCCGGGCCAGCGCCTCGTCGAGTTGAGGCGGCGGAGGGGTTCCGTTTCCATAATACGTCTGCCCGATACGATAGGTATGTTTCAAATCGTCGAAGATCGCCTGCGCTACTGAGGAATGCAGATCGTCATCAACAAGCGTTTGCCAAAGTGGTTCGCCGGCCCGCAGGTCGCGCAGCAGAGCGAAGCGATGGGCCAGTTCGATCTTCACATCGGGGTCTGCCGCAAGAGTCCGCAGCTCCTCAAACCAAGCCAATCGCTCTTGCCACGGGAGCCATGCCAGAACGCCAGCGGCTTGTGCGATCCGCTTGCGGTCCGCGGCCACCAGGTCGCGCAGCACGGGCAACGAATCGGCCTCGCGGCCAAGCGGCACGAGCGCCAACGCTGCGGCGATGCGCTCGTGGGGTTCGTCCGCGGCAAGCATTTTTTGCAGGCCGGGGGCCAGCGACTTCGTCCAGCGCGGGCGGCCCTCGCCGTTGCGAAATTCCGCGAGCCACGGCTCCCATGGGTCGGGCCGATCGCGGTCGGCCTTGGTCTTACGCTTGGTGAACTCTGCATCGTCCATCGCATCATCGGGCGATTCCACTTCCGCTTCCTTGATCACTTGATCGGGCGCTTCGGCTTGCTTTTTTTCCGTGGCTTTCTTGCCGAGGATCACTCGCTTCAGACCGCTCCACACTCCCGCCGCCAGATTCGCGTCGTGGTCATCGTCGCCCGTCATCATGACGTTCCCGACGGCGCCTAATTGGAATTCCGTTTCCGCGAGCGGATCCAGCATTTCTTCCGAATAGGGCCGCTGGTTTTCAAGCATTCGAAAAACTTGTTCCGCCGCGGCGATGCGAACTTTGGCGCTGGAGTCGGCCAGCGCTTTGTCAAACGCCTCGCCGAGGTCAGCAACATTCGCTTGGCACAACCCGATCAGCCCGGCGGCTCGCAGGTCTTCGTTGGCGTGGCGCGTCCAGTCCCAAAGGCGATCAATTGCCTTGCCGCGGGCGTGCTGGCCGCTGGTCATCGCCTCGGCGGCCGCCTTGGCTAGTTCGGGCCGCTTCTCGGCGGCGGCTGCCAGCGGATCGATCATGGCGGGCACGTCGGCGTGCCGCAGGCCAAGCATCGAGCGGCTGACGACAAAACCGTCTTCATCGTCGAGCGCGTCGATGAGCGCCACGTAAACGTCGGCCTTGATGCTTTCGGCCAGTTGCCGCTGGTGCGACGAAGCACATTCGCCGAGGGCTTCCGCCGCCTCGGCGCGCACCCGCCAGCTTTCGTGATCGAGCAGGTTCATCAAGGCATCGACCGCGGCTTTGCCGCCGGTGGCCCGCAGCAGCCGCACGGCGTGCACCACCAGGTCGGCGTCGGTCTCGCCGGAAATGTACTTGCTGACTGACGGCACCATGCTGGCCGACGGTGATTCGGTCAACTGTTTGAGCACCGCCGCGCGCACGTTCGGTTCGGGGTCGTCGAGCAGCCGCACCAGCGCTTTACTCACGCGCTCGCCGCCCGTGGAGTGCAGCGCCTTGAGGCTCAATTCGCGGACCAAGGGGTCGGGGTCGCTGAACATCTCCAACAGCAGCGGTTCGTCGTCGGACGTCGCCCGGCCAATCAGCTCTTGCGCCGCCTGATGTCGCGTGGCCGTGTCGTTGGAAGCCAGCCGGGCCAACCCGCCCGGCCAGCCAAGCGCCAAAGCGTCGGTAGCCACCAGGCGATAGCGGAGCCAGGTCAGCCGCTCGCGCTGGCGTTCGTCGCCTGCTTGCTGGAGCCGCGAGTAAACTTCTTCCAACAGCGCGCGGCCGTAGCGGGCAAGCCGGGCCGCAACGGCTTCGGCCTCGATCTGGTCAGCGAGCAGGAATTTGTCGATCTCGCCCCGCGCCTCGGCCAGCTCGTCGGGCGAGAGTGGCTCCTCCGGAGGTAACTCCGGCGCGTTCTCAGCCCACTCGGCCAAGGCCGCCAACCGCGCTTCATTCATTGTCTCTGGACGCCAGGGATCGAGACCATCGATCGGCGCACGCCAAGCGCGTAACAGTTGCAGGGCCGAAAGGCGGACCGCCAACTTTTTGCTCTGTAGCAAGTCGACGACGTCGCCCGCCGCGCCGACCTGCTCTTGAAGCCGCCGAATGGCTGCCTCACGCCGCTGCGCTTCGCGCCGCCCCAATTCGCGAAGAAGCTGGTTCACGCCTTTGTCGTCCAAGGGCCCCGTCGAGGTCAGCACCTCCGGCGCCTGTATGGCTTCGCCGTCCGCAGCGCCGCTCAGCCAATCGATCAGCTCGGCGGCCGTAAGGTAGCCGTCGTGGGCAGCCAGCACCTTGCGATCGTCGTTCAGCACTCTCAAGGCGGGAATCGGCCCGATACCCAGCCGGCGGACCGATGCGGTGTCTTTGTCGGCGTCGATGTAAACGAGGGTGAAGTTCCGCAGTTCTTTTTGCACGTCGGCCCGGTCGAGCTCGTCAGCCAGCTTTTCGCACCAGCCGCACCACTCGGCGCCCACGCGCACCAGGATTTTGTTCTTGGCGGCGCGCGCTGTCCGACCGGCGCTCTCCAGATCATCCAGCCAAACCACTCGGCTCGGATTTGAAGTCTGGTCCGCCGCCGGTACGGCAAAGCCATAGGCGAGTAGCAACACGGCGGCGGCTGAAGCGTAGCGATTCATGTCGATGGGCGGGGCGAAGCGAGTCTGCCAAAGGGTTCAGGGTTCAGCATCTTCATGCGGGGTCTCTTTGTTCGCGCAGACCATTTGCGGTTGTGGCGTTCAGGATATCGGTTTCAGAGTCTTCGCTAAGCACAAGCGATCCGGCGCTCACAAAAATGCTGAACCCTGAACCCTGAACCCTCATTTGGTGGTCGCATCCTCAGGCCCGCTATTATCCGTTGTCTGCCCGTGCTCGATCTGCGGCCAATAGGCCGCATAGTCGAACGTCGGACTGTTTTCGCGATCGTGGCAATGCAGGCAGCGGTCGCTGGCCACATATATCGTACGGGTGCGCGCGTGTTCGACGTGGGCCAGCGAGGGACCATGACAACTCTCACAGCCCACATTGGTTTGTGTTGGACTTTTTGCGACCGATTCAAAGCCGCCGGGCAATCCGTAGCCGGTGGTATGACACTGCTGACAGTAAGGATCGAACTGCGATTGCTTGCCGACCAGCGTCGTCCACGCTTCGCCGTGCGGCGAGCCGGCCCACTGCGTGCAGTCCGCGGCGTGGCAGTCGCGGCATGCGTCGGTTCCCGCCACCCGAAAATCATCGGGCAGCGTGGCATCGAGCGTCGCCACCAGGCCGGTTTCACGCGCGGGAAAATCGCGCGCGGCCAACTCGGCGTGAAAGCGAACGAGGTTTTCCAATTGCCCCTCGTCGTCAGCCCACTCCGGTCCCAACTCGGTGATCTCGCCTTCCCACTGCGATTGCTCGCCGGGCGGCAGCCGCAAATGGACAAGGAACTTGCCTTTATTGGTCGCCGCCGCCCAGGTGGTCGGCCCGCTGCGCCGCGGCGCGACCGGCTGGCGCGTCGGCCCACCGACCACAACGTCGGCCTCCGGAAGACCGACCGCGAACGCTTGTAATTCACTTTCCGGCAGATAGGCAAGCACGACCAGTACGTCATACTTTTCCTTCGACTCAGCCAGTGCCGCCAGCACCGCGCCGCGTGGCTCGGCGATCGTAAGATCGTCGGTGGCGTATTTTGGCGACAAAACGCCGGTGATGGCCACCTGGCGACCGCCCGCTTCGACGATGCGCAGCGGCTGGGTAAGCGGCTGCCCGGCTGCGTCGCGAACGTTGCACGAGACGAACGGCGCGCCGACTTCTCCGGCCAGGCGTCGAACGGCTTCGGCGCCGAGTGCCGCCTCGGCGGCCCCAATGTTATGCGCGGCAACGCCCATCGCCAGCTCCCCACGAAGAATCGCGGCGAATTTGAACTGTTCATAGGGCGAAACGCCGCCCGGCGCGCCGCCCGCGTCGGCCAGCACCACGCTGGCGTGCTTGCGCGCCTGCTCGACATAAGTCGCCCGGCGGGGCAAGCCACCTTCTTGCTTCGACGTACAGCCGCAAGGCACGATCCAGCCGGCCGTGTCGCCGCTGACGATCAACGCCAGAGGCCGCGGCTGGGCGGCCGAGTCGCGCCGGGCGCAACCGCCTGCCAGCACGCCGAGAGAGAGCGGCAGGGCGAGACGCATTTCCGAGAACAGGATCGAAGATCGCGTGTGGCTCGCCATGCGGTCAATAGGTCAGTGCATACGCCAAAATGTTGATGTTGACCTCGGCCGAGTTGATGATCTCGTTGCCTCCGCAGCAGCAGCAACCCTGTGTGTGTTGCGTGTCGTTCAGGCCGTCCTGCGAATAGATCACACCCAGACGGCCGCCGAGTGTGACGCCTTCCAACGGCTTCGGGCGGCCGTGCTTCGCTTTTAGCTCCGAGACGTCATGGGCGGTGTGAAACACCGGATGGTCCATGCCGATCGCAACCAACGAAGCATCGGGAAAGATTTTCGCCATTTCATTTCGGAAAGAGCGGTCCCATTCGGCCGACGAACAACCGGCGGAGGCCAGCAGCAACCCGCCACGCTCGACGAACCAGCGTAGGTTGTCGCGTTCCTGATCCGGCAGCACAAACTCTCCCTCGCCCGTCATGATGGCCAGTGGAAAGTGGTACAGCTCGTCCGACGAGAGCTTAACGGCGTGGAAGCGGCGGCTGGTCGAAATGGCGGTCTCTTGCTCAGCCTGGATGAGAAAGTGATCGGAGAAGCACTGGCTGCTCTTGGTGCCGGCATAGACCAGGTTGGCGATCTGCACAATGCTGGCTGGTTCGCCTTGTTCGGTGGCATCGGGAACAACGGCGGCGGTTGGCTTCGCGGCGGTGTTGGAAGTTGTGTCGCCGCGCGTGGCGCCCAGCAGTGTCAGGCCGACGATGGCGGCCAGACCCCAGTAGCGTTTTTTCCCTCGAACCATCATGAGTTTATCCTCCTCGTCATTGGTCCCCGGTTTCTTCCGCAATCCGTTGGAAATACTGGCGAACGCGGGAGCGATATCGCACCGGCACGGCGACACTCGAAGCCCCCGCGGCGCGGATCGCCCCCTCACGATCATCGATGCCGATCTCCATCGAATCGGCCGGCCCACCGCCGCTACCGGCCGCGCCGAGCGGCGCCGAGCCGCGCCGACCGCCACGGGCGGCAGTTGGATTGCCGCGCGTCGGCAGATTGCCATACAAGCCGATGTTGTTGAGGGCGCTGCGGCGAGCGCTGTAACCGCCGCCGGCTCCCATGCCCGGCCCGTTGCCTTGCTTAAAGCCCGCATCGGCCAAAAGCTGTGCCAGCGTGTTGGCCATGCAGTCGCCGGGCAAGCTTTCGTTGGGAGCAAATTTCAGCCCGCGGCAGGCATTCTCACCTTGCTCGCCCATCCCTTGGCAGCGGCTAATAAATTGCTCGAGAATGTCGGCGGCTTTCTTCGCTCCGACATGAGCCTGGCTGCCCGAAAACTCGGCCAGCCCGTTTTCGCCCTTCTGCATTTCCGCAGCCGCATCGCTGGCCCGCACGGCCGCGGCAAAGTCGCGGGCCGTCGCCACCAAATCTTCAAAGTCGGGCTGATCGGGTACCTGGGCCGCGCGGTCTTCGATCTCGTCGAGCAAGCGCTCGAGTCGGTCGCGCAGATCGCGTTGCTCGTCTTCCAAGTCGCGCATCCGCGATTTCAGAGCAGGATCGTCCTCACCGTCGCGGCCCTCCAGCGAAGCCAGCCGTTCCGCCAAATCGCGCTGGCGATGATACAACTCGACAAACCGCTGCTGGTCTTCCAAAAGCCGGTAGATTTCGGCGAACAATTCCAGCGGCTGGGTCACGTTCTGCTTGAAGTCTTTCTTTTCGTTTTGCAGCCGAGCGAGCATCTCGCGCATCGCCCGCTCCAGATCGCCCGCCTTGGCGCCCGGCTTGCCGGCCGCCGAACGCATCTCTTGGCCTGCCCGTTCAAGCTGCTTGGCCACGCGCTCAAGCTCGCCCGAGAGCGCCTTGTCGAGATCGTAGGGAAGCAACTCCGCGGCCGATTCGCGCACCGCCGCGGCCGCCTCATCAAGTTTCTGCGAGAGCTCTTCCAGGCGCCGCCGGTCTTCGTCTGCCAGCGGTGAGTCCTCCGGCGACTCCTTGAGCTTTTTGCGCAGCCCCTCGGCCTCGCTGCCCAGCGATTCCATCCGGCGAAGCGCCTCTTGATACTTCGAGAGAAAAACGTCCATCCCTTCGCGCGCACGCAGCATGCGGCTGTAGTCGTCGGCGGCAATGATCTGCACCGTGGCAACGGCGCTTTCCGCTCCCTTGGCGCCCGCTGGATCGTTGTCTTCGACACGCGCATATAGCTTAATGACGTCACCGGGTTCCAGCTCGTACGCCGACAGCGGCAAAAACGTCGCCTGCTGCACGCGCCGCGGCGCCGCGGTTTCGGCGGAATCACGCGAGCGGCGAACCGCTTGCACCTCAAAATCGAGCGGTAGCGCGCGAGAATCGTTCAGGCTGCGATAAAGCTGCAACCGTGAAATGCCGTAGTCGTCTTCGGCCGCTACCACCACCGGCAACGTCGCGGTGGGCGTGGCGAGCGATTGCTCGGCCGGTTCCAACAGCCGCACCAGCGGTCGATGGTCTGACAACAGCGTGATCGTTCCGCTGAACTGCTCCTGCGAATCTTGCCCTGCGACGTCGGTGACCCGCAGCGAAAACTTACCTGCCGATTCGATCGTAAACTGCCCGGCGACTTCGCGGCTGCCCGCGGCCAGGGGCGCGAGCTCGATTTGCCGCTGCGAGCCGTTCGCATCGAGCACAAGCGACCCGGCCAATAGCGGGCGATTGCTCGCCGCCCAGACGCGGACCTGAGTGCCCGGCAAGCCGGCCAGTCCACCCGAAGGAGTCGGGCCTTCATAGGCCGCGTCGCCCGTATACGCCGGCGGCGCGATCCGCCAGCGCACGGTCTCGAGCCGCGGCACGGTGATGACGTCGATTCCATATTGGTGGCTGCGCGCGCCGCGGGCCCGCGCGTAATAGCGGCAGGGCGCCACGATTTCGCTGAGTTGAGCTTTCCACTGTCCCTCGGACTCGGGAAACATGGGCAGCGTTTCTTCGCCGCCGTCTCCCACGAGCACCAGATCGACCCGATCGGGCAGCGGTCCTTCGGCCGAGACGAGCACGTCGAGCCCGTCGGCGTAGATCACGCGCGTGTCGCCCGGCTCGACGCGGAACACCGTGCGCGAAAACGGCGGATGATCTCCAAAGGGATCGCTGAACCGCAACCACTCAGTGCCGGCCAGGCGCGGCGCGGTCAGGCAGACAAGGACGACCGCCAGAGCGCTGCTCGCCGAGACGACCCACGCGCGCTGCGCGGAACGGGCAGGTGCAGCGGCCGATGGCGATACTCGGGCGGCCGCCTCGCCCGCGCGATCGACGGCCAATTGGGCCAAGCCCGCGGTCAGCGGTGAGGTTGCGATTGGTTGCTGGCCGGATAGATCAAACCCGGCGACGATTTCTCCGCTGGCCCCTCCGACGGCATCTAACCGCCGCGCCAGGCGTGCGAAGCCACCGTGTCGAACCGCGGCAATCAAGATGCCCACGCCGATCGCCAAGCCCGCCGCCAGCGATACCGCCGAAGTAATGATGCGCGCTGGCGGAGGCAGTTCGGCGACCAAATCGAGCCAGATCGATGCAATCAGCAGCCCGACCAGGCACGCGATGCCCCAACCTAAGCCGGTAGCTGCCGCCAGCGTCAACAAGCGGCGGCGCAGACGCCGCAAGCTCTCGTGCAGGCGGTGGGCAGCCATGGAACGGGCCTCGCTCAGATCGGCAAGAGGTTGATACGCCGATGACCTTATGATTCTCATCTTTCTTGGTAATTGACGCAACGGGCTGGCAGAATGTCACACCAATCCGCCTCTGCGGCGGAAAACCCAAGTAAAGATCCAAATGACCAAAGCAAGCACCAGCACCCACCAACGGTCCCAGGCCGACAAGCGGCGAATCTGGGCGGCGCGGCTGCTGCTGAGCTTGGCGGCAAACTGCCGGGCGATGTCGGGCGGACTGTCCCCTGCAAGCACAGCCCCGCCCGTGTCGCGCGCGATCCGCGCCATCAAGTCGGGCCGCGCGTTGAGATCGAGCTGCTCCTCCGAAAACCGGCGCACATCAAAGGCGGTCTCCGTGCTGCTGCGTTGATCCGCGCCGCCAGCCACTTGTGCCTGGTAGCGGCCTTCGGGCAGCTCGCCGAACGAGACGCGGAAGGTGCCCGGCTCGTCGCCCGAGCGGGCCGGCGCGTAGGTGGTCAATTGGCCCGCCTGATCGATCAACTCTACCGCCATTTGCTGCGGATCAACTTCGTCGCGAACCAACAGCGTGGCCGAGGCGGGCTCGTCGGTGCGGAAGGTCACCTTGTCGGTCCTCAAGGCCATCTTTTGGCCGGGCAAAAGGCCCACCCCCGATACCAGCCAGCGCAGCAAGCTTTGCCATAACGCGGCATACACGTCGTGATGTTCGGCATAGGCCGGCGGCAAAAAGGCCCACCGCCACATGCCCGCCCCCTCGACCACCACCACGCGTCCGCCGCCATAGGGCTGATAGCTGATGACCGGCAGCTCGTTTTCGGGCGAGCTGCCGACCGCGGCGGCCAGCACCGTGGCCAGCGGCTTGGGCTTTTCCGCATGGCCGACGGCCAACGATTGCAAGCGCGGCAACAGCTCGCCCGACGGCTCACCGCCGATCGCCTCGAACCAGCGCAGCTCGCGGCCGCTGTCGGTAAGCTGCACGCGGGCGCGAGTTTCGGGCGAGGGTGACCACTCGATGGGCAGCAAACGCCCCAACCGCTGGCCGACGCGGCTAGTCGGTTGACCGCGGTAACAAACCAGCGAGCCGCTCTCGCGCGACAGCCACTCGCGGAGGTTTTCCAAGGCATCGTCGGTAAGAAACACTTCGGCGTCGCGCCCCAACACGACGACTTGATACGACCGCAACGCCGCTGGGTCGGCCAGCACCTGCGTGGCCTGCGTGATGATTTTCCAACTCTCGTCCCGCGGCG
This sequence comes from Pirellulales bacterium, assembly GCA_035252155.1. Taxonomy (GTDB): domain Bacteria; phylum Planctomycetota; class Planctomycetia; order Pirellulales; family JAICIG01; genus JAICLL01. The sequence goes on along the minus strand of DATFDL010000572.1, from coordinate 26,666 downwards.
CGAGCGCCGGCTCGTCGGTGGTCTTCGCGTCGGGGCGTTCGCCTTCGTCACGATTGGAAGCAGCGCCATCGGACTTGCGCTGGCGGCGGATCGTGCGCTCGACGAGCCGCCCTTCGGCCAGCCGGACCACGCTCACCAGCTCAATCGATGGATCGGAAAGCAACGTGCGGATGAGAAACTTGCCGTCCCAATAGGGCTTGCCTTCGACCAGCAGCACTCGGATCGGCTCGTCGACCACGCGCAAGAGGAACGAGGCGTAATTGTTGACCTGGGTGATCTCGCTCTCGAATGGCTCGACTCGCACCTCGTAGCGAAACACGCCCGGATCATTTTGCCGTACGACGAACTTGGCGTCGGCCTGGCCATCGGGCGTGGTCGTCACTTGCCGGCGTTCGAGCTCTTGACCGTCGTGCTCGATCACCAGCGTGACCTTGCGCGGCGCGCGCCCCAACCTGCGGACCTCGACCGAAAGCGGGATGCTTTGGCCGACAAACGCCAGTTGCTGAGGCGCGCGCAGCCGCAAGGCGAGATCGTCGATCTGTGCCGCTCCGCCCAAGGTGCTGGTATAGATCGGCACGGCGGCGGCGCGCGCGGCTGATACCGCTGATAAGACGCTCGATGTGCCGCCCAGCGCGTTGTGAATTCCGTCGCTTAAGATCAATTGGGCCTGACCGCCCGGCCGGTCGGCAGCCAAGGCTTCGGTGATGGCGCCGGCCAGGTCGGTGGCGTCGCCTTGGGGAACGTCGCGCCGCAGCGTTTCAACACCGGCGTCGACCACGTGCGACGAAAACTCGGCGGTGTGAATCTCAAAGTTGGCCGCCAGTTGCTCGGCGCAGGTTTTGGCGATTGCCGCGGCCGCCTGATGCCGTGATTGCCCGCCCAGAGCGTCGCGCGCGGCCATGCTGGCCGACATATCGACAAGAATCGTGAGGAGCGGTTTGCCCGCCGGCGGCGGAACATCGATCAGCCAGGTTGGATTGAGCAGAATGGCCAGCGGCAGCGCCGCGCCGATCGCCATCAAAGTTACGATCAACCACCATCGGCGCCGGCGCATTGCGGGTGGCCGCCGCCAGGCATACCAGGCGATGGTGGCGGCCGCGATCAAGGCCAAAGCGGCCCAGAGCGCAGGACTGATCAAGGGTTCGAAGACAAGTTGCATTAGGAGCGGAACAATCGTAAGCCGAAAACCTCGCCGATCAGGCAGCCGACGCACGCCAAGGCTAGCCAGGTCCATAGCTCGTCGCGAGGCTCGGCGTCGCTTTGGGTGGCGGCGTGATATTGCACGGTTCGGCCGCCGGCCAGCCGCCCGGTGAGCAGCGACGACGCGAGCGGGGTCAAGTCGCTCTCGTCCGCCGGAATGGCCGTGGCCAAGGCAAAAACCGTGTGATCGCCGTCGAGCACGCGATAGACGCCGGGCGGGCCCGCGGCCGGCATTCGCCACAACACGCCAATTGGCTCCGAACGCAGCTCGCCCAGCGCGCTGGCATCGGCCGTCGTTGGCTGCGGTGATTCGATGCGTAGGTCGTCTGCGTCGCCGGCCGCTGCCGGCAGAAAGCTGGCCGCCGGCTCGCCGCACGCGACGGCTGCGGACGGCCGGTCCTGTCCCAGCAGGTGGGCGACCAATTCACCCATGAACGGTACAAACGTCGGCGAGACCGGCAAATTCGAGGCGGCCAGATCGGCGTTGAGCACCCCCAGGCGCCCCGCACCAACTGCGGTCACCACGAGGCAGGCCGATTGATCGTCGAACGTGGCCCGCACGTCGTCGAGCAACGCCCCTTCGCGTCGTCGCGAGATCAAACCGCCCGAAAAGCGCAAGCTGGCGACGGCGGCCGTCGCTTCGTCGCCGAAAATGCTGAAGGGCGGCTCGCGGCGGACAAAATCGGCGATGAACCGATTGCGCCGCGCCTGCCCTGCCTGCGGTGGCGCGAACTCGACGGGCATCTGCAAGCCCGTGCCCGCGGCCTCGGCCAGCAGGCTCAAGTTGGCGGCGTCGATCGGCTCGGCCGCGATATACAAAATGCCGCGGCCGCGTTGGGCCAACGACGCCAAAGTGCGCAGCGTCGGCGCCGAAAGCTTGCCGGGATGATCGAGCACAATCAGATCGGCGGCGGAAAGCGCCTCGGGTTCGAGCCGAGCCGGGTCGGTGCGGATGACGGTTTCCGAAGGCTGTCCATCGCGCGAAGCGAACGGGGCCAGGGCGCGATCGACAAAGAAGCTCGACGGCGGCCGCGATGACCGTGGCGAGCCGGCGGGCTGCCGAGTCAGCAACAAGTATTTCGGCGGCCGACGCGCCTCGACGGCCACCGCGCGGCGATCGTCGGCCGAAAGAGCATCGTCGACCGACAACAACCGGGCCTCGCCCATCTGCCAGCCCGGCTCGCGCAACGTCGCCTCGGCGGCGAGCGTGGTGACAACGCCGGGCGGACACGAACCGGCCAGATGGTAGACGCTCGTTCCCAGCGTTACCTCGACCTCAACTTTGCGCTGGCTGACGGAATAGTTGCCGACGTCGACTTCCAACGCGAACGCCCGCCCCTGCTCGACGCGCCCCCGCGGGCCGACCCTCAGCACCGCCAGGTTCGACGGCGCGTCTTCCGAGGCGACCGATTCGAGCTGGATGATCGTGCCGACGGGCAGCGCGCTAAAATCTGCCGCGGCCCAGCTTGCGCGTTGAAAATCGCTGACGATCACCAATTCGCGGCTGGCGGCCGCCTGACCGGCCGGGCTCGAAAGCAATTCGGCGGCGCGGTTCAGCGCAGGCTGCACGTTCAAACGCTGCGGCAACGGCCGAGCGTCGCCCAACACGTCGCGCAGCGCCGCGGCATTGGCCGAGACGCGGTCAAAAACGCTCTGCGGCGCGGCGGCCGCCAGAATCAGATTCACTTGCCGGCCCGCCTGATCGGCAAGCTGTCGCGCGGCGATCGCCCGGGCGCGTTCAAACACCCGCACGCTTCCGTGCCTGGCCGCCATGCTTTGGCTGACGTCGAGCAGCACCACGCGCACCGCGGCGGCCGGAGAGTCGTCGAGCGCCTCCGGACGCCGCCCGCCGCTCAACGGCCGGGCCACCGCCAAGGCCAGCAACGCCACCGCGGTCGTGCGCAGGGCCAGGATCAACGCGTCGCGCAACCGCTTGCGTGCGCGTCGCTGCTGGACCAATTCGATGACAAATCGAATGGTCGATAGCGGCAGCCGCGCTGGCCGCGGCCGAGTCAGCAGGTGGACGACCAACGGCCCCGCAAGGGCCGCCACTCCGATCGCGATGGCCCAGGGGTGCAGCATTATCCGGTTCTCTCGACCAAAAACCCCGCCAACGTCTGCAAATACGGCGTCGAGATCGGCACGCGGCGGTAGTCGCACCCGGCGGCCAGGGCGAGGCTGCGGACCACGGCGCAATGGGCGTCGAACCGACGTTCATAGAGTGCGCCGATCTCCAGCGGCGAGCAGTCGATCGTGCCTTCGCGCTCCAGTCCCTCGAAACGAAAGGCGGCGCCTTGGGGCAACCGCTCTTCTTCGGGATGGACAACGTGCAGCAGAATGACCTCCCAGTGCCGGCGGCGAAACAGCCGCAACGCGGCGAATGCGTCGTCGAGATCGTCCCAGAGAAAGTCGCTCATCACGAGCAGCACGCCGCGGCGGCTCAGTCGCGTAAACAGATCGCGCAACGCGCCCGCCATGCATGTGGTGGGCGCGGTGCTGATCTGTTCAATCGCGTCGTAAATTCTCGCCACGTGGGTGGCCATGCTGCCCGGCGCGATGAACTCGCGCAGCCGCTCGGCGGCCAGCGCCAAGCCCACCTGGTCTTGTCCCTTGCTAATGACGTGAGCCAGGGCGGTCGACAGATACTGAGTATATGCGAGCTTGGTCTGCCACGCGCCCAGCCCGCCGAACGCCATTGAGCCGCTGACGTCGAGCACCAGCGTGCACACCAGGTTCGTCTCGTCCTGAAAGAGCCGCACGTAAGACCGGCCGGTGCGGGCCAGCACTTTCCAATCGAGCCGCCGCAAATCTTCGCCCGCCGAATACTCGCGGTAATCGACAAACTCTCCGGCGCCGCCGAGCTGGCGAGAGGCGTGCCGGCCGCTGTAGCTGCCGTCGATGCGATGGCGCGTGCTGAAACGCAGCCCCTCGAGCGAGGCCAACGCCCGCGAATCGAGAAATGGGCGAGTGGCGTTAAGACTTCTCATGGATCTCGCCAAGCAAGTGCTCGACGATCTTCTCGCTCGTCACGTCGTCGCCGACCGCGCGATGGTTGACGATGATCCGGTGCCGCAGCACGGGCAGGGCCACCGACCGCACGTCGTCGGTGGTGGGCGCCGTGCGTCCCTGCAGCAGGGCGTGCGCTTTGCTGGCCAGCACCAGGTTTTGGCTGCCCCGCGGACCCGCCCCCCACGAAACATATTGCTGCACGAACTTGGTGGCACGGGCGTCTTCGGGACGGCTCGCCCCGCACAGCCGGACCGCGTAAGCCGCCACGCTTTTGGCTACCGGCGCCGCCCACACCAGCTCGCGTAGCTCCAGAAACGCGGCCCGATCGAACGCCGGCTCTGGCAGCTTCACCGCCCCCGAGGTCGTCGTCAGCACGATCTGCTCTTCTTGCTCGGGCGACGGATAGGCGATGCGAATCTCCATCATGAAGCGGTCGAGCTGCGCTTCGGGCAAGGGATACGTGCCTTCCTGCTCGATGGGGTTCTGCGTCGCCACAACCAAGAACGGGTCGTCGAGTAAATAGGTTTGACCGCCCACGGTGACGTGCCGCTCGGCCATCGCCTCCAGCAGAGCCGATTGCGTCTTGGGAGCGGCGCGATTGATTTCGTCGGCCAGCATCAGGTTGCAAAACACCGGGCCGCGGCGAAAGACCATCGTCGGTTCGCCGTGGGCCGCCTCGCGCCCCAACAACTCGTAGCCGGTGATGTCCGACGGCATCAGGTCGGGCGTGAACTGCACGCGGGCGAACTTCCACTCGAAGGCCGAGGCCAGGGCCTTGACCATCAGCGTCTTGGCCAGACCCGGCACACCGATCAACAGGGCGTGCGAGCCGGTCAGGGCGCAGGTCATCAACAGGTCGATGGTCGTGTCTTGTCCGACGACGACCTCGTGTAGCGCGCTGCGGATTTTTTGAACGCGATCGGCGAACATGGCCACGCGATCGCTGGCAATCTCAACGGCGGTCGCCATACCTCGGGCCTTTGCTTCAAGAGAAGTCTGCGGCATCCCCGCCCGCGCCCTTTACTGTACGGCGTGGTGCGCCGAAATGCCAGCTACGGCAACCCGGCGGTAGTGATACCGTTTCCCAAATTTCGGGTAGATTCGGGCGCGGTGCGCGGGAAACGCGCAGTCATTCGCCGTCGCTCGGCCCACGTAGCGCGTCGTCTTCTTCTAACATTTCAGCTCGAACCCATTTCTTGCCGTCTCGCGTGGTCAAAATCTCCGTAACATCCGGCGAATTACCGCAGTCCTGCCAGTGAGTGATAGAGGGCCGCTCAAGCCGCGCCTGAGCGGCCATCCCACCAAGGAACGCCCCGACAAGGGCCGTCAACCACAGCAACGTCTTCAAGGTGAACTGCGGGCGACGCATCGTTAATTCCTCTTTGTCGGCCGGCTGAACTACTGTCCGGTCGTGCGGTCAAACCGCAACAATATGGGCCTTTGATAGGGAGACTTCATTTGAGCAGCGCGCGCCGCCTCTCCGTCCGCACGCCTTCTCCGTTCCCGCTCAAACCGAATGCCCCCAAAGAAACAGCCGACCGCCAGCATCAAGACCAGCAGCGCGCGGAGGGTGAATTGAGGACGGGCTATGCGGCACCTTTCTATTACGTCCATCGCTTCACTCGGGGTCGAAGCCCTCGCCCCAGTCCTCGTCGTCAGATTCATCGGGATTGTCGTCCAGTTGCCATTCTAATATCGCGGCAACCGCCGCCCCAAGGATCGCGAACACAGGGAGCAAAGCGCACCAGTGCTCACGAACAGCCGGCTTGCCGAAGGCAAGGAACAAAGCCGGGCTAAGCACGGCTCCGATGATGGCGTGGCGGGTCACGCTTTGCCACGTTGCCGTCGGATTTGTCTTGTCGAGCAATCCCATCAGGTTATCAAACCAGTTGTCCGCGAGCCGGGCAAGACAGTCAGGCGCCGGGCGACCGCCGCCATGATGAACAACCTGGCCGACCATACTCGGACGTGCGACGAGCCATTCACGGCCGTTTTGGCTAACGAATGACTCAAGCGTCCCGAGAACGCTAGATGGGGCATGGCAAAATCACCGTATGGCAACCGTTACACTGACCGCGCCGTAAAGGCCATGCAATTCGCCCACGAAGAGTCCAATCGATTGCAGCAGGACTTGGTTTCGCCCGAGCATATTCTGCTTGGTCTTCTTCGCGAGGGAGCCGGCGTCGGCATCAATGCCTTGAGCGCGTCAGTGATGGCGATTCCCTGGTTTTAACGCTGCCTAGTTTTCGGGCAGAAGTGAAACGGTATCGCCAGCCAACCTTCCCTGCGGGCTTTGGTCGTGATGCACAAACGCCTCGGCGTGATTGCAGCCGCTCTCCATGCCCGTCTGCGCGCCGACCACGATAGCCTGTTTAGGCCATTGATTCAAATTTATTTCAGTGAAAAATAGCGGTACACACGGGAGGCCTTTATGCGGCGCTCAATGTTGGAGGAATCACGACGGGGATTCATGGCGCACCTTGCGGCCGCCGGCGCACTTACCGCCTTGGGGCCTGCAAGCATTGGTCGGTGCGCGCCCGCGGTCGTGCGCAAACGAAAGGATGTCCGGAGGTTGGCGCCCGACAGTCCTGAAATCGCGGCGCTTCGTGCGGGAGTCGCGGTCATGAAAGCGAGGCCCATCAGCGATCCGACGAGCTGGAGCTTTCAGGCCAACATCCACGGCACGCTCGGCGACGCGGAGAACGCCTTGTGGGCGCAATGCCAGCACGGGCAATGGTGGTTTTTGCCCTGGCACCGCATGTACCTCTGGTATTTTGAGCGCATCCTCGTTGCGGCGATTCGCGAGTCCGACGCCGCTCTTCCGGCCGACTTTGGATTGCCGTTTTGGAATTACAGCGATGAGCCCGGTGCGCGCATTTTGCCCCAGGTGTTTCGTGACCGGACCTACACGCCCGTCGGCGGGCGCGAACAGCCCAACCCCTTGTACGACGATTCACGACGGCGTCGCGTGAACGACCCGCAAAACCCGATCGGTTTCGAAGCGGATACCGTCGATACGTCGCCGGCGCTAGCGCAAACCGACTTTATTTCTGGCTCGGTCGGCACCGATGGCTTCGGCGGGCAGAGAGCCGGTTCACCCGAACATCAGGCCGACATGAACCACGGGGCACTGGAGCATCGTCCGCACGACCTAGTACACGACGCCATTGGCGGCTTAATGGGCGATCCCGATACTGCGGCGAACGACCCGATCTTTTGGTTGCATCATTGCAACATCGACCGACTGTGGAACCGCTGGCTGTCGCTGGGCCAGATGCGCCACGATCCCGATGAAGATTCCACGTGGTGCCAGCAAGTTTTCACCTTTGTCGATGCCGACGGCCAGCAGGCAACGCTGCCGATTTCAAAGTTCCTCAGTTATGTCCAAGGCAATGTCCTGGACTATGAATATGATGATCCGCGAGCTGCCGCCCCGCCCGTGAGCACAGCCGCATGTGCAACCGGACGCGACGAGCAACTCGCTGCGCAACGGCGTGTCGTCGCCCATCATCTGGCCACCGAAGAATCATCACCTGCCGCAACAACCCTAACCTCGTTTCCGCCAAGTTTGAGCCTAACGGCCAAACCGGCGACGTTTAAACTGGCCGTTCCGCAGCAGCATCACGCCATGCTGGCTCGCATTGCGACGGAACCGGAAAAGGCGGAAACCGATATCGCTTTGCGTCTGAGCGGCATCGACCCCAAGTCGATCGACGGCGGCTATTATGATGTGTACGTCAATCTTCCCGCGGACGAGAAGCCCAGCCGCGATAGTCCGTCGTTTGTGGGCTCGATATCGTCGTTTGCTCTCAAGGGCCAGGCCCGTCATGCCAAGGCCGGGGCGGCGAGCGAAGTATCGAAGACGCTTCTGCTGACATCGCACGCTCGCAACCTGAAGCAAAACGACCGCTGGGCACCGCACGAGCTCACCGTCACGCTGGTTCCCCGCGAGATGTCGTCTGATGAGCCCGACAAGCCTCGCTTGGTCTTCCAGCGCATCAGCCTGGTCTCGGTCAAAGCTGATTCATCGGCCCCAAAGTGAAGGTGTCTTATGATTGTTGATCGCGCATGGGTCGAGCGGAATCTTGGGTTCGATCCGGTGGCCAGGCCGGCTCCCGCTGCAACATTCGCGTTTACCAAGGCGGCCGTACCGCTTGCCGATCCCGAAGATCTCCGGCGCGAAATGATCGACTTCGATTCCGAAGCGCCGGCCGGCCGAGAGTTCCTCGCTTTTTCGACGGCAACCGGGCTTTCGCGATTCGAACCCATTCCGTGGCCAAAACCCCTGGCGCCGATCACCGGCCCAAAGCCTGCTGGGGCGCGCAATCGCGCGCTGCCGCAAGCCGACGTACTGGTGGTGACCTGGACCGTGGATGAAGGGCACGCGCTGAGCCGGGTGCTTACGCCCGGCAAGGATTCGCGCAACGACTACGTTTCGTACACGCACAACTTTACCACAATCAGCCGCAAGATGAGCCGGGGGTCCCCCGCGGTGGAAGCCGGGCGGCTCGGGGCATTTTGGACGACGACCATTGGGCGGAAGAAGGTGGTCGTGTTTAAGTCCGACTCTCATCTGTCGCAGGACACCAAGAAGCTACCCCAGGGAAAAGCCACCTTGCCCAATGTCGATGTCTGGAAGCAGATCATCGAAGAAGTGCGGCCAAAGCTCGTCATCACGACGGGCACGGCAGGCGGCATCGGGCGCACCTGCGAAGTGGGCGACGTGGTCGTCAGCCCGATCGTGCGTTTCGACTGCCTGAAGTGGTTGAAAAACACGTCGTTCCATGCCGCTGTCTATAAGGATAGTCCGCCCAAGACGAAGTTCTTTGCCAAGGCCAAGGTGCTGTTCAAGGCGAATTCCGATCGGCTCCCCAAAGACAACAGCCGGCCGCCGAGGATCACGGTAAGCAAAAGACCGACCTCAGCGGTGTTGACCACGGATTTCTTCGGGTTCGACACTTCAGACAATCATTACGGCTTAGAAGGGCTGGGCGCGGTTTCTGAAATGGGCGATGCGGTGCTGGGGATGGTCGTCAGCCAGATGTCCGCCCGAGCGCCGCGCTGGCTGGCCGTGCGGAACGTCTCCGACCCGCAGATCAAAGCCGAAGGCAGCCTCAAACAGCAAGCGGCGGTTGCGGCGCAGATCTACAAGGGATTCGGCCGGTGGAGCTCAGTCTGCAGCGCGATCGTGTGCTGGGCGCTGATCGCCGCGGAGTAGCAGAGCACCGCTGGAACTTTCAATAGAATGCACATCGCATCGCGGATCAGGATGCCTTATGGCCCAATACGTGTTGGTCAATCGCCGCAGCGGTAAGTTTACGAAACAGGCAAAAGCCAGGTCGCAGGCAAGCGTGGCGGAAACGCTAGGACTGTTGTCGAGCGCTCAAATCGTCGGTGAGCACGCGCCCGAAGATCCTTTGGCGCGTCACGTGGTCCTGCTCGAGGCTGATACGGCCGAAGTCGCGGCGATTCGAGCCCGATTGCCGGCCGATTCGATGCTTGAGCCGGCAATCCGCCGGAACCTCCACCGGAGGGTTCCCATCGAACTGCGGCCGGCTATTCCGCATACGGCCACGGCGGCAGCCGGGGCATCGACCTATAAGGCGACAATCACCGGGGGCGGAAAGCCGCTTGCGGCGATTGAGGTGATGCTCTATCTACGGGACCCCGCGGGCCAGGTCCAGACCGTGACGGTAACGACCAATTCGAGTGGTAGCATTTCCTTCAAAGTGCCCGGAGGATTCCAAGTTGCATTCGTCGAGCCGATTCCCTACGCCAGCTTTTGGATCATGCTCGCGGAGGCGCCGCCTTCTGGCAGTGAAATCGACTGCCTGCCGATCGCCAAAGCGGCCGGATTCAAAGGCTGGTGGCACGATGTGATGCACGTGGACGTCAGCAAGACGACACGCGGAGCCGGCATCAATGTAGGAGTCATTGATACCGGCTGCGGACCGCATCGGAATCTTAAGCATGTGACGTTGGTAGGCGCTTTCGTCGACGGGGCAGCATTTCCACCAAAGGATGCCACGGATGTAGCCGAACACGGCACCCACACCACCGGCATTATTGGCGCCCGTCCAACCAAGGCTTCAGAGTATGCTGGCATCGCTACCGGCTGCAATCTTTTTCATGCACGGGTATTCAAGGGTGAGGGACCCGAAGATGGTCCAAGCCAGGCAGACATCATCAATGCCATTGACGCCCTATCTCGCGACCACCAATGTGATCTGATCAATATGAGCCTCGGTGGTGGACCACCGTCGGCGGCCGAAGAGGACGCCATTCGCGATGCGGTGGAGCGGGGCACACTATGTATCTGCTCGGCCGGGAACGACGACGGACCGATCGAGTTCCCCGGCGCCTATCCCGAATGCAGAGCGGTCTCGGCGATTGGCAAGGTCGGCTGGGCGCCGCCGGGAACCTTTTCGGCCAATAACCGCCCACACGAGCCAAGCAAGATGGGCCAAAACAACTTATTTCTGGCGTCATTCAGTTGCTTCGGCCCGACGCTGGCGTGCGCGGCGCCGGGAGTTGGCATCGTCTCCACCGTACCCGATCGTAAGGGCTTTAAAGGCGCTTACATGGAAATGGATGGAACTTCCATGGCAAGCCCAGCCGCGTGCGGCGCATTGGCGGTCATTCTCTCGAAAGACGCTGCCTATAAGGCGATGGCGCGGGACGCCTCGCGAGCCAAGCGAGCAGCACTACTTTTATCGCAGCATTGCCGTCCCTTTGGTTTGCAAGTCATGTACGAGGGACGTGGCTTGCCGACCCTGCAATAATGCATTTGTAGGGATTCAAGAGAGGAGCAATATGCCGCGATATCTCGTCACGACCCGGCGTGCTGTGCGCGATTCAGTCATGCCCGCCCGCGACGCTGTGGCGGCCGAACCGGGTATCCGGCTGCTCAACGCCGACGATCCACAAATGGTCACCATCGAAGCCAGCGACGATGCCGCGAAACGGTTGCAGGACAAGTTGAAGGACACGCATTTTGTCGAACGCGAAATCCGCCGCGGGCTTCACTCTCCCCAAGGGCGAGACGATTAACGCAACCTGCCCGCTCCACTGGCGGATATGCGAAAGGATTTCTTACTTTTCTTCCTTCACGGTCAAGAGCTTGTCTTCCGGAAAGGTGGTTAGCTCCAGATCTTTGAAATGGATTTCCTGCGGCACGTTGTTCGAGTGAAGCTGTAAGCCGATGGGGCCATCATAAAGCGCGTCCTTCTTTGGGTCGGCCCAGTCGACAACCTGGCTGCCGTTGACGGCCACGCGGATGCGGTTGCCTTGGGCCAAGATCTCCAGCTTGTTCCAGTCGTGTTGCTTGCCGACTTTTTTGGCCGGCCCGCCATCGACGGGCAGCCCGCCGCGGCCATAAAGGTCGTACATGCCCCAACCGCTGGGGAACATCACCAGGTGGCCGGCGAACGTGTATTTGTCGTTTTGCTCGGGGGCCACCCGGCCCCAGAAGGCGATGCCCGAGTGCATCTCCGACTCGACCAGCTTGACAGTGGCCAGCAGCCGAAAATCGGTGTACTTGTGCTCGGTAAGCAGGTAGGTGCTCACCGGCACGGGATCGGTGCTGCGGGCGACGATCACTCCGTCGCGAACGCTCCACAACTCTTCATGCCCGACCCAGCCGGTCAGGTCTTTGCCGTTGAAAAGCTGAATCGTTTCCGACTTGCCTTTGCGGGGTGGAACGATCTCGGTCTGCGCGTCGGCGGCGAATGTCGTGACAGCCTGAGCGGAAACTGCGGCGAAGAGGCTGAAGCAGATTGTCATACGGTGCATGGTTGATTTCTCCGGGTGGGTTCGTGAGGCAAGCTTTCAACGCACGCGGCCATTCTGAATCGGAGAAGCCGCCGCGTCAACGACCAGAGCTTGCGTGATAGAATAGAATGACGCCCCAGATGCCGATTTCTCGTCCTCAGCTCAGTTTGCGAACGCTATTTTACTGCACGCTCTGCGCGGCTTGTTTCTTTGCGGGCATCGTAGTGCAACGACAGCGCGCAGCCGATCGCGACTACGACCAGGTAAGAAGACCGCGTAGCCTCATTGTCGAAGTCTTTGATCCGACGCCGCAGGAGCAATCTGATCAGCTCGTCGCCGGCGGCGGTTCAGCCGCCGGGCGCGTTTCGTTGGCGCGCGACATCATTCGCGACCGCCAGGCCGCGGGACTCACGCAAGCGGAGCTGGCTGCCCTCGCCCGGACGCGACAAGAGACGATTTTGCGGATCGAAAGCGGCAAATACACCGCAAGCCACCGCCTAATCGATCGGATTGACCGGGCGCTTACAAGAGCCGCAACGAAGCGGAAAACGAAGGGTCGGTGAATCAAAAGCCCGCGCTGCCGAGCCCCGGCCGGGCACGTCATTGATCTGCCTTGTCCGCGTCGCGCACCGCCTGCCATGAGAGGGCCATGCGCGGCATCGCGGCCGGACTGCTGTTGAGAAAGACGCCAAAGGCCGCGATCGTTTGTTTGGCGCGGTCCAGGCGCTTGGGTTGCGACATCGCCGCGGCCAGAGCAGCGAGATTGCCGGCCGATACGGCGTTGCCCGAGGGAGTGGCGGAATCGATCGGATCTTTGCTTCGCGCAAACAGCTCTTCGTGATCGCCCGAAGTGAAAAAAAAGCCGCCCAAACGTTCGTCCCAAAACAGCTCGACCTGGCGATCGGTCAGCTCGTCGGCGGCCGTGAGCCAGCGGCGGTCGCCGGTGGCACGGTGCAACGCCAGCAAGCCATCGACCAGAAAGGCATAATCGTCGAGATAGGCGTTCAGCTTGGCCTCGCCGGCGGTGTAGGTGTGCAGCAGCCGACCATCGGGGGTGCGAAGATGTTCGAGCACCGCCTCGGCGGCTCGGACGGCGGTGTCAATCGATTGCCGCTCATCCAGCACTCGCCCAGCGTCGGCCAGGCCGCGAATCATCAGCCCGTTCCAACCCGTCAAGATCTTGGTGTCGGTGAGCGGGCGTTTTCGCCGGTCGCGCACCGCCAACAGCTTTTTTCGCCCGACGGCCAGCCGCTGGTTCAAGTCGGCCAGCGAGAGCTTGTGCTTGGCCGCCGTCTCGGCCAGCGGGCGTGCCAACAACAAGACATATCGGCCCTCGAAGTTCGGCTCGCCCGACGCGCCGTAGGCGTCGGCCAGCAGCTCGTATTCATCGGCGTCGAGTGCGGACTGCAGCTCGTCGCGCGTCCAGACGTAGTAAGCCCCTTCGTCGCCGTCGGTTTCGGCGTCGAGCGCCGCGTAAAAACCACCGCTGGTGTCGGTCATTTCGCGGCGGATGAACTCCAAGATCTCTCGCGCCACCTGGCGAAAGTCGTCGCGCTCGGTCAGCTCCGACGCTTCGGCATAGACGGTGGCCAATTGGGCGTTGTCATAGAGCATCTTCTCGAAATGAGGAATCCGCCAAAAGCGGTCGGTGCTGTAGCGATGAAAGCCACCGCCCACATGGTCGCGCATACCGCCGGCCGCCATCGCCTCGAGCGTGCGGACCAGCATCCGCCGGGCGTCGGCGTCGTCGGTTCGCCGCACGCGGTCGAGCAAAAAAAGCAGGTTCGACGGCTCGGGAAATTTGGGGCGCCGGGCCTCGGTGGCATTGGGGCCAAAGCCGCCATATTTGTCGTCGTATTGTTCGCCCAACCCGGCCATCACCTGGTCGGCCAGATCGGGCGCCACTTCGGCCGGGGCCAGCGATCGTCGAGCCAGCGTCTGTTTGACGTGCGCGGCCAGCGCCTCGCTCGCCTTCAGCAGGTCGTCGGGCGTTTTTTGCCAGGCGCCTTCGATGAGCGTCAGCAACGTGAGCAGCCCGGTGATCTTTTGCGACTCATCGGGCTTCGCTTCGGTTTTTTCATTCTTCTTTGGTCCGGCCATCTGCTTGTCGCGGGGCGGAAAATACGTGCCGCCGAAAAACGGCCGGGCGTCGGGCGTCAGGAACATGGTCAGCGGCCAGCCGCCGGGCCGGCCGAGGGCGTGCAGCGCCGACATGTAGATTTCGTCGATGTCGGGCCGCTCCTCGCGGTCGACCTTGATGCACACGAAGTGCTTGTTCAGATACGCCGCCACCTCGTCGTCCATGAACGATTCGCGTTCCATCACGTGGCACCAGTAGCAGCTCGAATAGCCGACCGAGAGAAAGATCAGCTTGTTTTCGGCCTTAGCTTTGGCGAGCGCCTCTTCGCCCCAGGGACGCCAATCGACCGGGTTATGGGCGTGCAGCAGCAGATAGGGGCTGGTTTCTTTGGCCAGGCGGTTCGCGGGACGTTCCTCCGCCGGCGGTTTTTGCTTCGTCGGCGGTTGGGCGTAGGCGGTTGATGCAGTAAAGGCCACGCTTACCGCGCAGCCGATAAATGAAGATGAACACCGGAAGGCGATACGGGCGGCTAATGATTGAGTTTCCATGGACTACCAACATACTCGACGAAGTTCCGATGCTCCACAGGCAGCGGGTCTTGCTACGGCGGTCAAGTCCAAGGTTGATCGCTTCGACCGTTACCGGAATCTCCAGTGGGTGCCACGGCATCCGCCGCGGCGCGGTTGGCGTCGCCCCAACGCGCGACACCAGTCGCCGCGGCGGACGCCGTGCGCGGTCAGCCTCGAATGGGGCGAAAGAGGCGATCCGCACGGCGTCCGTTGCAGCGACCACGCCTTGACTGAATAGCGACATCACTCGCGCTGCAACGGATGCCGTGGCACCCAGGTGTCATCACAAGGCGGCCAGGTGGACGCCTGCTGCGTCAACATCATGCGGACCATGATGACTACGATGGCTTAAAGCGCTTCGCCGTCGGAGAGAGCGCGCACGGCGGCGACAAGGTCGAGGTCTTGACGGGGAAAGACGGTGCGTAGATCGAGATAGAGCCGCCCTTCGTGGACCCGCCCGACGACGGCCGGTCGGCCGGTGCGCAGCCGGGTCGCCAGCCGATCGACGCTCATTTCAGATGGCGTCAAGGCGACGCACCAGGTGGTCAGCTTTTGCGTGGGCAGCGAGCCGCCGCCCAGGTAGGTGACGTCTTCCAGCGGATCGGCCGAGGCAATCGCGCGGCAGTCGGCCATTTGCGGGGCCAGCCGCTGAGCGCGAAGCCGCAAGTTGTCGAGCGAAGTGCTGAGCAAGTGCAGCAGCGGAACCGTGTGCATCGCTTGCTCGGGATCGCGATAGAGCCGCAACGTGGCCGCCAGCGCGGCCAACGTCAGCTTGTCGACGCGCAAGGCACGGGCGAGCGGATGCCGCAAGAGCTGCTCGACCAGCGCCCGTTTGCCCACCGCGATGCCACACTGCGGCCCGCCCAACAGCTTGTCGCCGCTGAAGAGCACCAGGTCGGCCCCCTGCTTGACGCTGTCGCCGACCACCGGCTCATCGCTGAAGCCGAACCGGGCGAAATCAACGAGCGCCCCAGACCCAACATCGTGGATCACCGGCAGCCCTTTTGCCCGGCCTAGGCGGACTAGCTCGGCCAGCGGCACGCTTTTGACGAAGCCCGACACCACGTAGTTGCTCGGATGCACCAGCAGCAAGGCCGCGGTCCGCTCGCCGATGGCCCGCTCGTAGTCGTCGATTCGCGTCTTGTTGGTTGTGCCGACTTCGCGCAGGACGGCGCCGCTGACGCTCATTACTTCGGGCAAACGGTAGCTGCCGCCGATCTCGATCAACTGCCCACGCGAGACGATCACCTCGCGTCCAGCGGCCAGGGCCGCCAGCGTGAGCATGGTGGCGGCGGCGTTGTTGTTAACCACGGCCGCCGCGTCGGCCCCGGTCGCTTCGGTCAGTAGTCCTTCGACGGCCAGCACCCGCTGCGAGCGGTGCCCGCTGGTCAGATCGAGTTCGACGCTGGCGTAGTCTTGAGCGACGGCCGCCATCTCGGCGATCGCGGTTTCGGCCAGCGGCGCTCGCCCCAGCCCGGTGTGCAACATGACTCCCGTGGCGTTGATGACCGGCCGCAACAGCGGCTTTTCCGACTCCGAAATGCGGGCGGCAATCCGCTCGGCCAGTTCACGCACGTCGGGCAGCTTGACCTCGGCGGCGGCCGATTGCAGCTCGCTGCGCAGGTCGTCGAGAAACGTGCGCACCCGCGTCACCACCACATGGTGGCTGACCTTGGCCACCATGCCCTTCAAAGGCGGGCTTTCGAGCAGTTCGTTGACCGACGGCAAATTGCGAAACAGGTTTGTTGGCATTTCGTCTCGTTTGTGCGTGGTTCCTAGGCAAGAATCTGTAGGGAACGCCCTCCGTGGCGTTCCGCGAGGGGCAGGACGACGTCGAATCGCAGTTCTCGGAACACCACGGAGGGCGTTCCCTACAGAAGGCGATACCGAGTGTCGAACCAATCAGACGTTCTACCAGTTTTTATCGTTCAAGGGGCTTGTAGACTTTGGCCCGCACCGTCTATACTCAGTCGCTTTGGATCAGCGTTCGACATAACACCCCGACCGACGGATAGCTACCGACGATGAAAGTCCGCGCCAGCGTAAAGCGCATTTGCGAGAACTGCAAGCTAGTGCGACGGCGTGGCGTGGTCTATGTCGTGTGCAGCAACCCCCGCCACAAGCAGCGGCAGGGATAGTCGTAGGTCAGGCTTTCCAGCCTGACAACGTCAACGTTGAAAGCCTATTCGATCGGATTGTCAGGCTGGAAGGCCTGACCTACAGAACGGTAGCCCAATAGAGTCGTATATGCCCCGTTTGCTAGGTGTCGACATTCCCAACGACCGCCCGGCGGTCATTTCGCTGCAATATCTCTATGGTGTCGGCAAGAAGGTCGCCCGTGAGCTGTGCCACAAGGCGGGCGTGAATCCGCAGGCCCATGCCCGTGAGCTGGCCGAAGACGAGCTGGCGCGGCTGGCGGCGCTGTTGGACAAAGATTACACGGTCGAGGGGCAGTTGCGCCGGCAAGTGGCGCAGAACATCGCCCGGCTCAAGGACATCAACTGCTACCGCGGCATTCGTCACCGCCGCGGACTGCCGGTGCGCGGCCAGCGAACGCGGACCAACGCCCGCACCCGCAAGGGCCCGAAGAAGACCGTGGCCGGCAAGAAGGGCGTCAAAGACCTGAAGTAAGTAAAGGAACCTCCCGCGAATGGGCAAGAGCAAGCGACGCAAGGTTCGCCGCAACGTGACGTTGGGCGTGGCTCACATCAAGGCGACCTTCAACAACACGACGGTGACGATCACCGACACCAAGGGCGACACGCTCTGCTGGGCCAGCGCCGGCACCTGCAATTTCAAAGGCAGCCGCAAGAGCACGCCCTTTGCCGGGCAGTGCGCCGCCCAGCAGGCCGCCGAAAAAGCCTCGAAGTTCGGCGTGAAAGAAGTCGACGTGCGCGTGAAAGGCCCCGGCAGTGGCCGAGAGAGCGCCATCACCGCCCTGCAGTCGGCCGGCCTGACGGTGAAGAGTATCGAGGACGTCACTCCGCTGCCGCACAACGGCTGCCGTCCGCCCCGCAAACGGCGCGTCTAGCGGCCTTTTGAATTGAGCAAGATTAAACCCCTAACAACACGTTGTAGGTCAGGCTTTCCAGCCTGAGGCCCGTCAGGCTAGAAAGCCTGACCTACGTTTCGCTGACCCCGTAACAACGATACATGGCTCGACATACTGGACCGGTTTGCCGGCTTTGCCGCCGCGAGGGAATGAAGCTCTTTCTCAAGGGCACGCGTTGCGACACGCCCAAGTGCGGCGTCGAACGCCGCGACACGGCGCCGGGCATGCACACCCGCCGCGGCAAGGCCACCGACTACGGCCTTCACCTGCGTGAGAAGCAAAAGGTCAAGCATTACTACGGGGTGCTCGAGCGGCAATTTCGCCGTTACTTTGCCGAGGCCCAGCGGTCGAAGGGCAACACCGGGGCGACGCTGATGAGCCTCCTGGAGCGGCGGCTGGACAACGTGGTGCATCGGCTCGGCTTCGGCCAAAGCCGAGCGCAGGCCCGACAGTTGGTTTCGCACGGGCATATCACCGTCAACGGCCAGCGGGTGAACATTCCCAGTTATTTGGTCAGGCCGGGCGACGTGGTGCGGGCCAAGAACCGCAAAAAAAGTCTGCAAGCCATTCAGGCCAACCTGGCCGAGAATCAGCGGCAGTTGCCCGACTTTTTGTCGCTTGTCGAAGGCCCGATTCCCGAGGGGCGCGTCGCGCGGCTGCCCGAAGACTTCGACGTGTCGATTCCCGTTCAGACGCAGTTGATTATCGAGTTGTGCTCGAAGTAGGCGCGGCTCGTTGGCGTAAGCCGGTGTTTTTCGTGGAGGATTCTCATGCGGATTCGATGGCGTGGGTTGGAGCTTCCCAGTCTGGTCACGTGCGACAAAGCCACGTTGACTTCCACCTACGGTAAATTCGTCGCCGAGCCGTTCGAGCGCGGTTTCGGCGCCACCGTGGGCAATAGCTTGCGGCGGATTTTGCTCTCCAGCCTCGAAGGCAGCGCCGTGACGCAGGTCAAGATTCACGGCGCCCAGCACGAGTTCACCACGCTGCCCGGCGTGGTCGAAGACGTGACCGACGTCATCTTGAACATCAAGTCGCTAGTGGTGAAGAACTTCAGCGAAAGCACCAAGGTCATCCGCATCGACAAGCGGACCAAGGGCCTGGTGACCGGGTCCGACGTCAAGACCGACGACACGATCGAGGTGATCAACAAGAACCACGTGCTGGCCACGCTGACCGAGGACGTGCCGTTCGAGGTGGAGATGGTCATCGAGAACGGTCGCGGTTATGTGCCCTCGACCGAGCACAGCCCGAACGTCGAGATTGGCATCATTCCGGTCGATGCGGTCTTCAGCCCGGTGGTGCGCGTGCGCTATGAGATCGAAGAGACGCGCGTCGGCCAGAAGACCAACTACGACAAGCTGACGCTGGAGATTTGGACGAACGGCTCGATCGGCCCCGAGATGGCCATGGTCGAGGCGGCCAAGATCTTGCGAAAGCACCTCAACCCGTTCGTGCAATACTCGGAGCTGGGTCCGGCGGTGTTCGCCGAGCCACGGGCGGCGAGTCACGGCGAAGTGATTTCGGAGAGCAAGCTGAACATGAGTGTGGCCGACCTGAAGTTGACGGCCCGGGCCATGAACTGCCTCCGCGAAGAGAATATCTTCTCGGTGCGCGACCTGATCAGCCGCACGCCCGAGCAGTTGCTCGATCTACCGAAATTCGGCGATACGACGTTGGCCGAGGTGAACGAGAAACTGGGCGAGCTTGGGTTGCGGCTCGGCATGCGCGTGCCGTCGCCGGCCGGTGTGTGAGCGCGACGAACAGCACGTAGGTCAGGCTTTCCAGCCTGACATCCGTCAGCTTCGTCAGGCTAAAAAGCCTGACCTACTGGATATAAGGTAATCGACCATGCGACATCGACGAAAAGGCCGCACGCTGGGCCGGGCGCCGCACCACCAACGGGCCTTGCTGCGCAATTTGGCCAGCGCGTTGTTTCTCACCGAGCGCGACGCCGAGCACGATGAAAACCCGCCCAAGGTGAAGGGCCGCATCGTCACGACGCTGCCGAAGGCCAAAGAGGTTCGCCCGTTGGTCGAGAAGTGCATCACGCTGGCCTGCCGGGGTCTGCAGGCCGAACAAGCGGCCGCCGAATTTGCCAGCGACGCCGAGCGCGACAGCGACGAATGGAAGCGCTGGCGCACCAGCGACCGCTGGCGGCAATGGTCGGCGGCGCGGGCCCCCGCCGTGACCGCCCGGCGACGGGCGTTGGTGCTGCTGGGCGACAAGCAGGCCGTGCGGGTGCTGTTTGAAGAGGTCGCTCCCCGCTTCGTCGACCGGCCCGGCGGCTACACCCGCATCCTGAAACTGTCGCAGCCACGGCTGGGCGACGCCGGCGCTCGGGCAATTTTGGAGTTCGTGGGAGTGCGTGACCGCGTGGTCCAGCGCGCCGCGGCGCCGCGATTCGAAGCGTCCAGCCCTGAGTCGTCGGCCGCCGGCGCTGAGGCCTAGCCGCCTTTGTAAAACGGAATTCATTCCGTTTCCCGCGGTGGAATCACAGTACCGTATCCAAACGGAATGAATTCCGTTCTACGATGGCTTCCGCCGCTGTTGCATCCGGCTTCGATTTTACGTTCCATGTCGCGCGGCTTTGCGACGATCTTTGCACACGGTTGCCGGAGCTAGCCCACGTCGACATGTCGCGCGTGGCCATTCGCTATTGCCAGGCCCGCAAGGCAGTCTCGCACGGCGTGCAGGCCACGTTGACGCCGCTGCGGTTCGCCGGCGGCAGCCTGTCGACCGTCCGCGGCGGACGTCACTATTCAATCGAGCGCATCTTCGACCCATCATCGGGCCGCGAGATGCTTTACCTGTTGAGCTTCTATTTGCCGCGGTTTTTGAACCTGCCGTTCGCCGAAAAACTGGCCACGGTGATTCACGAGCTCTGGCACATTTCGCCGGACTTCGACGGCGACCTGCGGCGGTTTTCGGGCCGCTGTTACGCTCATGGCCACCGCGAAGAAGACTATCACGCGGCGATGAGCCAATTGGCAGCCCAGTGGTTGGCACTCTCGCCGCCGGAAGACGTTTATTGTTTTTTACACGACGACTTTCGCGGATTGCGCGAGCGGTTCGGTGCGGTCTACGGCACGCGCATCGCTACCCCCAAACTCGTCGCCGCCGCCGCGGATCTAAGACAAAAAAATTGAGGGCAAAAAAAGCAGGAGGAAGAGAAGAGATGTCCTAACCGCGCAACGTCATTCGTCTGCCTTCTTCTTCATTTTTTGCCCTCAATTTTTTTGCCTTCCAACCGTGTAACGAACGTCATGCCTCACGCCGCCGCAGCCGCCGAGTTTGTCGCGAATGACGCGCGGGCGCATTGGCACGATCAGGCGCTGTGGTTCGTGCGGGCCAAGCGCGACAAGGCCGCCCAGGCGTTGCCCGAGTGGGAAGCGTTGCGCGAGACCGCCTCGCAGATCAAGGCCCACACGCTTTCGCGGCTGGCCGATTATCTGGAGCAATTCGCCGAGCAAGCGACGCGGCTGGGCGCGCACGTTCACTGGGCGCGCCATGCTGCCGAGCACAACGAAATCGTGCTGTCCGTTTTGCAGCAGCACGGCGTGCGGCGGGTGGTCAAAAGCAAGTCGATGCTCACCGAAGAGTGCCATCTGAATCCGTACCTCGAGCGGCACGGCATCGAAGTGGTTGATACCGACCTGGGCGAATGGATCGTGCAGTTGCGCGGCGAACCGCCCAGTCACATCGTGCTGCCGGCCATCCATATCAAGAAAGAAGAAGTCGGGCAATTGTTTCACGAGCGGCTAGGCACGGAGGCCGGCGTGAGCGAACCCAACTACCTGGCCGAGGCCGCCCGGCGACGACTGCGCGAGTGTTTTATGCGGGCCGACGCGGGCATTACCGGCGTCAACTTCGCCGTGGCCGAGACCGGCGGCTTGGTGGTCTGCACCAACGAGGGCAACGCAGACCTGGGCGTCTCGCTGCCCAAGCTGCACATCGCCTGCCTGGGCATCGAAAAAATCATCCCGCGGGCCAAAGACTTGGGCGTTTTTTTGCGGCTGTTGGCGCGCTCGGCCACCGGGCAGCCGATCACCACCTACTCGTCGCACTTTCACGGGCCGCGGCCGGGCGGCGAGCTGCACATCGTGCTCGTCGACAATGGCCGTACCGGTATCCTGGCCAGCCATGAGTTTCGGCGTTCGCTGTCGTGCATTCGCTGCGGCGCGTGCATGAACACCTGCCCGGTCTACCGGCGCAGCGGCGGGCATAGCTACGCCACCACCGTGCCCGGCCCGATCGGGTCGATCTTGGCGCCCGCGCGCGACGCCCGGCAACATTACAGTCTGCCGCACGCGTGCAGTCTGTGCGGCTCGTGCACCGATGTCTGCCCAGTGAAGATCGACCTGCACCACCAACTGCTCACCTGGCGGCGTGAATTGGCGATCCGCGGCTTGCTGCCCTGGCACAAGCGGCTGGCCATGCGGTGGGGCGGGTTCGTGCTCCGGCATGGTTGGCTTTATCGCCTGTCGGGCAAGCTGGCGCGGGCCATCGTGCCTCGCTTGCCCCGATGGTTGATCTACAATCGCTTCAACGCCTGGGGCCGGCAGCGCGAGCTGCCGCAGTTTCCTCGGAACAGTTTCCGTGAACTTTACCGGCGACGCCATGAACGATAGCCGGCCGACGGACGCCCAGGCCAAGGCGTCGATCCTGGCGGCGATCCGCCGCCACCCGATGGCCGCGCAGCCACTGCCCGACTTGGCTCAGCCCTGGATCCGCTACGAGGACCCGGTGGGACAATTCATCGAGGTGCTCACTTCGGTGGGCGGCCGATGCATTGCGGTGCGCGATCTCGAACATCTTCAGCGCGAGTTGGCAGAGTCGCCCGAGTATGCTGAGGCGAGGCAAATCTGTTCGCACGTGCCGGGCGTCGGCGCATCGAATGTCGATTTGGACGCCATCGACGATCCGCACTCGCTGGAAACCGTCGACTATGCAATTTTGCCGGGCGAATTTGGCGTGGCCGAGAACGGCGCGATCTGGGTCAGCGATGCGGGGGTTAAGCATCGCGTGATTTACGTCATCGCCCAGCACCTGGCGCTCGTCGTGCCCGCCGACAAGATCGTGCATAACCTGCACGAGGCCTATCGGCGATTGTCGTTTGGCGAGCCGCGGTTTGGCGTTTTCATTTCGGGCCCCTCGAAGACGGCCGACATCGAGCAATCGCTGGTGATCGGTGCGCACGGGCCGCGCTCACTGACGGTGTTTTTAATGACCGGCTTTGAGGAACACAGCCGGTGATACCCTTCGGGTCTGTAGGGAACGGATCGTGGTGAGCCAAAGGTGGGACTCGTTTCACTCGTCCCACCCTACGGCTGGTCGTCAATGCGACGTCACTCGCGCCGCGACGGATGCCGTGGTACCCCTGCGGAGCGATAAGCCGCTAGCCATTCCATGATCGCCGCGGAAAATTGCTTGATGGTTTCCAGCAGCTTCGCATTCGACGGCGGTTGTGGGATCTCGGTGATCGCGACTGTGCGACAATCGCCGTTTTCGCTCAGGAGCTCCGCGATCAGACGTGCATCGCAGTGTTCATAGGCGAGACTGAAGGTCTGCCCGTCCCGGCGATAATCAATCCAAATTCGGTCGCCCGGGTGCTCGGGCCTGTTTCTCGATTCGTAGACGAAACCTGCGTCCAATAGCGCGCGATCGACCTCGGCCCGGACCAGCTTCATCAAATGTCCTATATGCCGGATCGGTTGCGTCTTTGGCGAACCAGCTTCTTGCTGCTCTCGCCGCGCCTGGCGGCAGTCATGGCAACGAACGGCGCGGGAGTACACCGATCCCTTGGCGACTTCATACCACCACTGCTGTTGCCGGGCGGTCCAAATCTCATCCTTCCCACAGTCGACACAGACGAACGGCATGTCCTCATAGTACAAAGGCGGGGCCGACCACGAGTTGTTCGGCGCCTGTTGGGAAAGATCTGCTTGGATTCGTCCGCGTGGCGGGCGAGGCGTCGCCTCGTCGCGATCTTGGTTTCGTTGATACCGCGGAATGCGTCGCTTCGCCATAAAAAGCTCGGCCGATGTTCATCGAGCATTGTACAGAACACGTCCATCATCGCGAGGGCGCGTGGAAAAATATTGGCCAACGAAAATCTCGACTCCGAGGGTCATTCCGATTTTTTTGCATGTCGGGAAAGTTACGGACTTCAGCGTTTCTCGGCAAATCACCGTTCCATTCGTTTCAGAATGCCGATCTGAAGCCGCAGGAGCCTCCCTTGAGCGCGACCGGCATAGCTCTTGCTTGCGCCGTCTCAGTTGGCCGTTTCCAGGGTGATTGAACGCTGTGAGAGGAAGTTCATGAACGGGCTGATCCGGGCGTCGCTGCGCAATCCGTACGCCGTCACGGTGACGGTCTTCACCATTCTGGTGTTGGGCGTTCTCTGCCTAACACAAATTCCCTTCGACATCTTGCCGGTCTTCAAAAGCCCCGCCGTGCAAGTGCTCACGTTTTACGGCGGCATGCCCGCCAAGGGAATCGAAAAAGACATCACCAACCGCATGGAGCGCTGGACCGGGCAGTCGAACGGCATCCGGATGCAAGAGTCGCGGTCGATCGTCGGCGCCAGCGTGGTGCGCAACTACTTCCATGACGACGTCGATCCCAACGGGGCACTGACGCAGGTCAATTCGCTGGCGTTGTCGGTGTTGCCCAACCTGCCGCCGGGCACGCTGCCGCCGGTGGTGCTGCCGTTCGACCCCACCAGCACCGTGCCGGTGTGCCTGGTGGCCTTGGACAGCGAGAGCGAGCCCGAGTCGATTTTGTATGACGTGGGCCGCTATGAAGTGCGGAACATGATCATGAGCAACCCCGGCGCGTCGGCCCCGGTGGTCTTCGGCGGCAAGCTGCGGGCCGTGATGCTCTACCTCGACCGCATCAAGATGCAGGCCCGCGGCCTGGCACCCGTCGACGTGATGCGGGCCGCCGATCAATTCAACGTGTTCGTGCCATCGGGCGACGTGAAGATTGGCGATCTCGATTTCGCCCTGATGTCGAACTCGATGTACGAATACGTGGATGGCAAAGAGGGGATGGGCAACATTCCGTTGACGGCCACGCACGGCAATTCGGAGTATCTGCGCGACGTGGCCAGCGCCCAGGATGCGGCGTTCATTCAAACCAATATCGTGCGCGTCAACGGCCGGCGGCAGGTCTATATTCCGGTTTATCGGCAGCTCGGGGCCAGCACGCTGAAGGTGGTCGACACGCTGACCCAGGCCCTGCCCGACATGACCGCCCGGCTCACGCGCCCCGGCATCGCCTTGAAAATGGTCATGGACCAGTCGGTCTATGTACGCACGTCGATCGAAGCCTTGGTGCAAGAAGGCGCCCTGGGTTCGATCCTTTGCTCGCTGGTCATCCTGGTGTTTTTGGGCGAATGGCGGATGACGATGATCGCCATCATGACACTGCCGCTCTCGGTGCTCTCGGCATTGGTTTGCCTCTATTACACGGGCAACACGGTCAATGTAATGACGCTGGGCGGATTGGCGTTGGCCATCGGGCCGATGGTCGACAGCGCGATCATCTGCCTGGAGAACACGCACCGGCATCTCTCGCTGGGTTCCAGCCCGCACGAAGCGGCGTTCTTGGGCGCCAGCGAGGTGGCCATGCCCGAGCTGGTCTCGACGCTCTGCACGTTCTTAGTGCTGGCGCCGTTGGCGTTGATGCCCGGCATCGGGCAGTTCCTGTTCCGGCCGATGGCGCTGGCGGTGGCCTTTGCGATGGTGACGGCCTATCTGCTGTCACGGTCGCTGGTGCCGGCCTTTAGTGCGTTGTGGCTGAAAGGGCACGCCGCCGGCGAGCACGGACCGACCGCGGGGCACGATCCTGTTGTCGGAGACGATGGCGCGGAAGAGACGGGCCTGGTGGCCGAAGTCCGGCGGGCGGAAGCCGCCAGCGAACATGCTCCGCGCGGACCGCTGGGCCGGGTTTTCGCCCGCTGGGAAGCGCTGATCCAGCGCGGCATCGCCATGTACGTGCGGGCCTTGAACTCAGTGCTCAACCACCGCCTGCTGACAGTGGTGACGGCGTTCGGTTTGCTATTTGCCGTGCTCGGCTTTTTCGGCCCGCGGCTGCGGCGAGATTTCTTTCCAGAGGTCGACGCCGGCTCGTTCGAGATTTTCGTCCGCGCCCCGGCCGGCCGACGCATCGAGATGACCGAAGAAAAACTCGCCGAGGTCGAAAGCTTCATCCGCGAGTCGATCCCCGAACACGATCTGGCGCTCTTCATCTCGGAGATCGGCGTCACGCCCGACTGGTCGGCCGCCTATACGCCCAACGCCGGCCCGATGGACGCCGTGGTCAAGGTGCAGTTGTCGCATCACCGCTCGCGCTCTGCCCAGGAGTACATCGGCGTGTTGCGAGAAGGTTTCTCCCATCAGCCGCAATTCGGCAATCTCGATTTTGCCTTCGACGCCGGCGGCATGGTGCGGGGAGCCTTGAACGAAGGCAAATCGACGCCGATTAACATCCGCATTACCGGCAACAAGCAGGATCTGGTGTTCAAGGTCGGCGAGCAGATCCGCAACGAAGCGGCGCAGGTGCCGGGCGTGGTCGATGCCCGCGTGCTGCAACGCATGGACGCTCCGGCCTTCGTCATCACGGTCGATCGCGCCAAGGCCGCCGACCTGGGGCTGACGCAAGCCGACATCATGCAGAACGTGATCGCCTCAACGAATTCGAGCATTTCGTTCAACAAGAAGAACTTCTGGATCGATCCGGTCAGCCACAATCAATACTTCGTGGGCGTGCAATACCCGGAAAAAGCCATTGAGTCGATGCCCGACATCTTGAACATCCCCATCACCGGCGATCATCAGCACCAGCAGGTGCGGCTGGGCGATCTGGCGTCGATCGAACGGGCCACGATCCCCTCGGAAATCAAGCACATCAACATTCAGCCGACGATCGACGTGACGATGGGTGTCGAGGGCCGCGACCTGGGGCACGTCTCGGACGACCT
>DATFDL010000571.1:0-5603 GCA_035252155.1 Pirellulales bacterium | reverse complement strand
ATGGTCGAGTTTCCCAGCGGCGTCACCGGGCTGGCCTTCAACCTGGAAGAGCACTCGGTGGGCGTCATTATTCTGGGCGACTTTTTGTCGATCAACGAAGGCGACGAAGTGCGCAGCACTGGCCGCCTGCTGAGCGTGCCGGTGGGCGACGCGGTCATTGGCCGCGTGGTCGATCCGCTGGGCAACCCGCTCGACGGCAAGGGACCGATCGTCACGGGCGAGCGCCGCCCGGTGGAATTCATGGCCCCCGGCATCGCCGGACGCCAGCCCGTGCGCGAGCCGCTGCAAACCGGCATCAAGGCGATCGACTCGATGACCCCCATCGGCCGCGGCCAGCGCGAGCTGATCATCGGCGACCGCAAGACCGGCAAGACCGCCATCGGCATCGACGCCATCGTCAACCAGCGCACCTCGGGAGTAAAGTGCTTTTACGTGGCGATCGGTCAGAAAGAATCGACGGTGGCCGGCGTGGTCGAAAACCTGCGCAAGCACGGCGCGATGGACTTCACCACCGTGGTGGTGGCCGGCGCCAGCGACACGGCGCCGCTCCAATATGTGGCCGCGTACGCCGGCACGGCCATGGCGGAGCACTTCATGTACAACGGGCAGCACGCCCTGATTGTGTATGACGATCTTTCAAAGCAGGCCGTGGCTTACCGCCAGCTTTCGCTGCTCATGCGTCGCCCGCCGGGACGCGAAGCCTATCCGGGCGACGTTTTTTATTGCCACAGTCGCCTCTTGGAGCGTTCGGCCAAGCTCAGCGACGAGCTAGGTGGCGGGTCGCTCACCTCGCTGCCGATCATCGAAACACTCGAAGGCGAGGTCTCGGCCTATATTCCGACCAACGTGATTTCGATCACCGACGGGCAGATTTATTTGCAGCCCGACTTATTCTTCGCCGGGCAGCGGCCGGCCATGAACGCGGGCATTTCGGTGTCGCGCGTCGGCGGCGCCGCCCAGATTCCGGCCATGAAAAAGGTGGCCGGCGGCCTTCGTCTCGACTTGGCGGCCTTCCGCGAGCTGGAGGCCTTCGCTCAGTTGGGCACCGATCTCGACGCCGCCACGCAGGCCCGGCTCGATCGCGGCTATCGCATGATCGAGCTGCTCAAGCAGGGGCAGTATCAACCAATGGACGTGACCGACGAGGTGTTGAGCATTTACGCCGGCACCCGCGGCCACCTCGACAAGATTCCGCGCGAGCAGGTGGCCGAGTGGGAGCGCGAGTTTCTGGCGTTCGTTCGCGAGCAGAAGTCGGAGATTCGCAAGAAGATCGCCGACACCAAAAAGCTCGACGACGACACCGCCGCCGCCCTCGAAAAGGCGATTGCCGATTTCCAAACGCAGTTTGCGGGCAGAAAACAAGTTGCAGCGACTGCGGCAAGGTAGCCCGGGGCCTTGTGCCCCGCGGCCCAATAACCAGGAGGTGCAAACGAAAGCATATTGAGCCAATCCGTAGGTCAGGCTTTCCAGCCTGACGGTGGTGGACGGCCGTAGGGTGGGACGAGTGAAACGAGTCCCACCATTTGGCTGCATCGACCTGCTGCAATGCGCCACCGGAAAAGGTGGGACTCGTAAACTCGTTCCACCCTATGGTCCGCAGGCTTGCGACGTCAGGCTAGAAAGCCTGACCTACGAGCGATTGGCAAAACACACCGCACCCGTTCACGAAAGGCGTAACAACGATGGACGAGTCAACCCTCGGGCAGACCCCGGTCGAAACCGGTCAAGTAGAACCTGGGGCCGTCAGTAGCGAAGCGAAATTATCGGACAGCGACGCCCGTATGTGGGCCATGATTTGCCACCTAGCGGCGTTGGCCAAATACACCGGCATACCCCTGGCCAACGTGTTGGGTCCGCTGGTCGTGTGGCAGATCAAAAAAGATCAGTCGGCTTTCGTGGACGATCAGGGCAAAGAGGCCGTGAATTTTCAAATTTCGGTGACGATCTACGCCTTGCTTGCCGGCTTGACGTTTTGCATCGGCATTGGAATTGTGCTTTTGCCCGCGGTGTTGATTTTCGATTTGGTGTTCCTGATTATCGCCGGTATCAAAGCCAACCAAGGCGAACTTTACCGTTACCCGCTTACGATTCGATTCATTAGTTAAATGGCCAAAGCCCGCGCTCTCGACAAGCGACGCAAATCGATCAAGAACATCCGCAAGATCACGCGGACGATGGAGCTGATCGCCACCGCGCGGTTCAAAAAAGCCATGGACCGCGCGGCCGCCGCCACGGCCTACACCCGGCGGATCACCGCCCTGGTGGCCGACCTGGCTCGCACCGGCCTGGAGGTCAGCCATCCGCTGCTCGAAGCCCGGGCCGAGACCAAGCGGGCCGTGCTATTGGTGCTCACCGGCAACCGCGGCTTGTGCGGCGGATATAACTCAAGCGTGTTGCGCGTGGCGCTGCCGCGGTACAACGAGCTGCGATCGGCGGTGCCGAGCGTGACGCTCGAAGTCTCGGGCAAGCGCGGTATTACCGGCTTTCGCTTCCGCGAGATCTCGCCCGAACATACCTACACGCACTTTGAAGACAAGCCCAGCTTTGGCGAGGTCGAGGTGCTGGCCAATCGCTATCTCGAAGAGTACGCCACCGGGCAGCTCGACCGACTCGATGTGGCCTACACCCGCTTCGAGGGCATTGCCCGGCAGGTGGCCACCGTCGAGACGCTGCTGCCGCTGGCCTCGCTGGCCGGGGCCGGCGAAGGCGATGCCGACCGCGACGGCGGGCAAACGCAGTACGAGTTTTTGCCGTCGGCCCAGAGCATTTTGGAGGAAGTGGTGCCTACCAGCTTCAAGGTAAAACTGTTTAAATGCTTTTTAGACGCGGCGGTCAGCGAGCAGGTCGCCCGGATGGTGGCCATGAAGGCGGCCACCGAGAACGCCGACAAGCTGATCAAGCAACTTTCGATGCGTTACAACCGCGCCCGTCAAAGCCAGATCACCGGCGAGATCATGGAAGTGCTCGGCGGCGTCGAGGCGCTGAAGTAGGGCACCCGACGGCAACGAAGGACAGACATGTAGGGTGGGACGAGCTTGCGAGTCCCACCATTAGCTCGCGACGACGAAATGACGACGAACTTAATTCGCTATCGATTGCGAGTAGGCAACCTCATTGTGGGGTTGGCTCTTGTCGGCGCGTTATCTAGCATGGCTTGCGCCTCCGAACTAGCCGCGCTGAAGGGACACCGGGAGTTAATTCTAGGGCTGGCTTTCAATCCGGATGGAAGCTTGCTGGCGTCGGCGAGCCAAGATGGCACGATTCGCATTTGGGATGTCAATAAGCGCACCGAACACAAAGTCATCGCTGGCCATGCTAAAGGCGATTACGTCCTAAGCGTCGCGTTTTCGCGAGACGGCAAATCGCTCGCCTCTGGGAGTTCCGACAAAACGATCAAAATATGGTCCGCGGATACCGGCGAGGAGAAGCACACCCTTCGTGGGCACGGTGATAGCGTTACATCACTAGCCTTTTCGCCAACTGCCGACATTCTCGCGTCGAGCGCGGATCGCGATGTTATTCTTTGGCAGATTCCGGGCGGGAGGCGCCTTGGCGCGATGGCGACAGAATCGAAAAGCGCCGTACGCCTGGCGTTTTCTCCCAACGGGAAAACGCTCGCGTCCGCGGGTTACGCAAAACCAATTCAGCTTTGGAATGTAGGCTCCCGTTCCGAAGTCGCGCGGTTGGAGGGTCAGGATCGTATCAAAATAGCCCTCGCTTATTCACCGGACGGCAAGAGTATTGTCTCATCAAGCGGCGGAGGCAGCGTCGTGGTATGGGATTTGTCGTCCCGACAGATACGCGTTCGGATTGGCGAGCAGCTCAAGCACAACATTTTGGATTTAGCGGTCCTGCCCGATAGCAACTCCGTCTTGCTTGCGTCCTCGCTAGGCGCACGACGTTGGGATTTTGCCCATCAACGCGAAACCGGTGTATTCCCTGTCCGCAATGGCGATCCCGGCCTCGTAATGTGCCTCGCGGCTACCCGCGACGGTAAGATTTGCGCCGTTGCCGATGATACCGAGATCAAACTCTTCGAGTTGACTGCCAGCAAATGAGCCGCACTGAAAACGAGCCGACGAATCGTCAACGACGCGCCCGGGCATCGCCAAGGCTCTGCCCCAGCCACCGAGAAATCATTAACCAGCCACCGTAGACATCACGCTTTGCGTGATGGTTTCCCTCACGCGGAGCGTGAGGACTATTATACGCCCGAAACAAACGCTTAATCACCAATCCCTAGCCCCTAGCCCCCAGCCCCCGCTCCTCATGGCCACTGTCGAACGCATGCCCATACACAAGACCGACGGGCACAAGAACCTCGGTCACGTCACGCAAGTCATCGGCTCGACGTTCGATGTCGAGTTTTCACCCGAACGCCTGCCGGCCATTTACAACGCCATCAAGATTCACGCCGAGCACAAAGGAGTGAAGGTTGAGCTGACGGGCGAGGTGCAGCAGCACCTCGGCGGCGGGCGCGTGCGGTGCGTGGCCCTGGGTAGCACCGACGGCATGATCCGCGGCCAAGAATGCCTTGATACGGGCAAGCCCGTCTCCGTGCCGGTCGGCAAAGCCACCCTCGGCCGAGTGTTCAACCTGCTGGGCGAACCGATCGACGGTCGCGGCCCCGTGCAAGTCGAAGAACGCTGGAGCATCCACCGCGACGCTCCCGACGTCAACGATCTTTCGACCAAGACTGAGCTGTTCGAGACGGGCATCAAGGTGATCGACCTGCTCACGCCGTTCGTGCGCGGCGGCAAGGCCGGACTGTTCGGCGGTGCCGGGCTGGGCAAGACGGTCATTCTGACCGAGCTGATCGCCCGCATCGCCAGCGCTCACGGCGGTTACTCGGTGTTCGCGGGCGTCGGCGAACGCACTCGCGAAGGCACCGATCTGTGGCTTGAAATGCAAGAGACCGAAATCGGCCAGACCGGCCGCAAGGTCATCGAGCAAACTTGCATGGTGTTCGGCCAGATGAACGAGCCGCCCGGCGCCCGTTTGCGCGTGGCCCTCTCGGCCCTGACCATGGCCGAATACTTCCGCGACACCACCGGGGCCGATACCTTGCTTTTCGTCGATAATATCTTCCGCTTTTCGCAGGCGGGCAGCGAGGTCTCCGCTTTGTTGGGCCGCATGCCTTCGGCGGTGGGATATCAGCCGACGCTGGCCACTGAAATGGGCGCTTTACAAGAGCGGATCGCCTCGACCAACAAGGGCGCCATCACCTCGGTACAGGCCGTGTACGTGCCGGCCGACGACCCGACCGACCCCGCACCCGCCACAGCCTTCGGCAACCTCGACGCCTTTCTTTACTTGGAGCGGTCGATCAGCGAGAAGGGGATATACCCGGCGGTCGATCCGTTGGCGTCATCGAGCCGCATTCTCGATCCGCAGTACGTGGGCGAACGGCACTATGCGGTCGCCCGGCGAGTGCAGCGCACGTTGCAGCGTTATCGCGAGCTGCAAGACATCATCGCCATTCTGGGCATCGACGAGTTGAGCGAACAGGACAAGCTGGTGGTACACCGTGCCCGCCGCATGGAGCGCTTCCTGTCGCAGCCGTTCTTGGTGGCCGAGGTCTTCACCGGCAAGCCCGGCGAAAT
>DATFDL010000570.1:0-6664 GCA_035252155.1 Pirellulales bacterium | reverse complement strand
GAGCATCTTTGCAAGCGGCTGTAGGAGCGCCCGACTCCCTGAAGTCGCCATTGGTGGGCCCCCGACGTCCCTTGAAGTCGCGTTGCGCTCCGCGAAAATAGCGCTACGCTTGCGGAGCAAACGGCGACAATCGCGTCCCGGACCCGCATGGCCCTTTCTTAATTGGAATTGCGCATGGCCCTGACCTTCGATGCCACCCTTAAATCCTTGGGGCGTGAAAGCCCGGCTGGATTTTTGGCAGCCTTCGATCGGCCCCCTACCTCGCCCTTGACGCTGCTGAATGTCGACCTCTCGATCGTGACGGCCGCCGCCGATTTGGTCGTGGGCATCGGCGATCCATTGAAGGAAATCGTTCACATCGAATTTCAGTCGAGCGCCTCGGCGCGGAAACACGCCGACCTGCTGCTCTACAATGCACTGCTTTATGCCCACCATCTCGTTCCGGTACATACCATCGTCATTCTATTGCGCCCCAGCGCCGCCCATTCGAGCATGGACGGGTCAGTCCACTACGACCCGCGACCGGGCCGTGGTAAGATGGATTTTGGCTATGAGATCGTGCGGCTATGGGAGCGCCCGGCGGAGGAATTGGTGAACGGCGATCTTGCCATCGTGCCTTTGGCGGTGCTCGGCGGGTTGCCGGAAGGGCTGCCGCTTGAAGACGGCCTGGCTGCGGTCGTTCAGCGAGTCGTCGAGCGGCTGATCAATGAAGCCCCGCTTGACCGAGCAAAAAGATTATTGACCGAAGCGCTATTGTTGGCGGGCCTACGTGTACAACGCGACTTGGCTCGTACGATTTTTCGAGGAGTACGTTTGATGGAAGAATCAGATACTTACCTAATGATCCTGGACCAAGGAATGGAAAAGCAAGCCAAGAAGTCGATTCTGATCGCGGGCGAAGAGCGCCTCGGCCCGCCGGACGAGTCCATCAAGGGTCGGCTTGAAGCAGTAACTGATCTAGAACGGTTGGATCGCATGATGCGCCGAGCAGTCAAAGCCGCAAATTGGCGAGAGATTGTCGAAACGCCGTAGTCCATGACTGCGTGACGCTGGCACGAAATTTTAAAATCGCCATAATGGCCGGGGGGCTGGACCACTCTCGTAGAAAGCGCGGCTAGGATGGCGCTGTTCTTTGAACCCGACACAAGCACGCCCACCGATTGGCAATCGATCCGCGCTCGCCTGTCGGCGGCCGGTGGCCGTGAATACTGGCGCAGCTTCGAGCAACTGGCCGACACGCCCGGCTTCCAGGAATATCTGCGGCGCGAGTTTCCCCGCCAGGCGGGCGAATGGATGGACGCCGCCAGCCGCCGGCACTTTCTCAAGTTGATGGCCGCCTCGCTGGGGCTGGCCGGCGCGATGGGCTGTCTGCGCCAGCCTGAAGAAAAGATTGTGCCCTACGTGCGTCAGCCCGAAGAGGTGCTGCCCGGCAAGCCGCTCTTCTTTGCCACCGCCATGACGCTGGGCGGCTATGCCACTGGGCTGCTGGTCGAAAGCCACCTGGGCCGCCCGACCAAGATCGAAGGCAACCCCGACCATCCGGCCAGCCTGGGCGCCACCGACGCCTTCTGTCAGGCATCGATTCTTTCGCTCTACGATCCCGACCGCTCGCAAACGGTCATGCACCGCGAGCGAATTCAAACGTGGGACAAATTCTTGACGGCAATCTCCGCAGAGCTGCCCGCTCTTCGATCGGCTGGCGGTCGAGGGCTGCGCATTCTGACTGAAACCGTCACGTCTCCCACGCTGGCCGACCAGTTGACGGCCCTCTTGGACGATCTGCCCGAGGCCCGTTGGCATCAATACGAACCCTGCGGGCGCGACAACGTGCGTGCCGGGGCGAGGCTCGCCTTCGGTGAATATGTCGACACGGTGTACCAGTTCGATCGGGCCGAGGTGGTGCTCTCGCTCGATGCCGATTTTTTGGTCGGCATGCCCGGCAGCGTGAGTTATGCTCGGGCGTTCATCGACCGCCGTCGGGTCAGCACGCTCGGCCCAGAAATGAACCGGCTGTATGCGGTCGAAAGCACGCCCGGCTTGACCGGGGCGATGGCCGATCACCGCCTGCCGCTGGCGCCTTCGGAGATTGAAGCCTTCACACGCGCGCTGGCCGAGCAACTGGGCGTCGAGACCGACCGCAGCCGCCCCAGTGTGCCGGCCGGCGAACATCTGCAATGGTTGCAAACCGTCGTCGCCGATTTGCGAGACCATCGCGGCGCGTGCCTGGTAGTACCTGGCGAGGGACAGCCGCCGGTAGTTCACGCGCTGGTGCACGCCATCAACCGCGAGCTGGAGAATGTCGGGCAGACGGTCGAATACATCGAGCCGGTCGAAGCCCGGCCTGAAGATCAGTTGCAGTCGCTCAAGTCGCTCGCCGACGACATGGCAGCCGGGCATGTCGAGATGCTGGTGATTCTCGACGGCAATCCGGTCTATAATTCGCCGGCCGAATTTGATTTCGGTGCTCGGCTCAAGCAGGTGCCCTTCTGCGTGCATTTGTCGCAAAGCTACGATGAAACCTCGTTCCTGTGCCATTGGCACATTCCGGCCGCCCATTATCTGGAGTCGTGGGGCGATGCCCGGGCGTTCGACGGCACAACGACAATCGTGCAACCGTTGATTGCGCCGCTTTACGGCGGTCGCACGCCGCATGAGCTGTTGGCGGTACTGGCCGGACGGGCCGAACAATCGGCGTTCGAGATTGTGCAAGACTATTGGCGACGCCGGCTCGGCGCGGACAATTTCGGCGCCCTTTGGCGAAAAGCGGTGCACGACGGCCTGATGCCCGACACGAAGAGCGGCCCGCGTGAGCCAACGTTAACTGCCGCTGACAGCGCGCAGCCCGGCGACGAAGAGCAACGTGGCGGCGGAGTCGAGGTGGCTTTCTATCCCGATCCGAGCGTGTGGGACGGGCGGTTTGCCAATAACGGCTGGCTGCAAGAGCTGCCCAAGCCGCTCACCAAGCTGACCTGGGACAATGCCGCTCTGATCAGTCCCGCGATGGCGGAGAACGAGCAACTGGCCAATGGCGACGTTGTACAAATCACCCTGAACGACCGCACGATCGAAGCGCCCGTCTGGATCGTGCCGGGCCACCCCGACGGTTCGATCAGCCTTTCGCTTGGCTACGGCCGCACGCACTCGGGCCGGGTGGGCACGGGCGTGGGCGTCGACGCTTACCGCATCCGCCCCGCGCGGCACGCCTGGTTTGCCAAGGGGGCCGAATTGAAGGCCACCGGCCGCCGCTATCCGCTGGTGGCGACGCAAGACCACTACAGCATGCACGGCCGCGACCTGGTGCAGTCGGGCACCGTCAAGCAGTACGCGGACAAACGCGACTTCTTGCAGCACACCGGCGACAAGAAACAGCGCGAAGAATCGCACCATCCTGAAAACCTGCCGACCCTTTACCCCGAAGAAAAAGCCGATCCCGACAACGCCTGGGGCATGGTGATCGACCAGACGGCCTGCATCGGCTGCAACGCCTGCGTGGTGGCTTGTCAGGCCGAGAACAACACGCCCATTGTCGGCAAGGAGCAGGTCTCGCACGGCCGCGAAATGCACTGGCTCCGCATCGACCGATATTACCGCGGCGGACTAGAGAACCCCGATGCGTATTTCCAGCCCATCCTTTGCATGCAATGCGAAGACGCACCGTGCGAGCTGGTATGCCCGGTGGGCGCCACGGTGCACAGCAGCGAAGGGCTGAACCAGATGGTCTACAACCGCTGCGTCGGCACGCGTTATTGCTCGAACAATTGCCCCTACAAGGTGCGGCGATTCAACTTTTTGAATTACGAGGCGTTGCTGGGCTACGACCGCGAGCCGCAGTTGGCCATGCTGCACAATCCCGACGTGACGGTTCGCAGCCGTGGCGTGATGGAAAAATGCACCTATTGCGTGCAGCGGATTCAAGAAGCGAAGATCGACGCCCATAAAACAAACGATGCGATTGCCGACGGCGACATCGTCACCGCCTGCCAACAGGCCTGCCCAACGCGGGCAATCGTCTTTGGAAATCTGAAGGATCCCAGCAGCGAAGTAGCTAGGCTACGGCATTCGCCGTTGAATTACAGTTTGCTGGCCGAGTTGAACACCCGCCCGCGCACGACGTACCTGGCCCGGCTGCGCAACCCGCACGAACAGCTCAACGCGCCGGCCGACACCGACACGCCGCCGCTCGACCGTATCGATGAGCGAGTCGATGAGCACCTCGGCCAGAAGGGTGAGACATGAGCGAGCATGCCGCCCCTCCGACGGTTTCCGCAGGCGCCGAGCTGGCCGGCATGCCCGTGCTCCAGCCCGGGCACACCTACGGCTCGGTCACTGACAAAATTAGTTCGATCGTGCTCACACAGCCCACGCCCAAAAGCTGGTGGGTGGGTTTTGGAGTGGGCTTTGTGCTGCTGATGACGTTTCTTTATGCCACCGCTTATCTGCTGGCCACCGGCATCGGCATCTGGGGCACCAACATTCCGGTCGGCTGGGCATTTCCGATTGTCAATTTCGTATGGTGGATCGGCATCGGGCACGCCGGCACGCTGATCTCGGCCATCTTGCTGCTGCTCAAGCAAGAATGGCGCACCAGCATCAACCGCTTCGCCGAAGCGATGACGCTGTTTGCCGTGGCCTGCGCCGGGCTGTTTCCGCTGCTTCACTTAGGGCGGCCGTGGGTGTTTTATTGGCTCTTTCCCTATCCCAACACCATGGATTTGTGGCCGCAGTTCCGCAGCCCGTTGGTATGGGACGTGTTTGCGGTGTCGACCTACGCCACAGTCTCGCTGTTGTTCTGGTACGCAGGCCTGATTCCCGACATGGCCACGCTGCGCGACCGTTCGCCGCGCGGCTTCGCACGCATTATCTACGGCATGATGGCCATGGGCTGGCGCAACAGCGCTCGGCACTGGCATCGTTATCAGATGGCCTATCTGCTGCTGGCCGGGCTCGCGACTCCGTTGGTGCTTTCGGTCCACAGCATCGTGGGCATGGACTTTGCCGTGGCCATCGTGCCCGGCTGGCACAGCACGATCTTTCCGCCGTACTTTGTGGCGGGGGCGATATTTTCGGGCTTCGCCATGGTGATGACGTTGGCCATTCCGCTGCGCTGGATGTACGGGCTGCACGACTTCGTCACGCTCAAGCACCTGGACAACATGGCCAAAATCATGCTCGCCACCGGCAGCATGGTGGGATACGGCTATTTCTGCGAATGGTTTTACGCCATGTACAGCGGCAGCCCGTTCGAGCGCTATGTGACGATCAATCGCGCCCTGGGCCACTACGCCTGGAGCTATTGGGCGATCATCGGTTGCAATGCGCTGGCGCCGCAGCTTTTTTGGTTCCGGGCCATCCGGCGGAGCGTGCCCTGCCTGTTTTTGCTGTCGCTCGTCACGCAGACCGGCATGTGGCTCGAGCGGTTTGTGATCGTCATCACCAGCTTGCACCGCGACTACCTGCCATCGGCCTGGCACATGTATTACCCGACGGTGTGGGATTTTGCGGAGCTGTTTGGCTCGATGGGTTTGTTCTTGACGTTGTTCTTTTTGTTCATTCGGTTCTTGCCGATGATTTCCATCTTCGAGTTGCGCGAGCTGGTGCGCGACACATCGCGAGAAGGAGAATAGAGGAAGGACACGCGAAGATGCAAGGCTCTGTAGGGAACGCCCTCCGTGGCGTTCCGCGATTTACGAGCGACGTCGCGCCGCCACTCGGTAGGTGGCTGGGGCAGAGTGTAACGATGCCCCGGTTTTACAGCACCGAGGGTGCGTCATTCGATAGCCTAGGGCTTGCTTCGACGTACGGGCGGCGAGCGGGAGGCGTAAGCTTCCTGGTCGCATCTCGATTTCTCCGGTTCGGGCAGGGCCTCGGACCGTGTCAGGCAGCCGACCGAACGGGAGGGTCAACCGCATGAACCTTCCGGCCGACCTTTATGGCTTGATGGCCGAATTCGAGACGGGCGATGCCCTGCTCGATGCGGCCCGTCGCGCGCATGCGGCGGGCTATCGGCGGATGGACGCCTACTCGCCGTTCCCGCTGCACGGCCTTTCGGAGGCGCTGGGCTTCCGCCGCACGCGGCTGCCACTGGTCACGCTGATCGGCGGAATTGTCGGTGGCCTGTCGGCTTATTACATGATGTACTATGCCTCGGTCGACAGTTATGCCATCAACGTCGGTGGCCGGCCATTGCATAGCTGGCCCGCCTTCATCCCGATCACGTTCGAGTTGACGGTGCTGATCGCTTCGTTTGCGGCGCTATTCGGCATGTTCGCGCTCAACGGTCTGCCGATGCCGTACCATCCGGTGTTCAACGTGCCCGAGTTCGCGCGGGCCAGCCGCGACCGGTTCTTTCTGTGCATCGAAACGCGCGATCCACAGTTTCGCATCGATCAGACGCGGCAATTCTTGGCGGAGCTGTCGCCCGAGAACATCTTCGAGGTGACGCCATGAAGCGCCAGCTCGTCTTGCACGGCTCTCTAGCCCTGATCGCACTCGTTGCCGCCAGCGGTTGCGACATGCTCGACATGTACGACGAGCAGCGTTACGAGCCGCTCGAAGCCAGCAATTTTTATGACGACGGCAGTTCGGCCCGGCCGCTGGTCGCCGGCACCGTGGCCCGGGGCGATCTGCGCGATGACGAAGCCTTGTACACCGGCAAGCGCGACGG
>DATFDL010000569.1:0-18058 GCA_035252155.1 Pirellulales bacterium | reverse complement strand
AACGCCCTCCGTGGCGTTCCGCGGAGGGCGGCGCGACGTCGAATCGCAGCTCGCGGAACGCCACGGAGGGCATTCCCTACAGACAGCGAAGGGATGTCACTTGATTTATTTCTAATGCCTCCTCAGAGCGACAGCGGCTCGCCGGCCAACTGGCGTTCGTGGCGGGTGAGCTCGTACATATCGTGCAGCAATTGTACGTCGCACGGACGTTGCTCGACCTTCCGTCGGGCAAACATCCGCGCTTGTGTGGCCGCCATTACGTCGACCGGCGCCTCGGTCACCTGCCCGAACAAGCGAGCATAGTTGGTAAAGCTCGGCACGTTGGTCGTCACAAAACCATAAACCATGCTGCACGCGCCAATGGTTTTGCCGGTGAAGATGCCTGTGTTGATTGCCGTCTTCGCGTAATCGCCGACGATCGCCCCAAGAAACTGCATTCCGGTGGCCACCTTGCGGCCGTGATATTCCATGTTGACCGGGCCGTAGGTGTTCTTCAAGTCGCTGTTGCAAGTGCCGGCGCCCAGATTGACCCAACTGCCGAGATAACTGTGTCCCAAAAAGCCGTGGTGCTGCTTGTTGGTAAAAGGCTCGATCACCGCGCCTTCGACCTCGCCGCCGACCTTGGTGGTGTGGCCCAGTGCCACGGCGTCTTTGATGGCCGATTGTTCGATCACCCGGGCATCGACGCCGACATACGCCGGCCCGCGCAGAAAACAGTGCGGCCCGATCGTGGCCCGCTGGTCGATCAGAATCGGTCCGCCGCGCGTCTCGGTCACCACATACTGCCCGAGCTGCGCGCCTTCGGCGGCGAAAACGCCGTCGGCAACCTCGCGATAATCGCCGGTGGCGAGTCGCCTTTCGAGATTTCCGGCCAGGGTGGTTAGATGGTGGCGGATAACATCATGCGGATAGTCGAAGAGCGGCAGTCGCGGCGCGTCGAGCTTGGCCAGCCGCAATTTGACGAGCCACGCCGCCAGCTCTTGTGCGGTGGCGTCGTCGGGCGGCAAGACGGCGTCGGCGGGCAACACGGCCGCGGCGATCTGCCCATCATAACCCTGCGATCCGCCTCGGGGTGCCGTGGGGACCGAATCGCGGGGGCGAAATTCATCGCTGGCCAGCGCCACACCGGGCCGGCCGGCGGCGATCAGCTTTTTAAGGACTTCGAGCGCGGCCACCGAGGGCACCAGCCGGGCGTTCACATAGACCGCCCCCGCCACCCCGGTTCGTGGCGGCTCGGTCTGGCGGAACTCGCGCAAATATGGACGCACCACCGCATGCACCGTCCCGCCCAGTTCGGCCACGCGATCGAGCAGCCGAAACGATCCACAGCCGATCGTGTAGGCCGGCTTGCCGATGGTGATCGGATAGAGATCGCTGACTTGTTCGTCTTCGAAGAGGACAACCATGGGCGGCAACGGGGAGTTTCCGGCGTTTCGTGCGAAACGCGGTGGCTGGGGCAGAGTCTAAGCGATGCCCCGGTCTGTGCGAGCCGGGCATCGGCAAGCCTCTGCCCCAGCCACCGACTAACAAGCTTTTTTAGGTTACCGAAGGCGGTCGGGTCAACGCCACAGGTAGTGTTGGCCCACACTAACCCGAAGCGCAAGCGAGGAAATTGCCCGATTCTGCCTCGCTTGCGCTTTGGGTTAGCGTCATTTTGCGCACGAGCACCACACTGTTAGGATACTTCCCGGCTACCCCGAAGCGGTGTTGCCGGGCTGGGGCCGATTTGAGACAATCCCCGCCCGCGATTTTTACCGCCTCGACGGTCGGCTATTACGCAACCGATGACACAGATTTTAATTGTCCAACTCGACTCGTTGGGCGAGATTATCCACGCCTTGCCGGCCGCCCGCTCGATTCGGGCCGCGCACCCGCGCGCCCGGCTGGTCTGGGCCGTCGACGAAGCGTATGCCGATCTGCTGCAAGCCCAGCCCTGGCTCGACGACGTGATTGGCTGGGACCGCCGGCGGTGGCGGGGGTTTGGCGAGTTTGCCCGGCGCGTGCGGCAGGCGGGTTGCGACGTGGCCATCGACTTCCAAGCGAGTTGGCGCAGCGGCCTGGTGGCCGGGCTAAGCGGCGCCGCTCGGCGGATCGGCTACCGGCCGTCGCTCGAACTTGCTCATCTGTTTTACAACGATTGCGTGCCTCTCGATACGCTCGAGCTGCATGCGGTCGAGCGCAATCTGGCGCTGGCGGCGCGGCTGACCAGCCAATCGCACGGACCGCCCCTGAAGCGACCCTATTTAACCGACGCCGCGCCGCACGAATCGGCCGAGGGGCCCGGCCTCTTTGAGCTTCATCCGACTGCCGCCGATGTGGCCGCTGTCGATGCCTGGTGCCGGCGGCGCGGCTTCCGCCCCGATCAGCGATTGGTGGCGCTCAACCCCGATGGGCCGCACAGCTCGCACCGCTGGCCGCCTGAGAAGTATACTCAGCTCGCGCGGCGGTTACTCCGACAGCCGGACGTGCGCGTGGTCTTGGTCGGCGGCACCGGCTCTCACTCGATCTGCGATGAAGTGGCCGAGCCGTTGGGCGAGGCGGTTTGGCGGGCCGACGGGCGATTTCGCTCCTTGGCCGCCTCGGTGCTGCTGGCGCGGGCGGCGGTGATGGTGAGCGGCGACTCGGGCGTGCTGCATTTGGCCGTGGCGGTGGGCACACCGGTGGTCGGCCTGTTTGGTCCGTCGCACGCCCTGCGCACCGGCCCCTATGCGAGCGACGCGGCGGTGCTCCAGCGCCATCTTAGTTGTTCGCCCTGCTTCGCGCGCCGCTGCCCGTTGAAATACGACCCGCCCTTGTGCCTCGACGAGATCAGCGTCGAGCGGGTTTTTGCACGTGTGCTCTCGCGCCTGGCACAACCGCGCGAAGCGATCCGCCGAGCGGCCTGAGTCTTCTACTTGAAAACCACTTGAGGGAAGGACGGGACTGGGTGCCACGGCATCCGTCGCAGCGCGAGTGGCTTCGCAATTTGCACAAGCGCAGTCGCTGCGATGGACGCCGTGCCGATCTGCCTCTTGGCCCGACCTTGAAGACGGTGCTGCACGGCGTCCGCCGCGGCGAGTTGCGTCGCGCGCGGGATTGATGTCAACCGCGCCGCGGCGGATGCCGTGGCACCCTTAGGTGATTTCTGGAAGCACATAGCCATCAACATACCCTGAATACTCTCACCGAATCGCCACCTGCGATGCGAGCGCGTACAAGAGGGTTGCTGTTGGCCGCGGGGCTGGCGTTGTTCGTCGGCTACAGCGGTTATCAACGGCGACCCTGCGGGGCCGACGCCGGCACATCATTGATCGGCCAAGTGGCGGCGACCTCGACTCAGGGCGGTACGTTCCGCGTCGGCACGTTCAACATTCATGGCGGCGTCGGCCGCACGGGCAGTCGCGACTTGTCGCCCACCGCAGAAGCCCTGACCGGGCTCGACCTGGCGGCGCTCAACGAGGTCCACGGCGATCTGTGGCGAAGCGATTGCCAGGCCGAGACCCTCGCGCGGCGGCTGCGGATGGGTTGGCTGTTCGCTCCGACCGAAGAACGCTGGTGGCGCTTTCGGTTTGGCAACGCCGTGCTGTCGTCGCTGTGCGTCACGTCGTGGCAGACCGTGCCGTTACGCCAGCGACTCAGTCACAGTTGTCGCAATGCCGTGCTGCTCACGGCCCAGCATGGCGACCGCGATATTCATGTCGTCCTCACGCATCTCGATCGTTCCGATGACGAACGGAACAGCCAATTGCGCGCGGTGGGCGAGCTGTTTTTGGCATTGGCCGAGCCAGCCATCCTGCTGGGCGACTTGAATTGCACGCAGACCGACCCGCAAATCGAACGACTGCGGTCGCAGCCCGGCGTGTGCGATCCGCTGGCCGAAGTAATGGGCGACCAGACGCCGCCGCACATCGATTGGATCTTGACCCGCGGGCTGAAAACGATCGACGCAGGCATGCTCGACAACGGGGCCTCGGATCATCCGCTGATCTGGGCCGAATTGGATCTGCTCCGCTCCGCCACCGCCGGGCTTGCCCCGGTGGATCGCTGACTGACAAGCTAGATGAACGCAAATCGAGACCCTTTACATTCCTTTTTCGGCGTCGCATCCGCCGCCTACGGCGGCGGATGCGACACCGAAGAGGAGGGCGCGGCGCGCGGGCAAACTAGCTGATCAGTCAGCGCTCGACGGGGGCAAGCCCCGTCGTGGCGGAACAAAACCGCGAAAGCCTGGAACGCCCTGCTCCGAGAGCTACAATAACTTGATGCGTAGGATTTCAGGCCAATCGCTCTATTTGGCGGCCGTAGTTTTGATCGGCGGCCTGGTGATCGGCTACGTGGTGTGGCCCGAGGCCCAGGCCGGCCCGCGACGGCTGGCGCTGGAAGACATTCCCTTCGACGGCGCGGCCGCCTATAAATATCTGCGCGAGGCGTGCGATTTCGGCCCGCGGCCCAGCGGCTCGAAAGCCATGCTCGCCCAGCGACGATGGCTGGTCGAGCACTTCAAAACCTGCGGCGCCGAGGTCTCGCTGCAGTCGTTCCAGGTGCGCCACCCGCTCGATGGTTCGGCGGTGCCGATGGCCAATGTCGTCGCCCGTTGGCACACCGCCCGCAACCAGCGCGTGCTGCTCTGCGCGCATTACGACACACGGCCGTTTCCCGACCGCGATCTGCGTAAGCCCAAGGGCGTGTTTGTCGGCGCCAACGACGGTGGCAGCGGCCTGGCCGTCTTGATGGAGTTGGCCACGCGGCTCGCCAAGCTGCCGGGCAAGCTAGGGGTGGATGTCGTGCTTTTCGATGGCGAAGAACTGGTCTTTGACGAGGTGGGCGAATATTTTTTGGGTGCCTCGCATTTCGCCCGCGAGTATGTCCGAGAGCAGCCCGAGACGCCCTATCGCTGGGGCGT
This sequence comes from Pirellulales bacterium, assembly GCA_035252155.1. Classification (GTDB taxonomy): domain Bacteria; phylum Planctomycetota; class Planctomycetia; order Pirellulales; family JAICIG01; genus JAICLL01. The sequence continues at coordinate 13,176 of DATFDL010000569.1, read as the reverse complement.
GCTGCTCGACATGGTGGGCGACGCCGATTTGCACCTGTTTCAGGAGATCAACGGCCTGCGTTGGCAAGACACTCGGCCGCTGATCAGCTCGCTCTGGGGCACAGCTCGGCGGTTGGGCGTGCGTGAGTTTGTCGCTCGACGCGGCAGCGAGGTGCGCGACGATCATCTGCCGTTGCACGACATCGCCCAGATTCCCACCTGCGATATCATCGACTTCGACTATCCCTACTGGCACACTGAGCAAGACACGCCACGGCACTGCTCGCCGCTGAGCCTGGCCAAGGTCGGTTGGGTGCTCGAAGAATGGCTCCGGCAGGAAAGCACCGGCAACCGCCCGAAGGACCAACCATGACTGCCGCGGCGGCCGAGATTTTGGCGGCAAACTACTTTGCCTCGATCGGCCGGCTGGATTCGGTCGCCGTGGCCGAGCGCCCTCTGGCCTTGGCCTGGCTGGCGTGGTTGATTCCCCTCGCGATCATCGCTCTCGGCGTCGCGCTGCTGGTGTGGCATTGGCAAAGCTGGCGCGGAACCCGCGGGCAAGAGAGCGACGCGAGCGAAGTTACATATCAGCGGCGCAGATTTCGACGGCGAGCGCAGACCAGCGGCATGCTGGTATTGCTGGGTGCTGCCATGGCGGGCGGACAAGCGATCGCGCCCGACGAGCATCCCTCGCTGTTCGTCTTCTTCTGGTCGGGCGTGGCGCTGCTGGCGCTTTGGGCGATGGCCTTGGCCCTGACCGACATGTTGGCCACGCGGGCCCACCTCGGCCGCCTGATGCGGCGGCAGTCGGCCGAGCGCGCCAAGCTGCAGGCCGAACTAACGCGCAAGCAGGCCGAACGCGACGCCAAAGCGCCAAAGGATAAATCGTAAATCTTGACGATTCTTCGGGTGTAGCCGACTTCGTGAGAAGTCGGGAAGTCACCGCTGGTGACCACACCCCGAGTGGCCAGGACTGCTACTTGGTTGCATGCTGCACGAAGGCAAGCTGATCGACAAAGTAGGTGCTTCCGCCGCTGTCGGGCGCGCGGTCGACGGCCAGCATATCGAGGTCGCGCACTACGTCGGTGCGGTACTCGGCGCCGGCAAAGATCTCGTCGGCAATCTGGGCGCGGGTGGCGCCGGCGGTCAGTTCTTGCTCGAAGTGCGCCAAAGCGCCGGCGTCGATCGGACGGCCTAGGGCATCGCTGAACAACGCACTTAGCAACGAGTCGTTGCCGCCCGCGTGCAGCGTCAGGTATTCGTCGGAGTTGACGAGCATGGCCGCCAACTGCTCAGGCGTTTCGCCCAGAGCGAGTTGCAGCGGCAGCATTTCCCCGGGCGTCAAAAGCCGCTCGGACGGCTCGACGGCGATGCGCACCAACGTCGGGTCGTGTTCGTCACCCCAAGCAGCGGCAGCACGTCGTTGGCAAAGTTGAATGGGCGAGCGGCGGAGAAGTCGGCAATCAGCGCCGCATCGCGCGCGGCACCCGACGCAATGCCCCAAATCGGGGAGGCGCTTGGTGGCTTTCTGCCTTCAGCCAAATCAATCTTTGGGGCATGATCGCGATCGTCGCTCTCTGGGCGCCGCTACCGACATCGTTCGTCGAGTGCTGCAACATCGCGAGCGCATCGCCATGATTCAGGCTGGCATGAACCCCAACCAGGGTACGGACACGAGCGACGAGTAGTCCGGTCAAAGACGACCGCGATCGACGGCATAAAGCACGATCAGGTTGGCGTGCTCGTCGCGCGGGTCCGCGGGAATAATCACCGCTCGCCTGGCGTGGTCGCTCCGGCGCAACGCCGCCCATTCGTACGAGATTCGTTCAGCAACTTGGGCCGGCGGCAAGTAATCCAACAGTGTCACCACGTTCAGGTCGTTCTCGATCCAGCCTACGGGCCGCAGACCGTCGAGGTGCTCAGTGATGGCTTGCCGGGCCGCCTCATGATGTTCGCCATAGATCCCCCAAAAATCGACCGCTAAATAGCATGGGTGATTTTCAGGCACATGGCCGATCCAGGCGGTGAACGGCACGTGCCCGAGCGAATCCCAACGGCGCTCGAGATAGAGCGGCATGATCGGCATACCCTGGCAGAGAATGTGCGCATCGAGCGGCGTATGTTCGCGCACCACCTTGTTGAAAGCCCGATATGCCTGCCGCGTCGACCACCGGCGCCAAAGTTCCTTGGTCGGCAGCCAGCCAAACGGATGAGCCGCCAACGAAATCGCCAGGCCGGTGACCAGCGCCGCGGCCGCATAACCGCGCGATGGCCTCCAGAACTCGACTCGGCCACCGGCATCAGCCGCGGCTTGTGTTTCGAGAACTGCGCAATATTCGAATGTGGCGGACAACAACCATAGCGTCAGACAAATGGCCGCGGGAATCGCTGGCACCAGCAGGCGAGTATAAGGGTGGTAGAACGGCGTCAGCACAACGAACGCCCCCAGCCACACGGCCCACATGACGTGCTCACGGCGTCCCCATATCAGAACCGGCACGATCGCCACCGTCGCAATGAGCAGGCAGAGCGCATCGGCGCCAAGCACGGCGGCGGCGACCGCGGCCATTGCGCCGAAAATGAGCGCTGCACTCATCGGCAGTCGCGGCGCACGCGAGTTCTCACGGCCGAAGGTCGCGCAAAGCCAACCCAGAACAATCAGCATGCCGGTGAGCGTGAGCAGCCAGCCCAGGTGTCGAAACGCCGACAGCGAGACGAACAGCCGCGCCGCGCGACCCGGCCAGTCGGCCAGGCCGCCGACGTAGTTCAAATGGTTTTGGTGGACCGCCGCGTAGCCCCCTTCAAACGACCGCTCGACATACCGATACCAAGGCACGTAGCACGCCACCGCGATTGAGGTCGCAATCAGCAGCCCCGCCCAGAGGAGGCCCCCGGCATGATTATCGTTCGCGCGGGCATGAATGCGGAAATGTGGGACAGCCGCCCTCGGCTGTCTCTCGGTCGCCTTTGGCGACCACCTTACAGCCGGGGGCGGCTGTGCCACACCGGCGACGGCTGTCTCATCCGCGACCGCGTGGCGTATAAGCAGCCGATAACGAGCGGCGAACAAGAACCAGGCCGTCGCGGCAATTGCCAGCGGCATCCAGCCGTTGTACTTGGTATTCCAAGCGGCGGCCGTGGCCAGACCCGCGGCCACCGCCCAGCCCCAGACGCCAGGGCCCGCATCGGCCAGACGAGCAAGAGCATACATGGCCAGCACAAACCAAAACGTGAGCGCGGCCTCGGTGAGCGCCATCCGCGAAAAAGCAATGTGCAAGTCGCTCGTCGCCAGCAGGCCCGCCGCGATCAGCCCCACACGATTGCCGAACAGCCGCCGGGCAAGCAAAAAGAAAAGCGGAACCGTCGCCGAACCGAACAGTGCCGAGGCATAAACGCCTATCAATGGCGAAGCGATGCCCGTCAGCCACATCAGTCCGCCGACCAGCCACGGGTAGAGCGGAGGCGCTTGCAGCGGCTGGGCGAGTGTAAACTGCCAGAGACCCTTGAGCCGCACGTCGAAGGCGCTCGACATCAGCACCCCTTCGTCGAAATGGGCCAGCGACAGCTCGCTCAGCCCTTCGCATCGCAGGGCGAGGCCGCCGAGCGTCATCGCGGTCAGCAACAGTCGTTCGTTGCGCGTCAGCGGCGGCAAAAGAGACCTGCTTGGATCGAGGCGGAAATGCGAAATGTTTGCTGCAAGGCGAGCAACCGGACCATTGATGTTGATTTTAACTGCCGCCGCGGGAAAACGCGATGCTGGCGGTTTATATCTTCCGTGCGATAAGCTGACGAACACCTATACCAACTGACCAGAGCTATCACGGAGCTAACCAACATGACCGATCGCACGCAACACGGCGTCATGCTCAGAGAGGGCGCGTTCAGCGGCCGGACGATCGTGATCACCGGCGGCGGCACCGGGCTGGGACGCTCGATGGCCCAAACGCTGCTCTCGCTGGGCGCCCGGCTGGTGATCTGCGGCCGGCGCGCCGACGTGCTGGAGCACACGGCCGAAGAGTTGCATCGCGAAACCGGCGGCGAGGTGCTGGCCCAGCCTTGCGACGTGCGTAACACCGAGCAAGTTGAATCGCTGGTTGCGGCGGCGTTCGACCGGTTCGGCGCGGTTCACGGATTGGTAAACAACGCCGCCGGCAACTTTATTTGCCCGACCGAGCGGCTCAGCTACAACGCTTTTCAAACCGTCGTCGATATCGTGCAGGGCGGCGCGGTGCATTGCACGCTGGCCTTCGGCAAGCGATGGATTGCCGCGGGCGTGCCGGGCACGATCTTGAACATTGTCACTACGTATGCCTCCAGTGGTTCAGGCTATGTAGTGCCTTCGGCAGTGGCCAAGGCGGGCGTCTTGGCGCTGACGCGCTCGTTGGCTGCCGAGTGGGGCAAGTACGGCATTCGCTCGAACGCCATCGCTCCCGGCCCCTTTCCGACCGAAGGCGCCTGGTCGCGGCTCATGCCCGACGCCCTGCGCGAGTTGGGCGACCCCATGACCCGCATCCCGCTGGGCCGCGTCGGCGAGCACCAGGAGCTGGCGAATCTGGCCGCGTACCTCTTGAGCGACTACAGCGCCTACATCAACGGTGCCTGCGTGACCATCGACGGCGGCGAATCGGTGCGCGGCGCCGGCGAGTTCAACTATCTCGATGCGGTTACGCCCCAGCAATGGGAAGAGCTACAAGCAATCATGAAGCCTAAAAAGGCCTGATGTCTTTTCGCGCCGCCTCGACGTAGTTACCGGCCTGGCTCCGCTGCCGGCGCGCCGCCCGTCGTTTGGGCCGCAGGTATGCTCCAGCCAAGCGATCGGTTGCCCATCCAGATGGTGTATCCCGTGATGAACATTACCGCGAGCCACCAGCCCAGGAGAATCATCTGCGGGGAGCCCGACCAAAACCCAGCCTGGGGACGCAGTACTTTCTCAATGCGCCAGGCCGCGTAGCAAGCGGCGAACGCGAGCAGGGTGAAAAACCAAGAGGAGTTCAGCATAAAGTTCCAACGAAAGGGCGTGTTCGCCGCCGGCCAGGTCTCATAGAGAAACCAAGGCGTGGGCGATCCCACCGCCCACGACGACTGCCAATTCCCCTGACTGTCGTGGTGTCCCTCGGAGTGAAAATTGAAGAACATTAGGAAACAGGCCACGGCCATGAGCGACAGGAGCCATTGGAGCGCGCGCAGCACGAGGCGGGATCGAATCAAAGAAGCAAAAAGCGCAGCAAACGGCAATGCCTGACCGCCGACCTCTCGTACGACGCGCAATTCAACAGCCGCCACAATAAGCAGCGCAACCGCCAACGCAACGGGTACGGCCAAGCCAGGTTGCAATTCCACATGAACAAGATTCAACACAAGAATAGGCAACTGAGGCGTGATGCGATCTTGCGTGCTCAGATAACATAATGTCAGCACGCATGCCGCGCCGACGATCAACGACGCCGCCTGCCATCGCTTGGGCCGACTGGCAAAGCCGCTGGCAAGCCGGAACAGCGCCAAAACCAAAAAAACGGCCATGATGGCTTTGCCCTCCCAAGACCCCCAGCCATAGAGCGCTTGCGTGTTCCAACGAGAAGGGGCGTCAAGCGCGCCAGACGTGTTGGGCCCGTACCAGCTTAGCCGGCCCCAGGGCAGCAGACCGCTGGCCACGCCCAACAGACCCAACACGACTACCCAGGCATGCGTATTGGCGCATCGAAGCCACGGAACTGACAGGCGGTCGGCTTCCCGCTTGACATTTCCGTGAGCGGCGACCTCTGCCTGGGCGGGACCATTCCGCGACGTCGAGGCGAATGCCTCGCGCACTTCAGGACGAAAAAGGGTCGCCATCGCCCAAAGAGTGGCGGGCATTCCCAGCCACAACGGGATCCACGCCGGCCATAGTGCGAGTGGGGGCAGCCCAACGGCCAGCGGTAAGACGCCTCCGGCCAAAATCATGGCGAAGAGCGCGTAGCGTCGGGCGCGCAGGCGACGCATCACTGTCGCCGCCGATGCCAAAAACAGCGCGTGCAACGTCAGCAGCGCGCAAAAGAGCTTCGCCGGCCCAAACCAGATCGCAATTCCCAGCGCGGTCACGAGTGATATCCCCGCGACGATCAAAAGACAAGCGGAGGGGGCCCTGACGATTCGTTTGCCGCAGCTCGGATGACGCGTCGCTACGCGACTGAACGAGCGTTTGACATCACGTTGCGTGAGAATGACCAAGGCCCAGATGCCAATTGGCAGACCGATGAGATTGCCAGGGCTGACTAACATCGCGAGCACGCTGCCCAGGATCGCCAGCGGGTATGCCTGGCAACGCATCATCTTGAGTGCTGCGATCATGATGCACCCGCTCAAGGTGAGAATTGTAAGGGCGGCCAATGCGAGAAGGGCGCCCTCCGCGTTCGACAAATGGGTGCGTGGCGAGGCGGCAAAGGCATACGCGATCGCTCCGCCGGCCAGCGGCATCCAGACCCAGTTGAAAATTCCCGCGATCAACAGCCCGATGGCCGGCGCTCGCACCTGGGCGGGGCACTGGGCCGGCGTGGTATGCGCGGCACCCGTTGCCGATGCCGCCGTGGCCGCTGGACTGGCGACGATCGACTCGACTTCAGTCTTCACGTCGCTGGCGTGCTGATAGCGGCGGTCCGGCTCGCGCTCCAGCGTCCGCAGCACGACTTCGTCGAGGCGCACGTCGACCTGTACTTTGTGCGAGGGCGGGGCGAAGCGGCCCAGCGGCAGCTCGCCCGTCAGCATTTCGTAAAACACCACGCCCAGCGAATAGATGTCGGCCCGATGGTCGACGGCGTGCGAGGCTTGCATCTGCTCGGGCGCCATATAAAGCGGCGTGCCCATCACCTGCTCGATACGGGTGAGTGTCGCCCCGTGAGCCGACAAACCCAGCAGCTTGGCCAAGCCAAAATCGGCGATCTTCACGCGCCCCCGCTTGTCGAGCAGAATGTTCTCGGGCTTCACGTCGCGATGCACGATCCCCTCGTCATGGGCGAATTGCAGCGCCTCGCAAATCTGGGGCACCAGGGCCAGGGCCTGACTTGGGGCGAGCTGGCGGCCCTCGACGAGCTGCCGCAAGCTGACTCCGTCGACATACTCCATCACAAAGTGGTACAGCCCATCGACCTGGCCAAAGTCGTAAATGCCGACGATGTTCGGATGATTCAGCCGGGCCAGCGCCCGTGCCTCGCGAGCGAAGCGTTCGGCAAAGGCGGGATCGCGACCGACCTCCGCCGGCAGGATCTTGAGGGCCACCAGGCGGTCGAGCGTCGCTTGCCGGGCTTTGTAGACCGCCCCCATGCCGCCTTGCCCGAGCAATTCGAGCACTTCAAGCTGTGGAAAATGCCGGGCCAGCTCGGCGGGAGGCGGAGCGGTGAAGCGCGAGCCCGGCGCGGCGGTCTCGGCCAGCTTTTCCGCCGCGTGGCTCTCAAAACCCTGTTTGAGCAAGCAACGGGGACAAAGCCCGCTGGGCGAGTCGGCGGGTAGTTCCGCGCCGCACTCGGGGCAGTTGCGTGTTTCGGTCATGGGCAGTTTTCCCACCGGATGTTGCCCTCGACCCTATTCTTACGGAAAAACGACCAAAGGTTACACCTTATTTTCTGCTGTTCCCAACGCCTCAAAAAGCCGGTTCAGTTCATCGTCGACATCGCCGGGCGATTCGACTGTCGCGGCAATTTCTTCGCGCAGCGTGTCGCGATAGCGTCGGCGCAAGCGATGCACGGCGACTTTCACCGCGCCTTCGGTCATGCCCAGCGACGCCGCCGTCTGGGCGTACGAAACGCCTCCGTCGCTGGTGATCGAATCGCGCAATCGCTCGAACAGGTCGGCCTTCCCCTCGGCGGCGTATCGCTCGGCAAGCCGGGCCAAAACCGTTTCGAGCAGTGTGAGCGCCCAGCGGCGCTCGAACAGCCGCTCGGGCGTCCAGCGATCGGCCGGCTCACAGCGGTATCGCTCTTCGCCCGACGACACATCGATCGCCAAAGGCTTTTTACCGCCGCCTCGCTTGGCCGCGCGCGAGCGGTCGTGCTGTTTCGACAAGAAACGAGAAACGGCGGTCAACAAGAATGTCCGGAAGCGGCCTCGCTCGCGATCGGCCGACTCCAAATAGTTTTTTTCCAAAAGCGTGGCGAAGAACTCTTGCGTCAGGTCCTGGGCCTCATGGGCCGCATGGCCTCGCCGCCGCATATAGGCGTAAAGCGGATACCAATAGCTGCGGCAGAGGTCTTCCAGCGCCTCGCGCGACTCGGGCAAGTCGGGCGACTGCGCGGCGAGCACGATGCTCCAGTGGGTCGTGCCAAATCGCCGCGGGCCATCGAGGGCGTTGCTACCTTGCAAATCCATGCCGGCATTGTACGCGGCCAAACGACTAGCCTCCACAAGGGCCACGTCAACCAACGATGATCCGTTCGTCGGCGTGGAACTGTTGCAGGTAATAATCGATGATGGCCAAAAGCTCGGCGCGATGGGCGCCCCAGGGCACGTAGATTCCGCGAAGCGCCGCCCACGGGCCGCCGGCGGGGGCGATCAAGACGCCCTCGCGGCCGATCTCGACACGGCCGATGCCGCGCCACGAGATTCGCTGCCGCCGTCCGAACGCCGTCTGAAACACGCCTTGGGAGTTGATTTCATAGTACACCGGCAAAAAATACCGCCAGGCCGCGGCGGCCATTACGCCGCCCACCACCACGGCCCAAAAGGCGCTGGCCGTCTGCCAGCCCGCCAGCAGCATCACGCCGCCCAGCAGGCAGGCCAAAAACCAGGCGGTCGGCCCTCCCTCTTCGATCGGCCATGCGCGCCACATCAACGGCGCGGGCGGGCTGCGACGCGTAGGGCCCGTGCTCATGAGCGAGGCTCGCCGGGGGAGAGATCGCGCTGGCCCGACTTTGCCTTGGCGCGCTCGCGCGAGATGCCGTGGGCCACAAAGGCCAGAAACGCGTACAGAAAACTTCCCATCAACACGCTCGTCGCGACGATCGCGGCGAAATGATCGCGCAGCAGCACGAGCGCGGGCGGCTCAGTGCCGGCGGCGGCTCGCCGTTCGACCGGGCCGGAAGCTTCGCGTTGCCGCTCGGTCTCCGCCCGCCAGGTCCGCCACTCGGCCATCGCTTCGGGTCGGCTCAGCCGCTCAACCATTCGCCCGCGTATCACATAGAGCGGTACAACGATGGCCGCCACCACCGCCAACCAGGCGGCGAGCCAAAGCAAGTGGTGGGTGCGTAGCCGGGGCATCTGGCGCTAAACCTGTATTTTGAATCTCGGCCACGGCGTGCTTGTTGGGAGGATGGCCTTCCAGGCCGTCGCCCGCGGCAAATCGCCACGCTCTGCATTTATTTATCTGCCGCATTCTTCTTGCCAGCGGGGCGCTCGTCGCTCAATAGATCCAATGCCGCCGAGGCCATCGCCGTCACGCCGGTGGCCAAGGTCGGCTCGGCGTCGGGATAGAACAGCGGCGAGTGCAGCGAGGGGGGAGTTTGTCCGAGCTGCTCGAAGCGGTCCAAGCGTTTTTGCTCGACTGCCCCAACGCGAAACATAAAGCTGGGCACGCCGGCCAGGCCATATTGGCTGAAATCTTCGCCGCCCATCGACGGTTCCGAGGGCACCACGTGATCGTCTCCGAGCACGCGGCGGAATACCGGCGTCAGCCGCTCGACCAAGTCTTTGTCGTTGAACATGGCGGGCGTGCCCTCCGACACCTCGACGGTGGGCTCCGGGGCGCCCGAGCTGGCCGCCGTGGCCAGCGCTTTGCGCTTGATCGCTTCGAGCAGGTGCTTGCGGACATCGTCGGAATAGCTGCGTACGGTCAACTGCAATTGGCACTTGTCGGAGATGACGTTGTGCTTGGCCCCGCCGTGAATCGAGCCGACAGTGACCACCGCCGGCTCGGTGGGTTTGATCTCGCGGCCGACGATGGTCTGCAAGTCGAGAATCAGCCGGGCGGCTTCGACAATGGGATCGATGGTCATGTGTGGAAACGCGCCATGACCGCCGCGACCGCGAATCGTGATATCGACGCTATCGACGTTGGCCAGGGCGTAACCCGCCAGATAGCCAACGCTCCCGGAGGCCAGGCTGGGATCGACGTGCAATGCCAAGGCGTAGTCGGGCCGCGGAAACCGTTCGAACAGCCCCGCGTCGAGCATCAACTTGGCCCCTTCGCCTTTTTCTTCGGCGGGCTGGCCGATGAGCACCACCGTGCCCGACCAGCGGTCCTTATTGGCCGCCAGATACCGGGCGACGCCCACCAGGCAGGTGATATGAATATCGTGGCCACAGGCGTGCATGACGCCGACTTCGTTCGACTGATCGTCTTTGACGACCACCTTCGAGGCATACGCCAGCCCGGTTTGTTCGGTAACCGGCAGGGCGTCGAGATCGGTGCGAATGAGCAGCGCGGGGCCTTTGCCGTTGGCGATCACGGCCACGACGCCGTGGCCGCCCACGTCGGCGGTCACTTTGGCGCCGGTCGCGGCCAGTTCCTTCGCCAGTCGCGCGGCGGTCTGTTTTTCGTGCAATGACAATTCGGGCGTCTGGTGGAAGTGGCGGTAGAGCGTCACCAGTTGATCGAGATTTTCGCCTTTGGTCCAATCGGCCGGCTCTTCGGCCATCGACCGCTGCCCAACGATGGCGCAACAAAGGGCGGCCCCGAGCAGGGCCAACAGCCGCCGCGGCAAGAAACACAACATCGGCGAATCTCCAAAGTCGGGGTCGAAGGTTGGTGCGACGATCGCGATCGCTGCCCCACAGGCGGCCGTGGCGTCACTTGGCCACGCACTACTAGTATGGTCGCCGCCGAGCGTTCGACAAGCCGAACGGGCCGAGGCGGGGACTCGCCAACTCTCCGCGTCGTCGCCGCGAATTTCATAATACTCTGTAGGGAACGCCCTCCGTGGCGTTCCGCGATGGGCGGCGCGGCGTCGATCCACGGCACATGGAACGCCACAGAGAGCGTTCCCTACAGAGGTTCGCTGCCAAACCCGTTCCTACGCCACCGACCGGTGCGCAATGCGAATTAAGCTTTGACAGGACGGCGGTAGCTTTGTTAGATTTTGTGTTTCCCACCAGGCGCTGTCGCCAAGAGGCTAAGGCAGCGGATTGCAAATCCGCCATCGTGGGTTCGACTCCCACCAGCGCCTCTCCTGCTCTCACGATAGGGCCGGAGTCGCGTTCACAACGCGAACGCACGTTGACCGACCTCTATCTGCCGCGAGCGTCTAGCTCATGCTTGGCGACGAAGTACGGAACGACATTATAAAACTCATAGACTTCGGTTGAAGCTTTCCGCGGCGCCGCTTGCGCGAGGTGCTTCCGATACGCGGCATGTCGCCGGGCCTCACGAGACCGGATTGCCAGTGCGCCAAACCACAAAAGCAAACCCGTCTCGATTCCTCCACCCTGGAGTGAATACGCGACGCGGTTGGCCGACAACAGCCTTGTCGTATAACGCCAGTAGTCGATGGCCAACTCTCGGTGGGCGTCCATCCAATACGTCAGCCCTATGAAATTCCATTCCAGATCGCTATAGATGTGCCCGCGTGGCATCGTGCGACGCCTCAATGCTGCGATGCGTATAATCGCTTCGATGAGGTGGCTCCACTTTGACGGACACTCCTAGTGCTTAGTTTACCTGGTAAACTGGGCCGTGAAGGAGTGCATAATGAGCAAGGACGAGACTCGCGGGCGGCGACATGGGCGGCGGACGTACAGTGACGATCTGAAGGCCGAGGCGGTGCAGATGCTGTTGGATGGCCACAGCCCCGCCTCTGTGGCGAAGAACCTCGGCCTGAGCGGCGCCAATCTGTTGTATCGCTGGAAGGAGAGGTTGCTCGCCCAAAGCGGTCCGGCTGCCACCACGCTGGAGAATCGCGTGCGGCAGTTTCATGGAATCATGTTTTGGCACCCTCAAGTTGGAGCTGGAGATGAAACCCTACGAGAATGACGGCCTGACCCGAAAGGAAGTCACCGCCTACATCCGATACTACAACACCAGACGCCGACATTCGGCCCTGGACTACTTTACCCCCGAAGAGTTCGAGGCTCGCCGTCGAGGGTAACCAACCCCTGCGGGGCGCAACATCAGCGAACCAAGAGAGCCGCCGGTCGCGAGACAAAGTACCGGTGCCTCTTCTCTGTGCCGCTTGACCGCGCCGCCCAAGCCAAAGAACCTGCGCCTCTACGAAGCCGCGTTAGATCTTTGCCGCGCATTGGGCCGAGACGTTCCCTGGATCAAAAGCTGGTAAAGCCCACGGGAGGAACAGAAGAGAAGAGGCACCGGTACTTTTGCCGTCGCGGAGCGCCTCGATTTGCTGAACCGCATCGAGGGCGATGGTCACTGCGGCCATGCTTTATGGTGCTGGCCGTGCGTCCACATGTCAAGAACCTACCGACGTCGTCTTCAGACCGAAAATGGCGATCAACAAAAGAGCCAAGAAGAAGAGCCGAGCGGGGCTGGCAGACTCCCCCAGAAAGATGATGCCGAGCAACATCGTTCCGGCGGCGCCGATGCCGACCCAGACGGCGTAGGCGGTCGAAATCGGCAGCGTTCGGGCAGCCAACGACAATAACACCATGCTGGCCGCGATCGCCAATCCGGTGAGCACGCTTGGCCAGGGCCGAGTAAAGCCGTGCGTGTACTTCAGCCCAATCGCCCAGGCCGTCTCTAAAACGCCCGCCAACAACAAATAGACCCAGGCCACGAGACGCACCCTTTCTGTTGGGCGTCGTCTTGTCTTCACCGGGTACGGCGCGTCTCGTCCGGGGCCGTGGCCAGCCGCGTGCTTAGCGGGTCCACGCCAGGCTCTATTCTATAAACTGGTGGTCGGCGGAAAAGCGGGCCCGGACGATTTTGGATTTTAGATTTTGGATTTTGGATTCATACGGCGTTTCTACCGGCAAGATGCAGCATGGCTGATTTACCTGCCCGTCGCGGTGTCGTGGCGGTTGTTCCCAACGGCGAAAAACTTCTGGTGATTCGCCGGTCGCAACTGGTCGTGGCGCCGGGCGCTTTCTGCTTTCCGGGAGGAGGTATCGAGCCGGGCGAAACCGAAGACGAAGCACTGCGGCGCGAGCTGCGCGAGGAGCTGCAGGTCGAGGCGGTCCCGTTGCGGCGCCTGTGGCGATCGCGCACGGCCTGGGGCGTCGATCTGGCCTGGTGGTTAGCGCGGCTTCCGGCCGGCTGCCTGCCCCGGCCATCGCCCGCGGAGG
>DATFDL010000568.1:0-8884 GCA_035252155.1 Pirellulales bacterium | reverse complement strand
GGAACGTTGAACGTGGCGAACAGGTGCATTACCTGCAGTTCGATCAACAGGACTTCGCCATCCGCGACCTGGCCGTCAGCTCTGATCGCCGGTGGTTTGCGACCGTCGAGAGCTGGAATGGGCGGGCGTCTGATCGGCCGTGCAAGGTTACGGTCCGCGACGCCGAAACGGGGCAGATCCAACAAGAATTCGAGCGCCCGCCCGCCGCCCTGCTTTGGTCGGTCGCCATTCATCCCAGCGGTGATCGGGTCGCGTTCAGCGGACGCGACGAAAAAGTCGAAGTCGTGCGGCTGGCCGACGGTGAGCAACTGTTCTGGATTCGCGCGGCGGTCGCTGATTTGGCCTTCAGTCCCGATGGCAGGCTGCTGGCGACGGCTTCGCAGGAACAGCGGCCCGGCCACGTCGATCTCTGGAACGCCGAAACCGGCAAGTATGTGCGGAATCTTATCATTGGGGCGTATGGCTATCCGAGCTCGGTCACGAAGATCGCGATTAGCCCCGACGGACGGTTCCTGGCCGGCGCCTGCCAGCATAACAACCATGCTGCGGACTTCGTCACCGTTTGGGATCTGGCCACAGGCGCCCCGAAATACACGCTGCACGGTCACTCCCGCGAAATCACGGCGTTGGCCTTCCATCCGGATGGCATCCGGCTGGTGAGCGCGGCTAAAGATGAGTCGCTGATTCTTTGGGACATGGACCTGGGGCAGCGCATCCTGACGTTGTCCAGCGCGGTGGGCGAGATTTCGTGCGTCGAGTTCAGCCCGGACGGCAACCTGCTTGCCGCGCTCGGCCCGCAAGGCTTGCAATTGTGGGATGCACCGCGGTAAACGTTCGCCTGGAATCGGTATCTATGTTCAGGGATCGCCGGCTAACCGGTAGTCTCCTAAAAGTGTGTTGCTGGCAGAGGCCATGTGGCACAGCCGCCCTCGGCTGTGGGCCGGTTCAACGCCGCCGTAGGCGGCGAATCACAGCCGAGGGCGGCTGTGCCACATGTTCAACGAATCGGTGGCAACTCACTGTTAAGGCACTACCGGTGAATCGGTCGCATGGCGAAGTTAAGATGCCGACGATAGAATGGCATGAGGCTACATGGCTGAGGTTTTCGCATGGCGACAGTCGAACAACAGGCGCTGATTTCGGAAAACAGGATCGTTCTGTCGGGCGTTTCGTGGGACACGTACGAATTGCTGCGCAAAAACGAAGAGAACTGGCACGTTCGCATGACCTACGATGAAGGGACGCTCGAATTGATGAGTCCGTCGCCCGGCCACGAAGCCGTCAAGCGATTGATCGGCCGGATGATCGAAGCGTTCACGGAAGAAATGGACATTCCGGTGCGCAGCCTGAGCGGCACGACATGGAAGCGGCCCGAATTGGCCAAAGGGCTTGAGGCCGACGAATGTTATTACATTCTCAACCACCATCGCGTGAACCGGCGACGGAAAGTCGACTTGGAAATCGACCCGCCGCCTGATCTAGTCGTTGAAACGGAAATCGGCCGCAGCGTTATTGCCCGGCTGCCCATCTATTCCGCCCTGGGCGTGCCCGAAATATGGCGCTGGCGCAACGAAGAGCTGACGGCTTACTCATTGGCTGCCGACGGCCAGTATGTCGAGCGAGAATTCAGCCTCAATCTGCCGATGCTGCGAGTCAAAGACTTGGAGCCGTTTCTTGATTTTGAGGTGTCGGCGAATGAAACAACCTGGATCCGCCAGTTCCGCACCTGGGTGCGCGAGCGGTTCGCCGCGGCATAGCCGGTATTACGTGACTGAGCGCTAGGGTGGATCTCGCAGCAGCCGCGGCACGTTGATCTCGGCGATCTTGAGCAGCTCTTGGTCGCGAAGAATTCGATTGAAAAGCTGTTCGCGGAAGGCCCCCAAGTCGTCCAGACGCCCGTACCACTCGCGGCGCTGATCTACGGTGGCGGTCTGCGCCGCCGCCTCCATCAGTTCCATTGCCAGCACCGTCCGGCGGCCCTCGGCCAGCACGTCGGGGGGCTGAAGCTTGGCCACGGCGCTCGTGACGCCCGCCTGTCCCTGTGAGAAATATGTCTGGTGCCAGCGGGCATGATGCACCAGCGCACTGTCGACAAGCAACTCTTGAAAGGCACCGTCATTTACTGGCATGGGCATGCCCGTGGTAAGCGGCAAAGGCGACGCGGTAAAGCCCACCAGCGCCGCTTGATGTTCGATCCAGGCCAAGGCGATCAGCCATTGCAGCCCCCGCCGCTGATAGTTGTCTGCGACGATGGCCGACGACTCGACAAGCACGTTTGCCGGCGACTCGACAAATTTGTTGGGCGCCGGTTTGACGAACCTCGCCAGATTGGTGTAAATCGCCAGCTCGTCACGCGCTTGCACCAGCTCATCGGCCGCCGCTAGCTCGCTGGGCGAGGCGGCGGCTAAAAAACGTTGGAAGTGAGCGAGCGTTTGTTCGTATTCGAAGTAACCGACCAACCGCGACAAGATTTTGGCGTTCGAGCCGTCGTCGCCGAAACCGCTCGTGGCGATCGGAGCAACGGTCGTCAAAACGGGATGGAAGTGCGGCCATAGGTCAGGCTGCTGTGTGTGGGGCGAAAATAGATGCGCTTTGTTTCCGGCGAGGCCGCCGAGTTCATCCGTTTCTCCGGCCGCGAGCTGCAGGTTCTCCCAGGCCCACCAGTGAAAAAGACGGCGCGCGTAGTGAGGCGCGGTGGCCTGGGGCTCTGCCGCGGCGGTCGCGTCGGCGGCCTTCGGCGCGGCAGGGTCGGTAGGTACGGGCGGCTCGTCGGGCATGTACAAAGCACGCGCCGAAACCCCATTCACCGAGGCGTCATCGGGCTTCGCCAGGCCGCGCATCTCGGGGCCTTCACCATAGCGTCCAAGTTTCCACCAATCGAGCGCCGCGTAAAGCTCACGAGCCTTTTCGGTAAGCGGGCCCGCCAGCCGACGGCAAAGTTCAGCGGTCGAGTTCACGCGGCCGGCCAGGCCCGGCGCCGCGAGCTCCGACAATTCTTGAGCGCCGGGCGTTTGGGGAGCGCCCTTGAACGTCCTAAAAAACTCGGTCAGTCGTTGGGCGTCTTCCTGCCAACTGTAAGCAGCCGCTAATCGTTCGGCCGGCGAGCCCTTGCCGCGCAGGGCATCGGCGGCCTTGTTCAAACGTCGCACGCGCAAGAGGGCGTCGATGGCGGCCACACGCCGCGAAAGATCTTCGGCCGTGTCGGCGTCTGCCCGGTAATCGCGCTCGACCAGCTCGGCCTGCGGCGATTTTAAACTGGCGCGTTCGGCCTTGGGAATCAGCTTGACTAGGCCCGCCAGATGCTCGGCCGCCTGCTTTGCGCCCGCCAAACTCTGCCTCAAGCCCTGCGTTGTGTCGAGCAACCGCTCGTATTCAACCAGCGTCGCATTGTCGGGCAACGCCGCCTTGAGCAGCCGGTGATCGCTAGCGCCATGCAACTCCGCGTCGAGGCTGCCGGCCAATTCCGGCAGTTCGAGCAAAATCTGCCGCGGGTTCGGTCGGCCCAGCCGGGCGATGGCTTGATTGTGGATTGCCCTCAAGCGCGACTCCGCCAGCAACTTGGCCAGCGGCGGCAGCTTTTTCTCTCGCAGGTATTCGTCGAGGGCCGCTCGCTTGGCGTCACTAGCGTGCGATGCAAGGTGCGACAAGTACGCCAGGGCGGGTTGCGTATTGCCCTTGATATAATCGGACACTGCCACATCGAGCAGCCGGCGCTCGGCGGGCGGAATCGCATCGGCCGCCCGGACCACGGAGGCGACGGTCAGCAGCACCGCCAGAACAGGAGCAACGATTCGCATGCTGGGCCTCCGCTTGATTGCCTACAACGACCGGCAGGCATTCTAACTGGGCGTGCGACGCGCACCAAATATAATTTGCAAACATGAACGACCGACCACCGTAGACATCACGCTCCGCGTGATGAAACCATCACGCGGAGCGTGATGACTACGGTGGCCTATGCGGTCCTCACCCCGCTAGTTCGTTGAAGCCGCTGCGAGAATGAGTCCCGCGGCAAAAAGCGCAGTCAGGCGCTTGACAGGAGTGTATACATATGTATACTACAGGGAGACGCGCTCTAGGTCGTGCGCCAGAGAGCTAGAACAAAAGCAAGCGAAGGAGAGAAGGCGACCGAACACTAATTAGCGCTCATCAGCGCTGATAAGCGTTCCGTTCTCTCGGTTCGATTTCTGCGCGCCGCAATGTTCATCACTTGGCTCGGCGTAAGAGTTCCACGGCTCGCGCATTGTATCCCCCCAAAATAGTTCTTACCCCCCCATTAGAAAAACAGCCAAAAAACCACCACAAAGTTCTTGCGGGGCATAGGGTTGCATCGAAGCGCGCATCGAAAAACTTGGTAAGCGCTCGCGGCGGGTGACCACCGAATGAGCGACTTGGTCTGCGAACCCCGCAACCTGGCAAAACCCTATGTACCCAGCTTGGCTGGCCGAGCCAGGCCGCGGCTTGATGGTGCACCGCCGTTAAGCGCGACTGCGCCAGCAGCCGGCGCTCGGTGGGCGGAATCGCGTTCCAACCGGGCTTTCGCCGCCCGCCAAATGAAATGGTTGCAACGACGAATACGACGGGAATAATGACGTCGAGCGGGCGATCACGATGATCGCGGGCGGCTGGCTGAAAGAGTTCGCGCGCATGACACAGGTCATCAATCGAGGCGTTCGGCGGACCGGAGGCAAATGCGACGGCCGCCGATGGAGCCTGCGGCAAACCTTGGGCAGCGTCACGCTCTTCTGCGTGGCATTCGCGATTCTCAGTTCTTTATGGCGTTTTGCCTCGCAAACCAGCACTGTGGGTTTCTCAGCCGTCGCGATCACGGTGACTCTGTTTTGGATCGTCTTCACGGCGGCTTTGCTAAATCTGTTTAGGCGATCGTTGATCTGCTGGGGGATCCTCGGGATGATGTCTTTCTTGATGTTTCTCTGGATCATGGGCGTCGGGATAACCCGCCTGATCGGAGTGGAGACATGAACATCCGCTGCCCCCACTGCCATCAGCCGGTTGAATTGCTTGACGACGCCGGGCTGGAAGAGATCGACTGCCCGTCATGCGGCAGCCATTTCAGCCTGCTGGGCGACCGCACCGCCAGCTACCATGGCGAACAAGCGCGCACGCTCGGCCACTTCGAGTTGGTCGATCGGCTGGGCGTCGGGCAGTTCGGCACTGTCTGGATGGCCCGCGACACGCAGCTCGATCGCACGGTGGCCGTCAAGATTCCACGTCGCGAGCAACTGAGCCGCGATGAGACCGAGCTTTTCCTGCGCGAGGCTCGGGCGGCGGCCCAACTGCACCATCCCAACATCGTCAGCGTGCACGAAGTCGGACGCGAGGGCGACACTGTCTATATTGTCAGCGACTTGGTGCGGGGTGTCACGCTGGCCGATCGGCTCACCGCGGGGCGGCTTTCGCCCCGCGAAGCCGCCACGCTCTGTCTGACCGTGGCCGAGGCGCTGGAGCACGCCCACCGTTGCGGGGTGGTGCACCGCGATCTAAAGCCATCGAACATCATGCTCGACGCCGACGGCCGGCCGCACCTGATGGATTTTGGCTTGGCCAAGCGCGAAGCCGGCGAGATCACGATGACCATCGACGGGCGAGTGCTGGGCACGCCCGCCTATATGTCGCCCGAACAGGCCAAGGGCGAGAGCCATCAGGCCGACCGCCGCAGCGACGTTTATTCGCTAGGCACGATTCTGTTCGAGCTATTGACGGGCGAGTTGCCATTTCGCGGCAACGCGCGGATGCTCGTGATGCAGATCATTCACGACGATCCGCCGGCTCCGCGCAAGCTCGACGCATCGGTGCCGCGCGATCTGGAAACCATTTGCCTGAAATGCCTGGAAAAATCGCCCGAGCGGCGGTATGCCACGGCACAGGCGGTGGCCGATGAACTACGCCGCTGGCTTTCGGGCCAGCCGATCGCGGCCCGGCGTGTGAGCGGCGTGGAGCGCGGCTGGCGCTGGTGCCGCCGAAACCCAGTGACGGCCGGGCTGGTCGCTTGCGTGGGCTTGTTGTTGGCGGTATTGGCGGTGGCCGGGCCGCTGGTGGCTTGGCAACAATCGCAGCTTCGGCAGGAAGAGTCGTCGGCACGGCAGGACGCGGAGACGGCCCGCAACGAAGCCCTTGAGGCGCGCAATGACGCGCTCGAGGCGCGCAACGAATCGGCCGCCCACGCACTTCAGGCCTACGAATCGGTGGCGCGGGCCGGCTATAGCCAGGCGCACGCTTTACGCACCGCCCGGCAGGGCGATCGCCAAACGCAAGCACTGGCGCATCTGCGCGAGGCGGCATCGGCGCATCCCAAGCTCAAACGGCTGGCGGCACTGCGCGACAAGGGCAATTTCGCCGGAAAAACCGCGGTCGATACGTTCTGGTCCGATCAACTGTGGCGATTGAACACAGAAGCCGCCTGGTGGCTCACCGAATCCTCCCTCACCCGCATCGCCGACGTGCGCATTCGACACCGGCCAACTTTTCTCGGACAAATGCTGCGCGGGCAAGATCTGCCGCCAATGGCATTCAGTCACGACGGCAAGCTCTTCGCGCGCGTCTTGCCGCTCCGCGACGATGAATCAAAGGCGCATCAGATTGAGATTTCGGTGCTGCCGGCCTGCATTGTTCAGTCTCAGTTCGAACTTGGACCCTGCTGCTCGAAAGATCCGCGGCGCGACGAATCGCTGAAGTCCATCGCGTTGGCATTTGCTTTAGATGGACAACAACTGTTAGTCGCGCGGGCCGATGGTCTCCAAGATGGCGTGTCGTTCAAGTACTTCGTATCGACTGAGCGATACGATGCAACGTCGGGAAAGCGAGTGGAAGCGAAGCCGTTGGCGGACGGAGCGCCAAGTTATGCTAAGCTCCAACTCAGTCCGGACGGTCGAAGGACGCTGGCCATGGGTTACGGCAGCGACACGGTGAGATTCCCGACGTCGCTTTTCGACAACACCGACGGGCACCTCGTGCGCCGCTTCAATGATGCCCGATACCAAATCTTCGCGTTCGGTGGCACAGCCGATCACGTGCTGGCGTTGCATCATGACGGCACCGAGTACTCGATCGCCGCGCTCGACGCCGAAACTGGGCTGGTTTCAAGTACGGTCAGTCTCAATACATCCGTCTCGAAATCGGCTCAGGGCATTCAATTCTTAGTCTCCGGCGACGGCCCTCGTCCTGAGGGGCGCTGGCTGGCACTTCCCGAGGCGCCGGGTCAAATCTCGTTGATCGAGCTCCCCTCCCTGCGCCGCGTTCCGCAAGTCGCCCCGAGGATGTATCGGACGATCGAAGGAACGGCGCCGTGCGCGGTATCGGCTGCCGGCGACCTGCTTGCCACGGTAATTAAAGACCAACTGGTGCTTCAATCGCTTCCGGACGGACAGACGCTGATCGCCCGGGCGCTCGATGACTTTCAAGATCTGGAATCGCAGCGAAGATTTGGCGGGCCGGAGACCGCTCGCGCGCTTTTTCTCAGCGCCGGCCAGATCGCCGTTAGCCGGCTCGACCGAAATGCGCGCGAAGAGGCGCTTACCTTTTGGGACGTTTCGCGAGGAACGACGGGCGTCTTGCCCGTCGCGCCCGCCGCAAACGCCATTCGTTTCGACGCCGATGGAAAACGAATCGTATGGGCCGCCGACGCACCTCCGTCCGTCGAAGTAAAGTCGATTTCGCCGCCAAAGCCGGAGGCACCGGGCGACACCAAGCCATCTGCGTCATCGGCCGGGCGGTGGCGCTATGCGAATTCGTATGGGCCGCCGTCAAATCAGGCTTCGACGATGAAGCCGACGGATGACTGGCTGCCGACCGACTACGACGCTACAAGCCAGGTGTTCGTCTTCCCTCGCGAGCGCGGCATCGATCTGTTGGATGCCGCGACTGGCCTGCCGCGGCAAAGCATCGACGATGCGGAACTTTGCCGCGTCAGCCCTGGCCAACGCTACCTCGCGGTTCGACGCGGCCAAGCGACCGGTTCCCCGAGAGTGTGTGTCTACGACATCGCCGAGAACCGTTGGATGCCGACGCTTCAAGACGAAGCATGGGTACGCTCGCCCTACGCCGTGGAATTCAGCTCAGACTCGCGGCTTATTTGGATCGAAGAAAGCCACGGACTCTGCGTTGCGCGCATCTCCGATGGCGCCACCGTTTACAAAAACGGCAAGGCGGAGTGCCAGCGGCAAAAGCCTATCATCGATCCACGCGGCGAAAAAATCCTGTTCTTCGGCGGCGACGCAAACGGCACTGGTGGCGCGCTTCGACTTGCTGATCTCGCCAGCGGCGAAACCATTGCGACGTTGGGATCGCCGCCCCAAGGCGGGCCCGAGGCTGTCTTCAGCCCGGAGGTCGATTGGCTGGCGTTTGTCGAGCCGCCGACCGACCGCGTATCATCGTCCATGAATATCAATCGACAACTCAAGTTGTGGACGAGCGCCCGAAGAGAAACAGTATCCCTCGGTGCTGCCACGTGGTCTGCCTACGGCAACCGAATGCAACTTGTCGGCGGCCAGAATCGTCTGGTTATCGCGGGGCAACGATACACGCAACGCACGTCTCGAACGGAATCGGTGGTTGAGGTATGGAACGTTACCGCCGTGAAACTCCTTCTAGCGAGCAACGACCGGCCGGGGCGATACCAGCGCCACTATGTCGATGTCGAGCGTCGTCGTCTCGTTGTGAACTACTCTGACGCCGGAAAGGGGCCTGTCGGCCAACGAGTGGAAATCTATGACCTATCGACGGGCGAATTGATTGCCGAGCATGCTGGCAGCTTCGAGCCGCCCCCGATTCCCGCACCGTATTTTCTTCTCAGCCCTCTCGACGGGCGGATGCGGGTCGTCGACCTGGCCACCGGCCAGATCACCGCATCGGTTCCAGACATGCG
>DATFDL010000567.1:0-16312 GCA_035252155.1 Pirellulales bacterium | reverse complement strand
AGCGGGCTACGACACCGAGGTGCTCGACCGCCAGGACAACGACGAAGCCGGCATCACGAACGCCACCATCGCCGTCCGCGGGCCGATGGCCTACGGATATCTCAAGGGCGAAACCGGTATGCACCGCCTGGTGCGGATCAGCCCGTTCAACGCCGAAGGCAAGCGGCAGACGAGCTTCGCGGCGGTCGACGTGTCGCCGGAAATCGTCGATAGCGCGGAGATCGAGATCCGCGACGAAGATGTGCGCGAAGACGTGTTTCGGGCCAGCGGGGCGGGCGGACAGCATGTCAATAAGACATCGAGCGCCATCCGGCTCACCCACCTGCCCACCGGCATTGTGGTGCAGTGCCAGAACGAGCGCAGCCAGCACAAGAACCGGGCCACCGCTTTGAAGATGCTGCGGGCTCGGCTGGCCCGCGTCGAAGAAGAAAAACGCGAGGCCGAGCAGGCGGCGAAGTATGAGAAGCAGGCCAAGACCGGCTTTGGCTCGCAGATTCGCAACTATTTCTTGCACC
Source organism: Pirellulales bacterium (assembly GCA_035252155.1). Taxonomy (GTDB): domain Bacteria; phylum Planctomycetota; class Planctomycetia; order Pirellulales; family JAICIG01; genus JAICLL01. The sequence goes on along the minus strand of DATFDL010000567.1, from coordinate 15,797 downwards.
CCGACCAGCGCGTGAAGGATGCCCGAACCGGCTTTCTGGTCGGCAACTTTCAGAGCGTGCTCGACGGCAACTTGCAGGGTTTTCTCGACGCTTTCCTGCGGTGGCGCGTCGGGCAGACGATCGAGACCGAGTAACGCCGGCGCAAAATCTTTGAGCCTGCCGGGCGCGCCGTGGTACAATCGTCTGGCACATCCGCGGCCGGCGCGGATCGACCACGCATACGGAGTCAATCGGATGGACTGGTACCGTTTGGCCTGGATCGGCAACGGGCTGCTCGAAATCTGCGTCGTGGCGTGTTGGCTGACCTTGGTGGTGCAGACGTTCATTCGCGGCGAGACGGGGATGGGGCTGGTTTGCCTGCTGCTGTTCTGCTGTTGCGGAGCGGGAATTATCGTCGGCTTGGGCTACGGCTGGGCCAAGGCCAACGAATGGAACAACGTAACGCTCATGCTCGCTTATACCGCGAGCTGCGGAATGTTGGCGCTCTCGTTTTTGGCGACGTATGCGCTGGCTCTCTTGGAGATGAAAGGCTAACGGTCATGTCCGAGACGTTTGCCTGCCCGCAGTGCGGGAAAAGTTATTTTCATGAGGGGCGAAAGCCCGGCAAGGCGGTGGTATGCTTGTGCGGACACCGCTTTCTGGTGCCGGCCCCCGAGGTGCGGACGGCGCCCACCAAGCTGCCGTTGCAGCCGGAGCCTCAGCAGCGGCAGCCGGAACCAGGTTCATCGAAATCGACCATTCCGAACGCGCCCCCTGCGGCGCCGCGCCCCCAGCCGCCTCGTTCCGCCTCGTCCGCTCGCAGCTCGCCCGCCCGACCCAAGGAGTTGGTGGCCGAAGTTGTTTACCCCGGCGACTCGGCCGAAATGGCGCCGCTGGCCGAAGTGATCTCGCAAAACCCATACGCGCCCGCGCCGCTGCCGGCGCTGCCGGTTGATTACGGTTCGTATGCCGCGCCGGCCGCTGCGCGTCATGCTCCACGTTCGCGCGTCGAGTCGTCGCAGTTGTTTGGGCTGTGGCTCGGTCGGGCCGTGCTGTTTGTGCTCGTGCCGCTGGCGATGCTATGTGTGTTCATCGCCGATATGCAGATGCACCGCACCGGCGGCGTTTTGCGCCATGTGCGACAGCGGCAGCCGGCATTTCGGATGCCGTCGGAGTGATGGCTGTATGGTTACGTTCAATTCTTGTAGCTGAGGAACAAATGCGCAAGCACATCGGCCATTTCTGCGAGCTTTTTTTCCTATTCGCATTTTGCCCGGCGCTTGCGCTCTCGGCCGATGAACCGCGGCCGAATTTCGTCTTCGTTCTGGCCGACGATCTGGGCTGGCGCGATTTGGGCTGCGACGGCAGCACGTTTTACGAGACGCCGCATCTCGATCGCCTGGCCGCGACAGGTATGCGCTTCACACAGGCCTACGCCGCCTGCTGCGTTTGCTCGCCCACGCGGGCCAGCATCATGACGGGCAAGTATCCGGCCCGACTGCATTTGACCGATTACATCCCAGGCGCGCGGCGCGGCAAGCTCAACCCCGCGCCCTACCTGCACGATCTGCCGCTGGCCGAAGTCACGCTTGCCGAGGCATTGAAGGAGTCGGGCTATGCAACCGGGTTCGTCGGCAAATGGCATCTGGGTGGCCGAGGCTTTTATCCCGAGGACCAAGGTTTTGACGTCAATATCGGGGGTTGCGAGAAGGGATCGCCGCCGTCGTATTTCAGTCCCTATCGCATTCCAACGCTCGCCGACGGCCCGCCGGGCGAATACCTGACCGATCGACTCACCGACGAGGCGCTGCGATTCATCGAGGGCGCGGCCGGCCGGCCGTTTTTGCTCTACTTGTCGCACTATGCCGTTCATAATCCGCAACAGGCCAAGCCCGAAATCGTCGATCGGTATCGGGCCAAAGCCAAGAAGCTGACCCTCGATGGCCCTGAGTTTCTGCCCGAAGGCCAACGCCAGGTCCGGCAGGTGCAAAACCAGCCGGTCTATGCCGCGATGATCGAAAGCCTCGACCAAAGCGTGGGCCGCGTGCTCGACAAACTAGCCGAGTTGGGATTGGCGGACAACACGGTTGTATTCTTCACCTCCGACAACGGTGGCCTCTCGACCTCGGAAGGCTCTCCTACGTCGAACGTGCCGTTGCGTGCGGGCAAGGGCTGGCACTACGAAGGAGGCGTGCGCGAGCCGCTCTTGATCCGGTGGCCGGGCGTCACGCGGCCCGGCAGCGTCTGCGACGAGCCGCTGATCAGCACCGACTATTATCCGACGATGCTCGAGATCGCCGGCTTGACCCCGCGTCAGGAGCAACACGTCGACGGCCAGAGCTTGGCGCCGCTGCTGCGCGGCGGCACTCGGCCGCAGCGCCCGCTGTTCTGGCATTATCCACATTATGGCAACCAAGGTTGCTCGCCCGGCGGTGTGGTGCGCGTGGGCGATTTCAAACTAATCGAATGGTTCGAAGACGATCGCGTCGAGCTGTTTAATCTCCGCGAGGATCCAAGCGAGCGGCACGATCTGTCCGTCTCGATGCCCGACCGGGCTGATCAGATGCGCCGGCAGTTGCACGACTGGCGAACGGAAGTCTCGGCCGCGATGCCAACGCCGAATCCGGATTATCGGCCGGGCGAATCGAAGCAGCGGTAGGGTGGGCCGAGCCGCAGCCAGTCGCCATACGCACCGGGTTAAACGGGCAACCGCCTGTTTGCTCTGATCGGTTTACACGTTCAAAACGGATAATGGCCTCTGTAGGGAACGCCCTCCGTGGCGTTCCGCGAGGGGCAGCGCGACGGCGAATCGCACTTCCCGGAACGCCACAGAGGGCGTTCCCTACAGCCGTTTTGCGGCGAGCGAAAGACGACGAATACTACGCCGCGCGCGCCGGTGCAACGGGCATCGGCGCGATGAGTGGATCGAGCAACTCGAACGTGCGGCGCGTCGCGCCAAGCTGACTGGCGACGAGCAACCGGGCATGGCGGCCGAGCAGCTCGGCGAACTCATGATCGGCCAGGCAGCGACCCACAAAGGCGGTCAGCTCGTCCGCGTCGTGGACGACGACCGCCGCTTGATGATCGAGCAGCATCGTCACCACATCGCGGAAGTTTCGCGTGTTGGGGCCAAAGCAAACCGCGGCGCCGTAAGCGGCTGGCTCGATCATGTTCTGCCCGCCGCGGCTGGAAAGGCTGCCGCCCACGAACGCCACGTCCGACGCGCCCCACCACGCTCCCAGCTCGCCAATGGTATCGACCAGCAAGACGCGGGCGCCGCGGTCAGCGTCCTCGGCTCCCAGCCGGCTGCGCCGCTGCCACGGCAAACCGGTGCGATCTAGTTCATCGGCGACGGCGTCGAAGCGTTCGGGGTGCCGAGGCACGAGAATCAACCGCAGCCGCGGATGTTTCTCAGCCAGCGCGCGATAAGCCGCCAGCGCGGCGGTTTCTTCGCCCGACTGCGTGCTGCCGGCCAAGAACACCAGATCATCGTCGGCGATGCCGGCCAACTGCCGCATCCGCAGGGTGGCCGCGTTAGCGCGATCCGTCTGCGCGCCGTCGAACTTGAGCGAGCCGGTAACATAGACGCGGGAAGCCGGCGCTCCCAACGCGAGAAAGCGATCGGCATATTCCTGGTTTTGGGCCGCGATGAGATCGAGCTGGCCCAAGGCCGATTTAACCAATTGCCGCACGCGGCGGTAGCCTCGATAACTCTGTTCGCTCAAGCGTCCGTTGATGACCGCCACGCGAGCACCGTGCCGCCGGGCAGCCGCAATCAGGTTGGGCCAAAGCTCCAGCTCCGTGAGCACCAGACACGTCGGGCAGATGCGCAGCATGGCCGCTTGCACTGCCCAACTGAAATCGAGTGGGCAATAAAAGACTGTGAGGCTGGGATATTTTTTTTTCGCGAGCGCGAAGCCGGTCGCGGTGGTCGTCGAGACGACGCACCGCCAATTTGGACGGCGGCGCGCGATCTCGTTCAGCAGTGGCGCGAGCAAGTTCACTTCTCCGACGCTGACGGCGTGAAACCACACGCAGGGATCCTCGCCCGTTTGCCGTGGCGCCAGACCCAAGAGTTTTTGTCCCCAGCCTTGGCGGTACTTTTTTTGAGCGATCGCCCGATAGACCAGCAGCGGCGACGCCGCGACGATCAGCAGGCCGTAGATAAAGTTCAACAGATAACGCATGGGAATCCTTTCCCAAAGTGCCTGCTACGACGACTTGCCTGCTCCGCGGCGCAGGCAGCATTGTTTGTATTTCTTGCCGCTGCCGCAGGGGCAGGGATCGTTGCGGCCCACCTGCTTGCCGCGATTGCGGATCGGCTCGGGCTTGCGATCGCCCTCCGAGCCGGCCGCCGCTTCGGCAAAGCCGTCGCCGCCCAGCTCACTGGCCGGTGGAGGCGAATCGTGCACCGCCTGGCTCTCGACCCAGGTCGAACCGACAAAGCTTTCGTCGAGCTGCTCCATGCGGAAGATCAGATCGCTGACGCGCTCGCCCACCGATTGCCACATCAGCTCAAAGGTGCGCATGCCCTCTCGCTTGTATTCGACCTTGGGATCGACCTGGGCGTAGCCGCGCAACCCCACGCTGGCCCGCAGATGGTCCATGGCCAGCAGGTGGTCTTTCCAAGCGGTGTCGAGAAAGTGCAACAACAGCGACCGCTCCATACGCCGGATCTCCGGCCGATAGCGATCTTCGACCGCCGATGAAAGCCGGCGTTCGAGCGTCTCGCGGTCGAGATCGGCCAGTTCTTCGGGCGAGACCCGCCAATCGAGCTTTTGTTCGAGCCACTCAGTGAGCGACATGAGCACCCCGTTGCCGCCGGTGGCCTGAGCCACCGTTTTGGCCGGCCGCCCATCGCCGCCGTGCGAGCCGTCGAAAACCTTGGTCACTTGCTGCTGCACTTCAACCAGGGCCTGCTCGGCCTGCCGCTGGCATTCGCGGCTTTGGTCGATCAAGAGGGCGCGGATCTCGTCGCGTTGTTTGTTTCGCAGGTCTTCCAGATCGAGCTCGACATGGAACCGCTCGCGGGCCCAGGCCACCAGCCGCTCGCGGTCGTAGCGCTTCTGCCCGGCCGCGTCGCGGGTGGTGAAGTGATAGAGCCCGGCCAACACCGGATACTCGGTCTCTTTTTCGTTGTAAATCGCTTCCGCCTTCTTGCGCACCAGGTCTTTGATCGGCTCCAGCTCCAACCCGCGCAGCTCGTCGGGGTTCAGTTCAACTCCAAACTTGTAGTGCACCCAGCCGCAGGCGCTGCGAAGTCCGAAATCGGCGTCGAGAAAACGCTTGCCTTCGCTCAGGTCGATCTTATCGAGCGCGGCACGGGCTTTTTCAATCAAAAACTCGCCGATGCCGTCACGCCCCATCTTTTTCAGGTCGCGGTCGCGCAGGCTAAGCTGCCAGCGCACGTTGGCCAAGTGCGCCAGCGCCTCCCAGTTCCATTCGTCCTCTTCGGTGTCTTCGGGCAGGTTCTCATCGATCGCTTCAAGCACCTGGCCTTCGGCCCGGCGCTCGGCGGTGTCTTTGGCCTGGCGCTCGGCGGTTTCATAATCGAGGCCGCGGAAATCGGCGGCGTCGAGCTCCACGCCTAGCTCGCCGCCGGCCCATTTGGCAAACGATGTCGCGCCGTAGTCCTTGGTCAAAAAGTCGTCGAGATAGCGATCGATCTCGCGGTCGATCATCTCCAGGATCTTCAGCTTGCAATTCACGCCGTCGAGGATCTGCTGGCGGAAGCCATAGACGCGCTTGCGCTGCTCGTCCATCACTTCGTCGTATTCGAGCAGGCTCTTGCGGGTCTCGAAGTTGCGCTCTTCGACCTTCTTCTGGGCGCCTTCGATGCGGCGGGTGACCATCTTGCTTTCGATCGCCTCGCCCTCTTGCATGCCCAGACGAGTGAGGATGTTTTTGACCCACTCGCCGGCGAAGATCCGCATCAGGTCGTCTTCGAGCGAGAGGTAAAAGCGGCTCGAGCCGGGGTCGCCTTGACGCCCGCAGCGGCCGCGCAACTGCAGGTCGATGCGGCGGGCCTCGTGCCGCTCGGTGCCGATCACGTGCAGGCCGCCCAATCGCTTGACCTCTTCGCCCTCGACCTTCATCCGCTCTCGCTGCTCGATCTCGGTCACTAACCGCGTCCACTCGTCCTGGGGCACGTCGAGCCGCGTCTCGTACTTGCTTTGCAGCATGGCCCAGGCCATCGTTTCGGGGTTGCCGCCCAATATGATGTCGGTGCCGCGGCCCGCCATGTTAGTGGCGATGGTCACGGCGCCTTTGCGTCCCGCCTGGGAGATAATCTCGGCCTCACGCTGGTGATGTTTGGCGTTGAGCACCTCGTGCTTCACGCCCCGCCGCGAGAGCATGCCGCTGAGTCGTTCGCTCTTTTCGATCGACACCGTGCCCACCAGAATCGGCCGGCCGCGACGATCGAGCGTTTTGATTTTGCCGCGCTCGATCCACCGCCGCTCGCGCTCGTCGCGAGTCTCGATCTCGACGCGCTCATCCTCATCGCGCGTGATGGCGCCTTCCAGCAGACTGCCGTCGGCAAGCTGCACGGTGTCCCACTTGTGCAGCCGCTCGATCTCTTCGACGATGGCCTCGAACTTCTCACGCTCCGACCGATAGATCACGTCGGGGAAATTAACGCGGTGCATCGCGCGATTCGTCGGTATGGCGACCACATCGAGTTTGTAAATCTTCCAGAACTCGGCGGCCTCGGTCATGGCCGTGCCCGTCATCCCGCTGATCTTGTCGTACAGCTTGAAGAAATTCTGCAGCGTGATTGTGGCGTAGGTCTGATTCTCTTCCTTAACGCGTACGCCTTCCTTGGCTTCGACGGCCTGGTGCAGGCCGTCGCTCCAGTTTCGGCCGGGCATGAGGCGGCCCGTGAATTCATCGACAATGATCACTTCGTCGCCGTCGACCACGTAATTCACATCTCGCTTGTAAAGGTGGTGGGCCTTCAAGGCGTTGTCGATCAGATGCGGCCAGTCCATGTTGCCGGCCGTATAAAAACTTTCGACGCCGGCCAGCTTTTCGGCTTCGCGCACCCCCTCGTCGGTGAGCAGCACGGTGTGCTCTTTTTCTTTGACCTCGAAGTGCAGGTCTTTCTTGAGCTGCCGGGCGATACGGTCGGCCTTGGGATATCGCGTCACGTCGTCGTGGGCCGGGCCGGAGATGATCAGCGGCGTGCGGGCCTCGTCGATGAGAATGTTGTCAACCTCGTCGATGATGGCGTAGTGCAAGCGGCCCTGGGCCTGCTGCTCCGACCTCGGATAGCGGTGGTCGCCGCGGGCCGCCCGCTTCATGTTGTCGCGCAGATAGTCGAAGCCGAACTCGTTGTTCGTGCCGTAGGTGATGTCGCACTCGTAGGCCCGCTGCTTTTCTTCCGGCTCCATGCCGGCATAGATGGCCGCCACGGTCAGCCCCAGGCCCATGTAGATCGGCCCCATCCATTCCATGTCGCGGCGGGCCAGATAACTGTTGACCGTAACCACGTGAACGCCCTTGCCGGCCAGCGCGTTGAGATACGCCGGCAAGGTGGCAACCAGCGTCTTACCTTCGCCGGTGACCATTTCGGCGATATTGCCGGCGTGCAGCACCATGCCGCCCAACAACTGCACATCGTAGTGGCGCAGGCCGATCCAGCGTCGGCCCGCTTCGCGGCAGACGGCGAAGGCTTCGACCAGCACGTCGTCGAGCGTTTCGCCGGCGGCCAGCCGCTTACGGAATTCGGCGGTCTGCCGCCGCAGCTCATCATCGCTCATGGCCGTGTACTTTGGCTCGAGCGCGTTGATGGCGTTGACCTTGGCCTGCAACCGCTTGATATATCGGGCGTTCGACGAGCCGAACACCGATGTCAGGGCGCGTTCGATGGCCGTGCCTAGGCCGCCGAAGACGGCGCCCAAAACCTCCCAAATACGTTCGAGAACTTCCATGGCGGTTCAGAGTGCCCCAAAGCTATGCGAAGGCGGTTTGCTTGCCGCCGCTCTCGCGTGACCGCGACCCAGGTGCGCACTTTCGGCGCAAAACTTTCCAGCGAAGTAGTTTATAGCGTTTGCAGGGGATGGTCAAGAAGGGTTCGACACGGCGGCACGAGCCGATCAGGCTGCCTCGTCGCCAGGCGAGGATTCTGCCGGCGGCGGGGCGTCGAGCACCTTGACCGGCAATGACAAAAACTGGCCGATTCTCTCGGCGGCCTGCTGCGCCGAGGCAGCGTCGGACAGGTCGAACAGGTCGAGCCGCTCTTCGTCGGCGGCCAACAATGCGACCCGCCAGCACAATCGGCCGCCTTCTTCATGCGGCGCGACGACGAGTGATTGAAACGCAGCCAGTTCGTAAGTGGTTCGGGCCAGAGCCCACGGCGCACCCCACCAGAAGCTGATCGTTCCGGCTTCGCGATCGATCAATTTGCCGCGGCGTCCCCACCATAACCCCGCGCTGACGGCCGTTAACAACAATGCGCCAGCCGACGTCCGCGTCGATGCGTCGCCGGGCCGACTGCGAAAGATCCAGGGCATCAAAGCAAGGAACACGCCCGTCATCAGTCCGGCGCAGCCGAGCCACCGCACCGGCCGGCTGAACCGCTGCCGATAGGCCAATTGATGCGCTTGGCGGGTCTCGATGCGCGGCATCCTCGTTCGCTTCGCAACTATTTGCGTTGACGCAGTTTAATGCGTGTCAGTATAATCGCCCCCACCGACAACCGCATCACCTTCTGAGAAAGGACAGCCATGCCTCCTTCCAGTTCCACAGGCGGCAAAAGCGCCAACGCGGCCAGCGGCGTTCGCCCCGACATCACTCACTGCATCGGCAATACGCCCTTGGTGCGGTTGCGGCGGCTGACCGAAGGCTGCGGCGCCATGGTGGCGGCCAAAGTCGAGAACATGAATCCGCTCTGGAGTGTCAAAGACCGCATTGGCGCGGCCATGATCGATGCCGCCGAGCGCGACGGCAAACTCAAACCCGACACCGTGGTGATCGAGCCGACGAGCGGCAACACCGGCATCGGCCTGGCTTATGTCTGTGCGGCCCGCGGCTACAAGCTGAAGGTGACCATGCCCGAAAGCATGAGCCTCGAACGGCGCCGGATGCTCAAGGCGTTGGGCGCCGAGGTGATTCTGACTCCGGCGGCCGACGGCATGCCGGGGGCGATGCGCAAGGCCGACGAAATCCTGGCGCAGAACAAAAACCACTTCATGCCGCAGCAGTTCAAAAACCCAGCGAACCCCGAAATCCACCGCAAAACCACCGCCGAAGAAATCTGGCGCGACACGGCGGGGGCCATCGACATCTTTGTGTCGGGCGTCGGCACCGGCGGCACAATTACGGGCGTGGGCGAAGTCATCAAAAGCCGCAAGCCAAGCCTGCACGTGGTGGCCGTCGAACCGACCAATAGCCCGGTGATCACGCAACGGCGCGCCGGCGACCCGCTCAAGCCCGGCAAGCACACCATCCAGGGTCTGGGAGCCGGCTTTATTCCCGACGTGCTCAATCTGGAGGTGATCGACGAGGTGGTGCAGGTGGCCGACGAAGACGCCGCCGAGACCGCCCGGCAAATGGCCCGGCTCGAAGGCTTAATGTGCGGCATCAGCTCGGGTGCCGCGGCTTGGGCGGCCTTGCAGTTGGCGAAGAAAAAAGAGCACACTGGCAAGCTGATTGTCGTCGTGCTGCCCGACATCGGCGAACGCTATCTCTCCACCAAGCTCTACCCGGAGTAAGCAGCACTGGCTGTGTAGCAGAATTCGTCAGAATTCTGGCTGTACTCGTGCGGCGCCTGACTTCTCACGAAGTCAGCTACCGCCCGCATGGCTATTGGCCGGCGGTGGTTTCTGCCTCGGTGGGTGAAGCAGCCTTTCCGTCGGCGGGTGGCGGAGTGACAGTCTCAACCACCGGCTTGACACGCTGCGCGACCAACGCGGTCCGCAGCACGCCCAGATCGGCCTCCTGACCCGCCGCCAGCGATTGCACCGCTGCCGGCCGCTCGGTCGAGGCCGATGTGCAGACTACCACCTGCGAATCACCCACCACGCTCAAGTGGTTGCCTTCGACCACCAAGGCTGTTCCCTCGTCGATGCCGAAGCCGACCAATTCGCGGTGGGCGTCGAGCACCTTGAGCAGACGTTGTTGCCGGTTGCGTTTCAAAAAATGCTGATCGACCACAGTGCCCGGTAAAAACCCGAAACCGGGGCCGGTTTCGAGTTCGGGCCTGTCGCGTCGGATCATGACGGGCGACATCACCGCCGCGCCGGCCGAAGTGCCACCCACGACGCCCCCCCGCGCGAGTACGGCTCGCATCTCGCGTTCCGAGGCGGTGCCGAGATAGGTTTCGGTCAACCAACTCTGATTGCCGCCGACGAACCAAACACCCGTGGCCCTGGTCAACGGCTTGACAAACTCGGCGTTGTCGGCCGTCTGACGCGAGCGAGTGTGCAAGATGGTCAGCGAGCCAAGCCGCTGTTCGCGCCAGAAGGCGAGCTTGGGTTCCATCTTATCGGTGTCCGCATAGACGCTAGCCGTGGTAACCACCACGACCTGAGCCGCCGGACCTCCCGCCAACTCGATAAACCGAAGCCGGAGCTTCTCCGGCAACCGCCCGCCGCCACAGATCACCAATTTTCCAGCAGTGGCGAGCGGTACTTTTTCGGTTTCGCCCGATTCATCGGCCCTCGAATCATCGGCCCTCGATTCATCGGCCAAAGCCGCCGAGCCATAAAAAACCGCCGCACAAAGAACTGCCCCCATCGCGATTATCGACAACAACCAACGCCCGCGGCAACAAGCAACATAGAGAATCGAATCTGAGGCGGCATCCATGCCGAGGCTCCAGGAGTTTCGGATAGTGAGTCGCGTTGTGCCCATAAGGTTTGCCTATTCTTCCGAGCGCCGCAACCCCAAACGCCCCTCGTGCCCCCGCTACAAGTATACTCTGGGCGAGGGTTGCTACGTTTTTCGGGCTTGTCAAGCCGGCAGGAAGGGCATTTCCTAGGTTACGCCACCCTTGTGGACACTGCCCCTTTGCTAGTTTGATGCCAGATGCACAGCTTATGGGGGATGCCTGCAGGCGGCAGTATGGGCCTCACGGGGTCGGTGCTGCCGCTCCCCTCAGTTCCGAGCGGCGCAGTTGCCCGCAGGCGGCGTCGATTTTGTCGCCCCTTCGCTGCCGAACCTGCACATTGACCCCGGCGTCCTGCAGGATGCCAAGAAACGTGTCGAGTGCTTTCTGCGAGGGTGTGCGATACGGCAGGCCCGCCACTTGGTTATAGGGGATGACGTTGAGCAGCGCCATTTTGCCTCGCAATAACGCCCCAAGTTGCCGCGCGTGCTCCGGGCGGTCATTGAGATCGCCTAAAAGCACATATTCGAACGTCAGCCGCCGACCGGTTCGGTCGAAATAGCGGTCGGCCGCAGCCAGGATGGGCGCGATGCCGATGTTGCGGTTCACGGGCACGAGCCGAGTGCGAAGCTCGTCGTTGGGGGCGTGCAGCGAAACTGCCAGATGGTATTGGCAGTCAAGCTCGGCCAAGCGGTCGATGGCCGCGGGCAGGCCCACGGTCGAAATGGTGATTCGGCGCGTCCCGATACCCAGGCCCGCCGGGCTGCTGGCCATTGCCAACGCCGGCAAGAGCCGGTCGAGATTGGCCAGCGGTTCGCCCATGCCCATCACCACAATGTTGCTCAGGCGTTCGTTGGCGGGCAACAGGCGGTCGAGCCGCAAAAGCTGCTCGACAATTTCGCCCGTGGTCAGGTTTCTCGCGACGCCCTCCAGCCCGCTGGCGCAAAACACGCAGCCCATGGCGCAGCCCACTTGTGTGCTGATGCAGACGGTCCGCCGCCGTCCCTCGCGAATCAGCACGCATTCGATTTTGTGCCCGTCGGCCAATTCCAGCAGAAGCTTTTCGGTTCCGTCGTGCGACCGGCGGTGGGCGGCCACAGTGGTCGTCCAAAGAGTAAACTGCTCGGCTAACGCCGCCCGCAGCGACTTGGGCAAATCGGTCATCGATTCGAAGCCGTCGGCCCGATTCTGAAACAGCCAGCCCACTACTTGTCCGGCACGATAGCCCGGCAATCCCTGACCGATCATCCAGTCGCGAAGCTGTTCGGGGGTTTGGTCGAGCAAGTGCGGCATACGGGCATTATACACCGTCACGCGCACGGTCCCACACAGTACTTACTTGTCGCCGCAAAACGACTGTCGCCGCAAAACGACGTCGCCCTGCTCATCGCGAAGCCCTACGGTCAATTGCTTGCGGTGTTGACTTACCCCCGGCGTCTCGAGTCGTGACGAGCCAGCGCCACCGCGCCGCGGCTGGAGGTCAGCGCGCCTTGTCCCCTTCGGAGGCATCGATCACGCCATTGCGATCGGCGTCGAGTTTTTCAAAGGCGGAGCGCGGGCCGAGAAACTCGCGCGGGCTGACTTCGCCATCGTCGTTGCGGTCCATCTTCTGGAACCAGCCGGGGCCTTTTTTGGTGGCCGTGCGGACGCGCTTCTCGCGGTTGATCGCTCGCCGTTCGGCCTGCGCGCCCGCCGCGGTGTTGCGCGAGAGCTCCAGCAGCAGTTGCTGGGGAATCTCGTCGGCCGAAAGCCGGCCGTCGTGGTTGGCGTCGATCTGTGCCAAGATTTCGGCCGCGTTGTGCAACTCGCGCGTGCTCAGGCGATAATCGTGGTTGGCATCGAGATGGTGAAACAGCTCCTGCCCCAGGTCCGACACCTCCAACAGCAGCCGGACGGCCGCGGCGCGTAGCTGACGTTCCGTAAATGCCTCCAATTCGGCGGCAAAGATTTTGCCGTCGCCGTCGGCGTCGATCGTGGCAAAATCGGCCCCCAGGCCCGGAGCATTTGCAAGCTCCTTTTCGTCCAGATAGCCGTTGTTGTCGGCGTCGAAGTTTTGCAGCCGCGGGCCTTGGTCGTTGTTCTTCGACGGATCGCGGTTGTTCCGCCGCAGCGTCAGGCTGGCGTCGTCCAACGAGATCTGCCAACTGCCATCGGGCAGCTTTTTCAGCGACGAATCGGCGTTCGACGCAGTTTGTTGTGGGGCCGACGCATCGCTTTTTTTCGGTCGCGCTCGCCGAAAGGGGCTACTGCGCGAACCGCCCGACTGCACCTTGCCCAACTCGATCGTTAACTCAACGTCGGGCGAGCCTTGGCAGAACTGCTTTAAGGCGTCGCCGCTAACTGTCTCGCCTACGGCGCTCAGCCGCTTGGCTTGTGCGGCGGTCGGCAAAAATTCCGTCTGGTCACCGGCCGTTGCCAACTGCCGATCGCCGTTGCGGTCGTAGCGTGCAAGAATCACCTCGCAAACGTCGTCGACGTCCGCCGCGGCAGGCAAGAGCACCACGGGTCCGGCCGACGGCAAGCGGTCCGATTGCTTTTCTTCGGCCCGCTGAACCGCGGCCGCCAGCGAGGCGTTCGGAGCGTCGGCCAGTTCGGCCTGCGTGAGGCTTTCGTCGTCGTTGAAATCGCGAATTCGCAGTTTCTCTTCGGCTTCGTTTAGCTCGGCGGCCGTCAATTGCCGATTGCCGTCTTGGTCGAGCAGTGGAAACAGGGCCTGGCCGGCGGTGGTGCGACCCAAACCCACGGCAACCGTACAGGGCGGCGCCACGCGCTGAACGTATTCTTCAAAGGCTTGCCGGCTCAGTCGGCCGCGGGCGGCCTCGGCCAGTTGACTCAGGCCCGCCCGTGCTTGTCCCACGTCTTGACCGAGATAAACCGCCGCCGCGCCGGCGAGTGATTCGACCGTATCGGCGGCGGGCTGCACCGGCGGCTCGTTTTTCGTATCCTCGCCTACCGGTTCCTTCTCAGTATCGTTGGGCTTGGCTTCGGAGGCCTTGGTGGTGTTTGTGGCTGACAGCAAGACCACGCCGTCGCCGTTGGCGTCGGCGTCGGCAAAAAGCCGTTCGATATTCGCGCGCCAGATTTGCCGGAAGGGCTGGCCGTCGACCGTCACGTGCAGTCGCATCCAAACCGGACGCAATGGGCCGAGAAAGAGAATGTCCTGCGCGTCATCGGGCGGAGGCGGCAGCTCGTCGGCGAGGCCGCTCGATGTCCCTAACAGCAGTGCGGCAAGGAATAGCACGAGCCCGGTGGCTGAGGCAGAGCCTTGGCGATGCCCCGGTGGCGGCACGTCAAGGCACGGACTTGCCTGCTCGACTTCCGGCACCTTCCCATTTTGAATTTTGACTTTTGCATTTTGCATTTTGGCTTTCCGTTGCGTTATGGAGCCGTCTTTGCTCGCGAAGCACTCCGCGATGACGCGAAAGTCAAATGCAAGACCCAAAACCGGACCATGAGGAGGACGCCGCGCTTAGGTCGCCGGGGCATCGCCAAGGCTCTGCCCCAGCCACCGGATAAAATCGAAAATCCAAAATCTAAAATCCAAAATGGCTAGGCCAGCGCCTCGGCAATCGGATTCGCCTCCGGATCGACCACCTTGATCGGACGGCCGATGTTCGAAATGTTGCTCGCCTCGCGATCGATGCCCAACGCCATGCAGACCGTGCCCAAGAGATCGGCGACCGTAACAGGACGCTCTTCGACCGTCATGCCATCGGGGCTGGTGCGTCCGATCACTTGCCCGCCGCGGATGCCGCCGCCGGCCAGCACGGTGCTCCAGGCCGCGGGAAAATGGTCGCGCCCGCCGCTGGGATTGATTGTGGGCGTGCGGCCGAATTCGCCCATCCAGACGATGGTGGTCGTTTCGAGCAGCCCGCGTTCTTTCAGCTCTTGGAGGAGCATGCTCCAGCCGCTGTCGAGCGCGCCCGACAGCCGGCGGACCGCGGCGAAATTGTCAAGGTGCGTGTCCCAGCCCAGGGCCATGTCGTTGCCGTCGACGCCGCTGAGCGTGACTTCGACAAACGGCACGCCGCGCTCGACGAGCCGCCGAGCCAGCAGGCACCCCTGGCCGAAGCGATGCCGGCCGTAGGCATCGCGGATTTCATCCGGCTCGTCATCGAGATTGAAGGCCCGGCCCGCTTCGCTTTGCATCAGACGCACCGCGCGGTGATAAGCGATGCGATGGCCGACCGCCAGCGGCACCTGGTGCCGCCCCACAAACCGGTCATTCAGCGAGCCGAGCAGCTCCAGCCGCCGCGAGACCTGATCGGCCCCGGTCGGCGCAAGATCGGCCACCTTCAGACCATAGTTGTCGTCGCGCGAACCGCCGCCCGCGGTGCCGTCGCCCACTAGCAACGGGTCGTACTCCGAGCCGAGAAAACCAGCGCTATACGCTTGCGGGCTGAAAAACCGATAGGGCCCGATACTCACAAAGTTGGGGATTTCTGCTTCCGGCTGGCCCAGCTCTTTGGAAACCAGCGAGCCGAGCGTGGGGTAACGAATCGGTCCTTGCGGCAGATAGCCGTTGCGCATCAGATAAGTGCCGCGGCTGTGGTCGCCCTCTTTGGTGGTCATCGAGCGGATGATGGCCAGGCGCTCGGCGTGCTTCGCGAGACTCGGCAAATGTTCGGAGATTTTGATGCCCGATACGCTGGTGTCGATCGCTTTGAATTGTCCGCCGTTGGGGTGGCCGGGCTTGAGGTCGAAGGTGTCCATTTGGCTGGGTCCGCCGGCCATCCAGAGCAGGATACACGAGCGTCCGCGGACCGGCAGCACGGGCTGGTCGGCCAGTGCTTCGAGCCAGCCCGACATCGAACAGGCGGCGAAGCCGGCGGTCGAGAGCCGCAACCAATCACGCCGCGAAAGCGACGACAAAGAGCAATGATTACGAGAGGCGTTCATGGCTTTTCCTTTCGAATGGTTCTAGCGGGGTGCCACGGCATCCGCCGCGGCGCGCGATGCGCTACCTTGCCTGTGATCATAACCGCCGCGG
>DATFDL010000566.1:0-17705 GCA_035252155.1 Pirellulales bacterium | reverse complement strand
GTTTTCGTGCATGGAGAATGGCCTTCTAGGCCGTCTAGTATCGACATCGTGGGGCCGATAGGCCACCCTTCAAAAGTCGCCGGCGGCGGGCATTTCCGTTGCCTGCTACCCATCGAGGATCTTAATTTCCAAACAGCAATTGTTCGACCTCGGCCAGCCGGAACTCGCGCCGCTGGCGGATGCTGTCGTTAACCAGCCGCATGATGGCTTCGACTTCGATGAACGTGACGCCCAACCATCTCGTGGCCGGAGTCGTTGCGGCATGGGCGGCGTACAATGCAGAATGCCAAATGATGGCGAAGCGCATCCTTCACTTGACACGAACACTCAATCCAAGGCCCGTCCGTGGGGCGGCTTCTGGGGTGTCAACTCGAACGTTCGGAGGAGTGGACGATATCGAGATTTGGCTCGAACTCCGCCGGCGGACGTTCGAGCGTGAACTGCCGGCCATTCGTGCCTGGAGCCGCGATGATTTTCAGGCGGAGTTCATGGCCAAGCCGTGGTGGTCGCCGGAGCGACTATGGTTCGCCGAAGCCGCCCTATCCGACAATCAAGTCGCCAGTGCCATCGGCGCCGTCGCACTGGCGATGCGTGCTGGCGACCAGCCGGTCATCCATTGGTTGATGGTCTTGCCCGAGTGGCGCAGACGCGGCGTGGGCCGACTGTTGCTGAACGCCTTGGAGGTCGCCTGCTGGGACGCCGGATACCGGCGGATCGGCTTGGAGACGCACGCCGCGTGGTCATCCGCGGTGGAGTTCTACCGAGCGATGGGGTATTTGGAAACGTAGGTCAGGCTGGAAAGCCTGACCTCCTTAAATCAACGGTTCGCCGTGGCTCAGCTCGGCGCCGTTCGATTTGAGGATCTCGGTCGCCTTGTCGCAGTTGTCGTCGGTGCGCACCGTCACGACGATGCGGCCGGCATGAATCTCTTTTTCATAGCGCTCGGCTTCCTCGCGCGGTAGCCCGGCCTTGACGAGCGCGCCCACGATGCCGCCCACGGCGGCGCCGGCCACCGCCCCGGCGAACATGCTGGTGAAGATTCCGCCTAGAATCAGTTCTCCGAGGGCGGGCAGCAATTCAACCTCGACGCCGATGGCCCAGAGCCCGCCCAGGCCGGCGCCGGTGAGAATGCCTCCCAGCGCGCCATCGGCTACTTTTTCGTCGTGCTTGGTGCCGTCGGCGGGAATCTGCGTCACCTCGACGCTCCGGGCGACCAGCCCGATTTCTTTTTCCATAAAGCCCGCGGCCCGCAACTCGTCGACTGCTTGTTGCGCCATGCGCAACTTGTCAAAAATGCCCACCACGCAAGTGTGTTGAAGTTGGGTCATCGCCAGGTCTCCAAAAATCTGGCCCCCGTGATCTGAAAAAGGTTCTGGGCTCCGTGGGAGGCGCGGCCTCCACGCGAAGCGGCCAAGGGAAGAGCAAGCCGAGTGCCAAGCACGGGCAATCTGCCGTCGCCCGCTTCGCGCAGCAACGGCCCTTCGGCTCCAACCCTCCGCCGTCTTACAACTTACGATCACTACTTGCTGGCCGACGGGCTCCGCACTACCATAAGGAGCTTGGCGGTTTTCGGAGTCTTTGATGCGGCATGTCATCTCGGCGGTGGTGCAAAATGTTCCCGGCGTGCTCGCGCACATCTCGGGCATGCTCGCCTCGCGCGGCTACAACATTGACAGCCTGGCGGTGGGCGAAACCGAAGATCCACACTTCTCACGGATGACCTTCGTCGTGGTCGGCGACGACAGCATCCTCGAGCAGGTGCGCAAGCAGCTCGAAAAGATTGTGACCGTCGTCCGCGTGCTCGACATCAGCGCGCAAGATTTTGTGGAACGCGACCTGATGCTGATCAAGGTGGCCGCCAAGTCCGGCGCCGAACGCAGCGAAGTCAAGGAACTGGTCGAGATCTTTCGCGGACGGATCGTCGATGTCTGCCCGGCCGAAATGATGATCGAGATCTCCGGCCAAGAACGCAAACTCGAAGGTTTTATTGAGTTGATGCGGCGGTTCGGCATCAAAGAACTGGTGCGCACCGGCCGCATCGCCATGGTCCGCGGCGCCCGCGGAGAAAAAGTTTGAAGTCGGAAGTTTGAAGTTTGAAGACGACCTCGAACCTCTTCCAACTTCCAACTTCCAACTTCAAACCTCAAACTTCCAACCTCAAACTTCAAACTTTTCGCACCCATGCCCGCCAAGATTTATTACGACAAAGACGCCGACCTGGCCCATCTCAAGGGCAAAACCATCGCCATTCTGGGCTACGGCTCGCAAGGCCACGCCCACGCTCAAAACCTGCGCGACAGCGGTTGCACGGTGGTCGTCGGCCAACGGCCCGGCAGCCCGAACTACGACCTGGCGGTGAGCCACGGCTTCAAGCCGATGCCGATCGAAGAAGCCACCGAACAGGGCGACTTGGTGAATATGCTGCTGCCCGACGAAGTGCAGGGCGATCTTTATCGGCAGTGCGTGCGGCCGCATCTGAAGCCCGGCAACGTGCTGATGTGTTCACACGGGTTCAACGTTCACTTCGGGCAGGTGGTGGCGCCCGAAGGCGTCGATAGTTTGTTGGTCGCGCCCAAAGGCCCCGGGCACCTGGTGCGCAGCGAGTTCGAAAAAGGAGGCGGCGTGCCGTGCTTGATCGCCATGAACGAAGGGGCGAGCGACAAGACGCGACAGCTTGGCCTGGCCTACGCCAAGGGTATCGGCGGCACGCGCGGCGGCGTAATCGAAACTACGTTTGCCGAGGAGACCGAGACCGACTTGTTCGGCGAGCAGGTGGTGCTGTGCGGCGGCGTCAGCGCGCTGGTCAAGGCGGCCTACGAAACCTTGGTCGAGGCCGGCTATCAGCCCGAAATGGCCTACTTCGAGTGCATGCACGAGCTGAAGCTGATCGTCGACTTGTTCTATCAGGGCGGCTTGAACTACATGCGCTACAGCGTCTCGAACACGGCCGAATACGGCGATTATACCCGTGGTCCGCGGATCGTGAACGAGCAGACCAAGGCCGAGATGAAGAAGATTTTGCACGAGGTGCAGTCCGGGCAGTTCGCTCGTGAGTGGATTTTGGAGAACAAGGCCAACGCCCCGGCCTTCAAGGCCACTCGTCGCCGCGAGCGGCAGCACGGCATCGAGGAAGTCGGCCGGCGACTGCGGCGGCTGATGAGTTGGATCAATGCGAAGGAAGTTTGAGTCTTAAAACTTCAAACTTGAAACTTCAAACTATGTCTACTACCACCCGTGACCTGCTGAACAACCTGCAACCGGGCGACCGCATCGAAGTGGTCCACGAGGTGAAGGTTGGGCTCAAGGTCTGGCATACCCGCACGACGGGCACGGTGGTGCACGTCGGTCGGCGGCGGCATGGCTTGCACTTTCGGCGGCAATATGACGACAAGGTGTTTAGCGATGAAGTCAAGCTGCGGCTCGACGACGGCTCGCTCACCACGGTCGCGATCGACGAATTCAGCGACGTCAAGAAGTTGCCTTCTCCGGCCGGGGCTTAATCGGCCTTTGGTCACCACATGGGGGGTGATCGGCAGCGCGCTGCCGATGGTTGTCTTGCGGCGTAGGGTGGGCCGAGTGAAACGGGTCCCACCATTGGCGGCATCGGCCCATGGTTGCGTCGCGCCGCTCCAAGCGGTGGGACTCGCAAGCTCGTCCCACCCTACGTCCATCCGCATTGCGGTCCGATATAATATTGAGAAGATGATCTTCCAGGCGTTATGGCATGCCTCGACGGCCTGAAAGGCCATCCTACGAACGCGGTTGACCATTGGCTGACATGAACCCGCCAGCGGCTTCCAACTCGGCTTCGACCTCGTTACCGCTGTTCCGCGCGCACCCGCGGCATTTCGCGGAGAACCGCTTTGTTTATCCTGTGCTCAGCCGCCGTTCGGGCGGGGTGTCGGTGGGCATCAACCTCAACCCCGACAAGGTCTGCAACTTCGACTGCATCTATTGCCAGGTCAATCGCGTTTCGCAGAGCGAGACGCGCTTCGTCGAACAAGACCAGTTATTGGCCGAGCTTGACGCCATGCTCGCGCTGGTCACCTCCGGCGAGCTTTTTCTGGATGAAAAGTTCGCGGCCACGCCCGAGCACTTGCGGCGACTCAACGACATCGCCTTCAGCGGCGATGGCGAACCGACCACGTTTCGCAACTTCGACCGCATCGTGGCCGCCTGCGCCAAGGTAAAGCGCCGACATCATCTCGACGCTGTAAAAATGGTGCTGATCACCAACGCCAGCCGATTTCATCGGCCGGCCGTGGCCCGTGGGCTGAAGATTCTCGACGAGAATCAGGGCGAGATCTGGGCCAAGCTCGAAGCGGGCACCGAAGATTATTACCGGCTCGTCGAGCGAACGACGATTCCATTTCGCTTGATCCTCGACAACATCACGGCGGCGGCCCGGATTCGGCCTTTGGTGATTCAGGCTCTTTTCATGCGGATTGCCGGCGAGCCGCCACCCACAGCCGAGCAAGCGGCGTTTTGCGATCGTCTGAACGAGATCACCGCCGCCGGCGGGCAACTGAAGCTCGTGCAGATTTACACCGTCGCCCGGCCGCCCGCCGAAGGTTTTGTGACGCCGATGACGGACGCCGAGGCCGACGCGCTGGCCGTACTGGTGCGGCGGCGAACGGGTCTGGCGACAGCGGCATATTATGGATGGAGCTGAGCCATCATGGGTAGCCGGCCGAACTTTTCGAGCAGCAGGAAATAGCCAGGGTAAAAATTGTGGGCGCTCGTCTTTTCGGTGATCACAGGTTGATCGTCGCCAGCCGCAAAAATCTTGAATACCCCTTTGGTCAGCTCAAGCCGCTCACAACTCGCATAGGGAATCAACACGGGCTTTTTTCTTCCGACGACCAGCGCGGCGCGGTATTCAAAGCCATCCAGTCGTAATCTGATCCCGTCGGTCCACGACACTTCGCCATCGGTCATTAAGCAATCCGCCATTTGTCGGGCGATCACCACGGAGGCAAAGTCGCGGAGTTTGTCCAATTCGGAATCTCCGCGATTCCGCGTAATCCAGAACTCAATCGGTCTACCGTCACTGCCGGGCGAAGGGATGATCACCAGCTCAACTTTTGTACCTACATAGGCGCCCTTGCGGAAAAGCTGCGTTTCGGCGTAGGTCAACGCGGCCATGTCGGAATAGAGAAGTGCGCGCTTCATCATAACGCCCCGGCAAAGCACGCCACGTTCGTGGCAGCGGAAAGTTCTTCCCCCGCCTAACAACATGCAAAGCCCGACGCCAGCGAACACGGCGGCTGGAACTGCGAACATGAATGGGTCGGGAAAAAAGAGCCCCGCGCCCTGGATGGCAGCGCCGATGATCAGCAAAATGCTCGGGAGAATGTAGCCGACGCGGCGCTGAAACAAAAGTCGCCCCAAGCTCTCTCGGTCGCGCGACTCGTGAACGGCGACCGGCGTGCGCTCCTTCAGCCACGCCTGCAGCAG
Organism: Pirellulales bacterium; assembly: GCA_035252155.1. GTDB lineage: Bacteria > Planctomycetota > Planctomycetia > Pirellulales > JAICIG01 > JAICLL01. Next base: position 12,248 of record DATFDL010000566.1, on the reverse strand, counting down.
TGTCAGCAAAACAATTGAGTTACGGCTATCGGATGGAGTCTTAAAGATTGCCTTCGGATGTCCCCGTCGCCAGACACAGATGCGACCGTCGTATTCACCCACGGCGGACAGGTCCGAAATGGCAATCGGGCGCTGACCCCGCGGCGTGAGCTCCAAGGCATCGAGTCGCCAACCCGCTCCGCTGAGGGTTCCGCCGTCGCGGATGGTTTGCCGCGCCCGCTCCATTGCGCCGTCCATGAGCCGACTGATGAATTCCGCCAACGGATCGATAGCATCCAGCGCGAGCGCGTTCTCCATTACCAAGGGACGCGACTCGTCCATTAGCCAGACCTGAAATCGCCGTAGCGTGCCGCTGGGAGTTCCGTTGGACATCAACGAGTGATGTGAACATGCTAATGCGGTGACATGCCGGTCTTCGAACCAACGGCGGTCCTCGCCGCGGGAGATCACAAAACCGTTTTCTTCAATTGTCAGCCAACACCGCTTCTGGCGAAGCCGCAGGCCGTGAAGCTCGAGACCGATGCAAAGAACGACGCCAACGATCGTGATGATTCCGCCGATGGGCGGATCCCCGCGCGGAATCAACGCGACGACCACTCCAACTACCACCATCGCCCAGCAGGCAAGCCGTTGCTGGCCGCGCCAAGGCGGTGTTTCTCCGCTAATCAGGATCGGTCTGGTCAATCGTTGCGAGACAATTCAGGGACTCAGCGATTCAAGAATTTTATACGAGTTTCTGTGGCCCGGCAACGCGTGGATGCGACCGATCTGAAACACCAATCCGAAGCGCCAGCGGGTGCCCGCGCAAACGACGCTTCCTCAATGGCGCTTCGGGTTGGTGTCATCGATGGGCTATCGGCTGTTCTCGGGCACGAGCTCGACAAACACCAGCTCGGGCCGGCAGAGAAACCGCAGCCGAGGGGCGGGGCCGCGCTCCATGCCTAGACCGCGCGAGACCACCAACGTCTTGCCGTCGCCCAAGTCGGTCACGCCCACGGCCCAGCGGCGCGGGGGTGACGCCGCTCCAGCGAAATCGCCGCGGCATTCTGAAGTGAGGCAAACGTGCGCATTTCAGAGCTTGCCGGCTGATGTCGCGCTGCATAATTGATCGATCATGTCGCGCGTGGCGGCGGCCACGGCTTCTTGCCATCGGGCGGCGCCGAATTGCTGGTACTCGCGTCGCGCATGAGCGAAGATGATGCCCCGCGAATTGTTGACCACCGCCCCCAGCCCGGCGGCGCCGAACGCGCCGGCTACGTCGCGGGCGGTTGCGCCTTGACTGCCGTAGCCGGGCACCAACAACCAGGCATGCGGCATGGCCGCCCGCAACTCGCGAAGCTGCTCCGGATATGTGGCGCCAACCACCGCGCCTACCGCGCCATAGCCGCACGGTGCGACAGTCGCGTGGGCCAGCTTTTCAACCTCTTCAGCGACGTGGCGATAGAGCGGTCGCCCCTCCGCCAGCAGATCTTGAAACCGGCCGCCCCCGGGGTTGGAAGTTTTAACCAGCACGAAGATACCGGCGCCGCGCTTCGTGGCGATCTCGACAAAAGGCTGCACGCTATCGCCGCCCAAGTAGGGGCTGACGGTCAAAGCATCGGCTTGCCACGCGCTGTCTTCGCCCAAAAAGCCGTCGGCGTAGGCCTCGGCTGTGGAACCAATGTCGTTTCGCTTACCGTCGAAAATGACTAGCAGCCCTTTTTGTCGCGCGTAGGCTACGATCGCGTGCAGCGCGGTCATTCCCGGCGGGCCGAGCTGCTCAAAAAACGCAGCTTGCGGTTTCACAGCCGGCACCAGCGGGGCGACGACATCGACAATCTCGCGGCAGAAGCGCGCATAGACTTGGGCCATCGCCTGTCGGTTGCCCGGGTCGACGCCCTTTGTCAACGGTTCGGGCAGTTGCTGCCAGCGCGGATCGAGGCCGACGACAACCGGGCATTTACATCGCCGTACCACCGCTGCCAGGCGATCTGAAAAGTTGCTGCTGCTCATGGCAATCTAATGTTGCCGAGAGACCGCCCGCTGACAAGACAGTAAAATACCTCGATGCCGATCCGCCTTTCGAATATCCAATTGGGAATCGATGAATCAGAGCTGGCGTTGCCCGAACGGTTGGCCGGGGCGCTCGACATCCGCGCCGACGAAATCCGCCGCTGGCGCATCCTGCGCAAGAGTCTCGATACGCGCGACAAGCACGACCTGAAGTTCATCTATACGGCCGAGGTGGCGGTGGGCGAAGACGAGGGGCGGTTGGTGGCTCGGGCGGGGCGGCGGCGGTCGCCTGTGGCCGTCGAACTTTACGACGAGCCGCGGTTTGCCATGCCACCGTGCGGCGAACGTCCGCTCGATGAACGGCCGGTGGTCGTGGGCTCGGGTCCGGCTGGATTGGCGGCCGCCTGTTTTTTGGCGGAGGGCGGTTATCGGCCGCTGGTGCTCGAACGGGGCCGTGCGGTGCGCGAGCGAATCGCCGACGTGGCCGCCTTCGACGCCGGCGGCCCGCACAACCCCGAAAGCAACTACCTGTTCGGCGAAGGCGGCGCCGGCACGTTCAGCGACGGCAAGCTCACCTGCCGCTCGTCGGGGCCCGAGGTGCGGCGCGTCCTCGAACTGTTTGCCGAGTGCAAAGGCAAGCCCTCAATCGTTTACGACGCCCGGCCGCACCTGGGCAGCAACCGTTTGCCCGCGGTCGTCAAGGCGCTGCGGCAAAAGATCCTGGCGGCCGGCGGCGAACTCCGCTTCGATTGCCGTGTCGAGGACCTGGACCTAGCCGAGGGACGTGTCCGCGGCGTGCAGACGTCGTCGGGCTATGTGCCCGCCTCGGTGTTGGTGTTGGCCATCGGCCACAGCGCCCGTGACACGTATGAAATGCTCCTGGCCCGCGGCGTGCCGATGGTCGCCAAGCCGTTTCAATTCGGCGTGCGCATCGAGCAGCCGCAGGAGCAAGTAAACCGCGCTCAATATGGCCCCGCGCCGTTGGAAGAAAAACTGGGGGCGGCCGATTACAGCCTGGTGGCCCGCGGCCGGGCGCACTTATTTAGCTTTTGCATGTGCGCGGGCGGACAGGTGATTCCCAGCGTCTCGGAGGCCGGGCATTTCTGCACCAACGGCATGAGCCTCTCGCGCCGCGCTTCGCCCTTTGCCAACAGCGGCTTGATGATCACGCTCGAACCAGCCGATTTCGGCGGCGATCACCCCCTGGCCGGCATGCACTTACAGCGCAAGTATGAATCGCTGGCGTACCGGCTGAGCGGCGATGACTACCGCCTGCCTATTCAATCGGCCGCCGATTTTTTGGCCCGGAGAGGAACCTCCAGTGCGCTCCCGTCGAGCTACACGCGCGGCGCGGTGCCAGCAGACCTGGCCTCGTTGACCCCGCCGGCAGTGCTTGCGGCACTCGACGAAGGTTTGCCGATTTTGGATCGCCGCTGGCGCGGACAGTTTCTGCGTGACGCCACATTGACCGGTCCCGAGGCCCGCGGCAGCTCGCCCGTGCGGTTTCCGCGCGATCCGCAAACGCTGGAAAGCATCGGCGTGGGTGGGCTTTATCCCATCGGCGAGGGAGCGGGCTATGCGGGCGGCATCGTGAGCGCGGCCCTCGACGGCCTCCGCGCGGCCCGCGCCATTGTTGCCCGGTATGCGCCGCTCGATCGGCTTCTCCGGTGATTGAGGGAACGGAATGAATTCCGTTCTACGACGTTTGCAATCGTCGGGTTGAGCCGCTACCATCCTCGGTCCATGACCCTCCACCTCAATGCCGCTCAACGCGATGCTGTGACCACGCTTTCCGGGCCGTTGCTGGTTTTGGCGGGGGCCGGCACGGGCAAGACCCGCGTGGTGACCTTCCGCATCGCCGAGCTGATTAAGCATGGCGTTGGGCCCGACCGCATTTTGGCGGTCACGTTTACCAATAAGGCCGCCGGCGAAATGCAAGAACGAGCGGCCGAGTTGCTGGGCAAGCGGCGCAAAGGCCAACGCAAGCCGGAGATCTCCACCTTTCACTCACTGTGCGTGCGCGTGTTGCGGCGGCACATTACGCGGCTAGGCTACCCGGCCCAGTTCGCCATTTACGACCGCGGCGATCAAGAAAGCGTGGCCCGCGCAGCCCTGCGCGATATCCGCGTGCCTGGCGAAGTGCTGCGGCCCAGCGACCTGATCAACATCATCAGCCGTTGGAAGACCGCCTCGGTGCGGCCGGCTGACGCCGTGGCGCTGGCGGGCACCGACAAAGAGCACTTGGCAGCGATGGCCTATCGCCGTTATCAACGGGCGTTGAAGGCGGCCGGCGCGGTCGATTTCGACGATCTGCTGCTCTGCACCGAAGAGCTGTTCGCCTCGGCCCCCGACGCCCTGGCCGCCGAGGCCGGCCGCTTCAGCCATCTGCTGATCGACGAATATCAAGACACCAACGGGGCACAGTATCGCATCGTCAAGGCGCTGGCCGCGCCGCACCGCAACTTGTGCGTGGTGGGCGACGACGACCAGTCGATCTACGGCTGGCGCGGGGCCGAGGTGACGCACATCTTGCGCTTCCAGCGCGATTGGCCCGAGGCCAAGGTGGTGCGGCTGGAGGAAAACTACCGCTCGTGCGGCGCCATCCTGGAGATCGCCAATCGGCTGATCGCCTTCAATCGCCACCGGCACGGCAAAGTGTTGCGGGCGTTTCGCGAGCCGGGCGAAACGCCGCGCGTGCTGCAATTTCCCGACGAGGCGACCGAAGCCAACCAGGTGATCGAAGAAATCCGCTCGCAGATTTTCCGGCGCATCGCCCAGCCGCGCGATTTTGCCATCTTGTGCCGCACCAACGAGCAGCCACGGGCCTTCGAGCAAGAGCTGCGACGGGCCAAGCTGCCTTACGTGCTGATCGGCGGCATGTCGTTTTTCGACCGCAAGGAAGTGCGCGACATTCTGGCGTACCTGCGGGTGCTTGCTTTCCCACGCGACGAAGTATCGCTGCTGCGGATCATCAACACGCCGCCGCGCGGCATCGGGCAGCGAGCCGTCGAGCTGCTGCTGGCGCACGCGGTGACGCAAGGCCGGCCGCTGGGTGAGGTTTTGCCCGAAGCGGCATCGATCGCCCGTTTGCCCGAGCCGGCGGTGAAAGGCGTGCAGGCGTTTTTGCAGTTGATCGAGGGTTATCGCCGGCAGTTGTCCGATAGGCCGCCGGCCGAGCTGGTGGGCGAGCTGGTCCACACCATCGCTTATCAGAATGAGATCAACCGGCAATACAAGGAGCCGGCCGAGCAACTTGCCCGTTGGAACTCGGTCGAGGAAGTGGTCAATGCCCTGGCCAGCTATCAGCAACGGGCCGACGAGCCGAGCCTGTCGGGCTTTTTGGAGGACGTGGCGCTGGTGGGGCGTGAAGATCAGCAAGACAAGGAATCGCAGCTTGCCCGAAACGCGATCGTGCTGATGACGCTGCACAGTGCCAAGGGTCTGGAGTTTCCGCAGGTTTACCTGGTGGGCATGGAAGAAGGCATTTTGCCGCATCATCGGTCGATTGGCGATCACGACTCGGCGGTCGATGAAGAGCGGCGGCTGTGTTACGTCGGCGTCACGCGGGCCCGCGACCGACTGACGATGACGTTGGCCCTCAGCCGCAACAAGTGGGGCAAGAGCCGGCCCACGCAGCCCAGCCGCTTTTTGTTTGAGCTGCTTGGCAAGGCCGAGCGCCCGCCGGCCGCCCAGCCGAGAAAGCGGGTCTCGTAACCTCTTACTTGACATGGTATCACAAAATGATACTATTATGAAGGCCATGACCAAGACGCACCGGTCCATCCTTGAGGCCGTGTTCGCCGATCCTGTCAGAGCGAATATCGCCTGGCGAGACATCGAGGCCATGTTAAAAGCCGCCGGCGCCGAGATCACCGAAGGCAAAGGCTCCAGGGTCCGGATCGCCTTAAACGACATACGAGCCGTTTTTCACCGACCGCATCGGCAACATGAGGCAAACAAGGGCGCCGTCCGCTCGATGCGCCGGTTTCTGATAGAAGCAGGGGTCTTACCGTGATGCAATACAAGGGATATATCGGAAAGGTCGAGTTCGACGACGAGGCGAACGTCTTCCATGGCGACGTGATCAATACTCGCGATGTGATCACCTTTGAAGGGCAGAGCGTTGCTGAACTCAAGAAAGCATTCAAGGAGTCCATTGACGATTATCGCGCCTTCTGCGCGTCGCGGGGCGAGGAACCCGACAAACCCTTCTCCGGCCAGTTCGTGACCCGCATTCCGCCGGATCTTCACCGGCAAATCGATATCGCGGCCAGGCTTTCCGGCAAGAGTCTTAATGCTTGGGTTTCTGAACAGCTTCAATCTGCTGTTGTCCGCACGGGAACGGCCACCGCTAAAGTGACGCTTGCCCGGAAGAATGTGACGAGCGGAGCCGTCAAAAAACGTACCAATGCGGCGAGGAAGCGCGTCTCGTAGAACGGAATTCATTCCGATCCTAACTCCTTTGTCAGGCTAGAAAGCCTGACCTACGAGAATCCGCCGGTGGCTTCGTAGAGCAGCAGGGCTTGGCGCACGGGCAAAACATCGTGGACGCGCAGCACCTGCACGCCCTGGGCGGCCAGCGATAGACTAACGCCGATCGTGCCGGCCGTGCGATCGGCCTGCTTGTCGCCGATCACTTTGCCGATATAGCCCTTACGCGAATGGCCCACCAACAGCGGACAGCCCAGCTCATGAAAACGCCGGCAGTGGGCCAGCAACGTCAGGTTGTGTTGGTGCGTTTTGCCGAAACCGATGCCCGGATCGAGCGCGATGCGCTCGGGCGAGATACCGGCGGCGATCAACGCATCGCGCCGCTCGCGCAGAAAATCGAGCACTTCGGCCACCACGTCGCCGTAGGTGGGCGCGTCTTGCATCGTCTGGGGCGTGCCCTGCATGTGCATGGCGCAGACAGCGGCGTCTGTTTCCAGTGCGACGGAGATCATCTGCGGATCGCCGGCCAGCGCGGTGACGTCGTTGATAATTTCGCCGCCGGCGGCCACGGCCTCGCGGGCGACCGCCGCCTTCGAGGTATCGATCGAGAGCGGCGTTTCAATCCGCTCGCTCAACGCCCGAATGACCGGCATGACTCGCCGCAGCTCTTCGTCGGCCGAAATGCGATGCGAATACGGCCGCGTGCTCTCTCCGCCGATATCCAACAGATCGGCGCCCTGCTCCGCCAATCGCAGCCCATGCTCAATGGCCGCCTTCGTATCGGCGAATTGTCCCGCATCTGAAAAGCTGTCGGGCGTGACATTGATGATACCCATCAGCAGCGGTCGCGCCGGCAACTCCAGCCGTCGCGAACGCAACTGCCACGCGGCGGCGCGGTGCGGAAAGCGAGCGGCGGTCGGCGAGGAATTGTTCATCGCTTATCGTGAGATGGAACTGTGCGGCCTCTGCGCCCATCAGATATTGCGATCGATTGCCGAACGAACGAGTTTTAAGAACGTTCGCCCCGCGGGCGCAACGACGAGTCGTGGAATCGCAAAGCTATGGTCAAGTGGAGACATCACCTTGTCGGCGGATTCCCAGGGATATTCACAATTATCCGGCCGATGTCCGGCGCGCTGAACCGCCGGATTAAGGAGCTCGATTTCCTGCGACAAGTGAGCGACGTGCCGCGCGAGCCACGCCGCATTCTTTAGCTTGCGATTACGAAGGCTGATTTCCTGCTTGATGATCACGGGCAAGGGCTTCGCAATATAGCCGTGGCTGGCCTGCAAACTAGTCGGCAAACTTCCTTTCCGGATTAGATGAGCCTTGCATAGTTTCTCGCAAGCCATCTGGAGAAACAAAAGTTTATGACACTCAGCGGAGACTGCCTTCGGGTGCTGTTGGTAGATGTCCCACGCTCGAAAGTCAGCATCGGCTTGTCGAGCATATGCCCGCGCCCAATCCTCTGGTACGCTCATGGTTTGGCAGCGACAGCCGATTTCGGAATGGGCAGGGGGAACCGCCAGCCGTCCGGAAGTCGTAATTCGTTTGAGCGGATCCTGTCGAACTCTTCAGGCGTGACTTCTACGATCACCGAAGGGTAATGAATGCCCGACTCTGGAGCGGGACCAAAATGGATCGGCAACACGCCTGATTCAATAGTGTGCTCGTTCACTTCGAGTAGCTTGATCGGCTCGGTTGCGTCCTGCTCAAGCTCAGGGCTATTCGTAAAGCGGATTACTACAGTCAGCCCGATGTCGACCTCATAATGTCGTTGCGCCAAGTCGATGGCTTCTTCGTCTTTAGACACCTTGGATCCTCTCGATTCGCGCGTCGAAATATGCCTTGAAACAATGAATCATTATACGCGGGATTGTTTTTGGCATTCAAACCCGGATTCTCCTTCTCGGCCCCCAAAGCGGGCCCGCTTAAGACGGATAGTGCAATATCACGGCGCGACGGTGAACGTAGATTCGAGCGGCGTACCTAACCCGCCGGGCACATGGGGCCATACCCGCAGCCGATGGACTTCTGGCGTGCGGGGACGGCTGAGTCGTATCTCGAAATTGTAGATTCCTGGCCCCACTCGCCGCGCTACGGCGCCTGAGTCCCAGCGATACTGGAACCCATTCACTTCGGGAGCCTCCGCCAAGGCGAAGAATGTTTGGATGACCGGCCCGTCATCTAAATAGAAGCGGCACTTGACCCGGACGCTTTGCGCGACACGTGCTGGCTCGACCTCGATGAATTGCCGATACCGGTGCAGACGCCAACCAGCCAATCCCAAACTTACCGTGATGAGCAGACCAAGTAGCGACTTCAAATTGAACTGCGGACGACGCATGAGTCCTTTCCGATGGGGTCTTCGTATTTTTTATCTGCAACCCCGTGGGCAGCAAACTGCACTAACTGTACTAGCCGTGAAGTGCCGGCCACAAGGGCCGGGACTACCGCGCTGCTCGGTCGTGCGTATACACTGGCAATGTCGGCGCGGTAGGTGCGGCCCAGGGGCGAACATTGATTGTTTCCTCGTTCCATTCCTCACTGCCATGGCCACGATCACTGAATTGAATGTCAATGGCCAGCGCCGCCCGCTCGACGCCGATGGGCAAAGGACCTTGCTCAGCGTGCTGCGCGATGACCTCGACTTGACCGGCACTAAGTACGGCTGCGGCGAAGGGCAATGCGGTGCCTGCACCGTGCTGATCGACGGCGTCCCAACGCGCGCGTGCCTTACGTCGCTCGACGAAGTCGGCCAACGCCCCGTCACAACCATTGAAGGCATCGAGCGCGATGGCGGACTGCATCCGCTGCAACAGGCCTTTCTCGACGCCGACGCTTTGCAATGCGGCTACTGTACATCGGGCATGATTGTCTCGGCATTGGCGCTGTTGCGCGAAAAGCCGGCGCCGTCGGAAAACGAAATTGTTCATGCCATGAACGGAAACATTTGCCGTTGCGGTACCTACCGGCGCATCGTGGCCGCCATCCAAAAGGCCGCGGAAGAGCTATGGAGGCCAACACCATGAACGAGCCAACCCTGTTCGAGCCGGAACGATACGAGCTGGCGGCCGATCCGCTCTACCAGTTCGATGTCAAGTTCGATTTCCACCGCCGGCGGTTTTTTGAGCTGCTCGGCTGTGGCCTGGCCGTGTTGCTTCTCACCGAGGAGGGCGACGCCCAAGAGTCGGGCTTTGGCCGCCGTGGGTTTCGCGGCGGTCAGCGGCCCGCGCAGATCGCCGCCTGGCTGCACGTCGGCGACGACGGCACGGTGACGGTCTTCACCGGCAAGGCCGAGGTCGGTCAGAACATCCGCACGTCGCTGGCCCAAATGGTGGCCGAAGAGCTGCGCACGCCCGTCGCCTCTGTCCGCATGGTGATGGCCGACACCGAGCGCACGCCGTTCGACATGGGGACGTTCGGCAGCCGGACCACGCCCGACATGGGTCGGCAGCTTGCCCGAGTCGCCGCCGCGGCGCGCGAAGCGCTGCTCGACCTGGCCGCCGAGCATTTTCAGGCCGATCGCGCATCGTTGCGAGCAGACGGGGGAAAAATCGTCCGAGCTGGCTCAGACGAGGCGGTCGGTTATGGCCAGCTCACCAAAGGTCAACAGATTTTGAAATCGGTTGCAGCGGACCAGGCGACTGCGACGGCCGAAAAATGGACCGTGGCGGGAACCTCGGTCGCGAAACTCGACCGCCGCGAGTTTGTGACAGGGCGGCACAAGTACGCGAGCGATGTCAAGCGGCCCGGCATGTGGCACGGTAAGGTGCTGCGGCCGAGCGCCTTCGAGGCAACCTTGGCCGAAGTCGACTTGCGTGACGCCGAGGCCATCGAAGGCGTGGTGGCGGTGCACGACGACAATTTTGTGGGCGTAGCGGCGCGCGATGACTTTACCGCCGAGCAAGCGATTGACGACATTCACGCAAAGTGGGCCGCCAAGCCGCAAACCGCCAGCGACACCTTGTTCGACGATCTACGGAAAAACGCCAGCGAGGGTGGCGGGCGATTTGGCGGCAGAAGCAGCGGCTCGATCGAGGTGGGCCTGGCGGCGGCCGACCAGCAGTTGAAGCAGACCTACACTGTGGCCTACATCGCCCACGCGCCGCTTGAGCCACGGGCCGCCGTGGCCGAGTGGACCGACGACAAGCTAACCGTGTGGACTGGAACACAACGCCCGTTTGGCGTGCGGGGCGAGCTGGCCCAAGCGTTCGGCATGCCGGAAGAGCGGGTGCATGTGATTGTGCCCGACACCGGCTCGGGCTATGGCGGCAAGCACAGCGGCGAAGCGGCGGTCGAGGCCGCCCGACTGGCCAAGGCGGCCGGGCGGCCGGTCAAGCTGGTCTGGACGCGCGAGGAAGAGTTTACGTGGGCTTACTTTCGGCCGGCCGGAGTAATCGACGTCGTAAGCGGAGTCCGCAACGACGGCACGCTCACCGCCTGGGATTTTGTGAATTACAACTCCGGTGGTTCGGCGATCAACATGCCGTATGAAGTGCCCAATCAGCGGATTGCGTTCCGTCCTTCGCGATCGCCACTGAGGCAAGGCTCGTATCGTGCTCTGGCGGCCACGGCCAACACGTTTGCCCGCGAGACGCATCTGGACGAGTTGGCCCGGCTGGTCGGCCTCGACCCGTTGGCTTTTCGCGGCAAGAACCTGAAAGATGCTCGCATGCTGGCCGTGCTTGACGCAGCCGCCGAGGCATTCGGCTGGGATCACGCCATGCCCGAGGCGGGCCGCGGCCGTGGCATTGCCGTGGGCACCGAGAAAGGATCGTTCGTCGCTACTTGCGCTGAGGTAGCAGCCGATCGTCAAACGGGCGCTGTACGGGTGCTTCGCGCGGTCGCGGCTTTCGAGTGCGGAGCGGTGGTCAACCCAAACCATCTGAAAAACCAGATCGAAGGCGCCATCGTCATGGGCCTGGGCGGGGCGCTGTTTGAGAAGATCGAATTCGCGGACGGAGCGATTCGCAACGCCGCTTTTTCGAGTTACCGGGTGCCCCGTTTCCGCGACGCCCCGACCATCGATGTGGTGTTGGTCGATCGCAAACACCTGCCGCCGATTGGCGCCGGCGAAACGCCGATCATCGCCATTGCTCCGGCGATCGGCAACGCGATCTTCGACGCCACGGGCGTGCGCCTGCGTTCGCTGCCGATGACGCCGCGGGGGTTCACAACGATCGCTCCGGCGCCGTCATCTTGATACTTGTCAGGTTCGTCCACCTCGGGCTGATGACGAGATACCGGCATTTTCACGGTCCGAATCGCGAAGCGCGCGTGCGGGACCCTTTGGGCACGGCAATTGCCCCTACAGGCAGGCGGCAGACCGAAAACCCTTTTGACAACAAGCTTTTCAGAGAGAGAAGGTGGGGTATGTTACTCCAGCGATGGGCGATTCGCGGCGTCATGGCCGCCCTATGTTGTGCGGTGGCGATCACTAGTAATGCATGGGCTCATGGCGGAGGCGGAGGCGGTCACGGAGGCGGAGGCGGTCACGGAGGCGGTGGACACGGTGGCGGTGGTTTTCATGGTGGCGGGGGAGGATTCCATGGCGGCGGATTTCACGGGGGCGGTTTCCACGGAGGCGGTGGATTCAACCACGGTGGCGGCTTCTATGGCGGTGGAGGCATGGGCGGGTACCGTGGCGGCGGCATGGGTGGATATCGCGGGGGAGGCATGGGTGGATATCGCGGCGGCGCGTTCGCCGGCGGAAGCCACGTCTCGGGCTTTCGAGGCACGCCCGGAGGCAGCTTTTCTTCACGGCATTTTGCCGGCGGTACGTCCTTGAACCGCGGCGGCCAATTCGGACGCATGGGCGGAAC
>DATFDL010000565.1:0-8136 GCA_035252155.1 Pirellulales bacterium | reverse complement strand
CTTGGCGATGCCCCGGCTGAGACGCGACTGGCGCAGCGCGTATTGTGGGCCGAGCGAAGTGACCCCCGCCCTATCGCGCGACGAACTCGCCAGCATCATTCATTTGCCCGGCCATGCCTTAGAAAACGCAACGGTACACTGCCGCAAGCGGGAGACTACTATGAATACAACCACATCAAAGTGCGCGATGGCGAAAGGTGGGACTCGTTTCACTCGTCCCACCCTACGCGGTTGCCGACGCCGGAACGCCACAGAGGGCGTTCCCTACAGAGCGCTCGCGCTGCTAATTCCGCTCGTGCTTGTCGCGCACACTGCCCTGGCCCAGCTTCCGACCGCCAGGCTGAACGCCTGCTTTCCCGCGGGCGGACGGCAAGGCAGCAGCTTCGAAGTCACCGTGTCGGGCGATGATCTCGAAGGTGTAAACCGGCTTTATTTCAATCATCCCGGCATCACCGCCACGCAAGTCATGCTGCCGGCAGATGAATTTCACGCGCAGCCAAGGCCGGCGGACGGCCGATTCAGCGTGGCGATCGCCGCCGAGGTGCCGCCCGGCATGTACGAAGTGCGGGCCGTCGGCAAATATGGGGCGAGCAACCCGCGGTTCTTTGCCGTGGATAACAAACCGGAAATTAACGAAATCGAGCCGAACAATCGACTCGACAAGGCCAATGAAGTTCCGCTAGGCGCCATCATCAACGGTCAGGGCAACGGCTCCGACCAAGATTTCTTTCAGTTCCCGGCAAAGAAAGGTCAGCGATTGCTCATCGACTGTCAGGCGCGGCGGATCGATTCGCGGTTCGATCCGGCGATTGTGCTCTATGACGCCTCGGGCAACGAGCTCGTCAACGTTCACGACGGCAGCCACCGCGATACGCTGCTCGATTACACCGTGCCGGCGGATGGCAACTATATCGTCGAGGTTCACGACTTCATTTATGCCGGCGGCAGCGGTTACTTTTATCGGCTGGAAGTCGGAGCGGGGCCGCACGTCGATTTTGTGTTTCCGCCCGCCGGCCCGCCCGGCAGCAACCAGGCTTATGAGATTTACGGCCGCAACCTGCCCGGCGGCAAGCCGGTAGACGGCATGACGATCGATGGCCGGCCGCTCGAAGTGGTAACGGCCAATATTGCCCTGCCCAGCCTCGAAGAGGCACAGCGGCTGGCGGCGGGCACGCTGATCGAACCCGCCGAGGCGGAGACCGACGCGATCGTTTATCGTCATCCGACGCCGCAAGGGCCGGCCAACGCAGTGGTGATCGGGCTGGCCACGGCGGCGATGGTCCGCGAGCAAGAACCGAACAACGCTCCCGAAAAGGCCCAAAAGCTTTTGCCGCCGTGCGAGTGCGTCGGGCAGTTTTATCCGCTGGGCGATCAAGATTGGTTTACTTTCGACGCCAAGAAAGGCGACGCCTGGTGGATTGAAGTGATCTCGCAGCGACAGGGTCAGTCGGCCGATCCTTATTTGTTGATCCAGCAAGTTTCGGTAGACAAGCAAGGTCAAGAGCAGGTCAAAGACTTGCAGCAGACCGACGATGTGCGAAGCGGCAACCGCCGCGATCTCGATTTCGATACGTCGCACGACGATCCGATCTATCATTTTACGGCGCCGGCCGACGGCACTTATCGCGTGCTGGTCCGCGACCTTTATTCCAGCTCGCGCGGCGATCCGCGGTTCGTCTATCGTCTTTGCATCCGACCGGAGCAGCCCGACTTTCGCCTGGCGGCGTTTCCCAAATTTCCCGGCTCGCAACCCAACCAGCAGCAGTCGCTGGTGTGGGCGCCGCAGTTGCGTAAAGGCGGAAGTGACGAAATCGAGGTCGTTGCTTTCCGCCGCGATGGTTTTGATGGTGAGATCGTGGTGACCGCCGAGGGTCTGCCCGCCGGCGTTACAGCGCAGCCGGCCACGATCGGTCCGAAGGACAACTCGACAATCCTCGTGCTGACGGCGGCGGAAAGCGCGGCGGCCACGGTCGCGCCGTTTCGCATCGTCGGAAAAGCCAAGCTTCCGACGGCCGAGCTGACGCGGCCAGCCCGCTGCGCCTCGATCGTCTGGGCCGGGCAGCAAAATCAATTCAACGCTCGCTCGCGATTGGCGGGCGAGCTGGTGCTTTCGGTGAGCGACGTCGAGCCGGCGCCTTTCACGCTCGAAGTACTCACCAGCGCGTTGGAGACCTCGCGCGCCGGCAAGCTCGAAATTCCCATTCGCATGACACAGCGCGGCGACTTCAAGGGCAACGTGACGCTTTCGCCGGTTGACCTGCCGCAGGGCATCCAGGCGGTCAATCAACAAATGAACGTGGGGCCGGGCGAGTCGAAATTCGCGCTCAATCTTCAGACCAACGCGCCGCTGGGGGCATTCAGTTTTCACGTGCTCGGCACGACGCAATACAACTATCGCCGCAACGTCGAGGCGGCCGAAGCCGCGGAAAAACACCGTGCCGAGGTTGAGAAAATCGTCGCCGAGCGGCAAGCCTCGCTGAAAACCGCCAACGACAAGAAAACCCAGACGACGCAAATGGCGCAGCAAGCCGAAGCCGAAAGGCAGCGGCAGACGCAGGCGCTGCAAACCGCCACGACGGCGTCGGGCAATGCCGATACTCAACTCAAGACCGCCAAGGAGAAACTCCAACAAGCACAGGCCGCGCTCGACAAAGACAAGCAGAACCAAGCATTGGCCAATGCCGTCGAGGCGGCCAAGAAGGAAGCTGCCTCGGCCGAAGAGACGGCCAAAAAAGCGGCAGAAGCGAAGACCGCCGCCGAGAAAACGCTCGCCGACGGGGCGGCCAAAGCGAAGGCGGCTGCGGAGGCCAAAACCGCCGCTGAAAAAGAAGCATCCGGGGCCGACACCAAACTGAAGGCCGCCAATCAAGCCAAGAGCGCCGCCGACACGGCGGCCAACAACGCCAAGAACGCCGCGCAGCCGCGCAATGTGAACGTCGGCTTGCCATCGCCGCCGGTGACGATCAAGGTCGCTGCCGCGCCCATCACCTTGTCCATCACCGCGCCGCCAGCCCTGAAGCAGGGCGAGAAGATCGAGGTTCCCGTGACGATCAATCGGCTCTATGGTTTCACCAACCAGGTGCAAATCAACGTCTCGGCGCCCGGAGGGGTCGGCGGGCTGAACATTCCGCAGCTTGTCATTCCCGACAATCAGACGCAAGGCAAGCTGCTGATTTCGGCCAACGACAACGCCACGCCCGGCAGCCACGAGCTACGTGTGCAGGCCAACTTGCAGTTCAACAACCAGGGGCTGCAAATAATCGACAAATTGCCGGTGAGGGTGGAGAAAGTCGAGAAGAAGAAATGAGGGACGACATCGCATTCGTTGACCCACGGTAAGCCTTGATCTAGAATCGCTGTAGTGGTGTCGTCGGCACTAATGCACCGCATCTGTTGAGTTCTCGTTTTACTTGGCGAATCGAAAGCTTATCGACGACTATCTGAGAAAGGCTCGATCTCAGTACGAATCGCTGCGGCAGGCGGCGCGAGACGCCGATCCGGCTGTTTATCAGAGGGTGGCGGACGCTCGCCGGCAAATGCAGGCGAGTTCAGTCTGACAGGCGCGAAAAGGGACTGCATTATGCCGACAATCGCCGTCGAAATTCCCACCGAAGCGTTCACGGCGCTGCGCCGATCGCCGGAAGAATTCGCCCGTGAGCTGCAGCTCGCAGCCGCTATTCATTGGTACGCGCGCGGGATCATTTCGCAGGAAAGAGCATCTGAGATCGCCGGTCTGAGCCGAACTGATTTCTTACTTGCGCTAGCTCGTGAGCGGGTCCCCTCCTTCATCGTCGAAATCGATAAACTCCGGGAGGAGCTTAGCCGTGCCTGAGGCGGCAGTCGTCAACGCGTCGCCGCTCATTTTCTTGGCGCGTGCGGCATGCTTCGACCTATTGCAACTCGCCGGCGATCGAGTTTTGGTTCCGGAATCTGTTGATACTGAGCTTCGCACGTTCGATTCGAGCGATCCGGCCGTTCTTGCAATCGATCAAGCAACCTGGTTGATAAAGGTCGGCGATCCGCCGATACCGTCGCTAATTTCGGCGTGGGATCTTGGAGCAGGCGAGTCCGCAGTTCTGGCCTGGGCCCAAGCACACCCTGGGACCGAGGCAGTAATCGACGATTTTGCCGCCCGCCGCTGCGCAGCGACGATTGGTGTACCGGCGCGTGGAACACTGGGAATCGTGCTTAAAGCGAAACAAAATGGGATCATTCCAAGCGCTCGGACAATTGTTGAGCACATGCGCCAAACGGGAATGTACCTGTCCGATGAAATCATGAACCAAGCGTTGGCGCTCGTTGGTGAATAACGGCTGCAACCACTTCACGAAATAATTGAGGTTTCTATGAAGCGAAGTGCCCAGATGCGACGGACGGTAATTGCCGCATGCGCGACGCTAACTCTTGGGCTATCGTTGTCCGCTTCCGCCCAGCAGCCGCCTGCCTCCAAGCCCGGCGTGTTCGCGGGGCACAAAGAGGCGCTCAGTGGCGCGAAGTTCTCGCCCAACGGCAAGCTACTGGTCACCGGCAGTTTTGATCAGTCGCTAAGGATTTGGGATGCGGCGACGGCCCGCGAGCTGCGCGCGCTGGTCGGGCATCAGCATCAGGTGCTGGCGCTCGATGTCAGCCGCGACGGCACGCTGGTGGCCTCCGGCTCGCGCGACAACACGGTCAAGCTGTGGGATATGATCGTGCCCGATCCGGTGGCCGTGCTGGCCGGGCATGCGGCCGACGTGCAATCGCTAGCGCTCAACCCCGACGGCAGTCTGCTCGCTTCGGCCAGTCTCGACCATACCGCCAAAATCTGGCAGCGGGCCGACGGCAAACTGTTGCGCACGCTCGAAGGGCACGCCGTCGAGCTCAGTCGCGTGGCGGTTCGCAAAGACAATCAGCAACTCGCCACCGCAGATCGCTCGGGTGTGGTGCGGCTGTGGAACCTGGCCGACGGCGCGGCCCAGGGCGAGCTGAACGTGCCCGGCGGAACGGTGACCGGGCTGGCGTATCATCCGAATAATCAACTGCTTTTCACCACCAGCGCCGACGGCACGCTACGCCAATGGCAATTGCCGCCTGGCCCGCGATCGCTGGCCGAGCAACCCGCGGAGCTGACCGGCGCCGCTATCGCCAACGATGGCAAATTGATCGTCGCGGGCTCATCCGATGGCTCGGTGCGCGTTCTTGACGCCAGCGCCAAGCCGGTGCGCGCGCTCGAAGGCTCGCCTGGCCCCGTCACCTCCATCGCGCTTTCCGCCGATAACAACACCACCGCGGCGGGCACGGGCAATGGCTTCATCAAGCTATGGAATACTCCCGACGGCGCGGATAAGCAGACAGTCGCCGGCTCGTCGGCGGCGGTTCATGCCGTCGCCTTTCAGCCGCAAAATCAACAGCTTGCCTCGGCCGACGCCGAAGGGGTCGTCCGCGTCTGGCAGTTGCCGCTCGTGGCGCCGCGGCTGTTGCAAGGCCACGCGCAGCCGTTGCGGGCGGTGGCCGTCAGCCCTAACGGTCAGCTTGTCGCCACCGCGGCCGCCGACAATACGGTGCGAGTCTGGAACCTGGCCAACGGCCAGCCGACCGTCTCGTTGCAAGGGCACGCCGGGCCGGTCAACGGCGTCGCCTGGTCGGCGGATGGTGGCCGGTTGGTGACGGGCAGCGCCGATAAGACGGTGCGGTTATGGAGCGCCGGCGACGGCAAGCAGCTCGCTCAACTCGATGGGCACGCCGCCGAAGTGCGCGGCGTGGCGTTTCGGCCCGACGGCACACAGGTGGCCTCCGCCGCCGCAGATGGAGTCGTGAAGCAATGGAATACCGCCGACAATAAGGAGCTGCGCACTTTGGCCGGCCCTACGGCAGCCGCAGCGGGCGTCGTGTACGCGGCGCAGGGCGCGCAAATCGTCGCGGGTGCGGCCGACGGCAAACTCTATGTCTGGAATGCGGGCGACGGAGCCGTAGTTCGGACCATCGAGCACGGCGCGCCGGTGACATCGCTCGCGGCCAGCCAAGATGGCTCTCTGCTCGCTTCGGCTGGCGTCGACAAAAGCCTCAAGCTGTGGAAGGCGGCCGACGGCACGTCCGCGGGAGCTCTGCCGGTGCATCAGGCCGCCGTCAACGGGCTGGCTTTCAGCGCGAACAATCAAAAAGTGGCCACCGCCGCGGCCGACGGCGTGCTGCGCGTTTGGGACCTGTCGGGCAAGCTCTGGCAATCATTCCCCACGCCGAATGTCGCGGCCGCTGCAGTGAGCTTCGCGCCGGACAACAAGACTTTGGTGGCCGGCGGCGCCGACAACCAGGCCAGAATCTATCAACTCGCGGCGGTGCAGCTCATCGCGGCGCATTCGCCCGGCGTGACCACACTGGCCTGGCACCCCAATGGCGGGCAATTGCTCACCGGCGGGGCCGACAAGACCGTGCGCCTGTGGAATGTGGCCGATGGAAAATCCGCGCGTGACTTGGCAGGCCCGGTCGAAGTCATTACCGCCCTGTCACTGACGCGCGATGGCAACCGAACGATGGCCGCGGGGGCCGACGGCGCGGTCCGCGTCTGGAATCTGGCGGCGCAGCCGGGCAGCAAGGAAGCCGAGCCGATCGTCCTGCAGCACCCCAAGCCGGTGCGCGGCATTTCGCCCAGCGGGGACAATTCGAAAACCGCCACCGCCTGCGATGACGGATTGGTTCGTCTCTGGGACCTGGCCGGCGGCCCGCCGCTGGAGCAGTTCGTCGGCCATCAGGCAGCCGTGGCGAGCGTGGCTTTCACCGGCGACAACAAGACCATCGCCTCGGCCAGCGCCGATAAGACGCTGCGCGTCTGGAGCGTCTCAGCCATGCGGGCCATTCAGGCGCACACGGGCGCCGCGCGCGACGTAGCCATTTCGCCCGACGGCTCGGTGGGCACCGCGGGCGACGACAAACTGGTGCGGCTCTGGGACGGCAACCTCAAGCAAGCGCGCGAATTCGCTGGCACCCAGGGGCCGCTGCTGGCCTTGGCCATTCGCGCCGACAATCAGCAGCTTGCCGCCGGCGGCGCCGATGGCAAGCTTTATGTGTGGAACTACGGCGATGCCAAACTCCTGCGAACCACCGAGACGCCCGCCGCGGTACAGACGGTGGCGTTCAGCCCCGACAATCAGCAGCTCGCCAGCGGCGGCGCCGACAACCATCTGCGCGTCTTCAACACGCTGGACGGCAAGCTGGTCGAAGAGTTCGTCGGCGTGGCCCCAGTAACTTCGCTGATCTACACGCCCGACAGCAAACTGCTGGCCAGTGGCGGTGGCAACAATTCGATCAAGCTCTGGAAACACGCCGCCGTTGGGCCGGTGAAAAACTTTGGCGGGCACGGTTCGCAAATCTACTCGGTAAAATTCAGCCCCGACGGTCAGACGATCGCCTCGGCCAGCGCCGATCAGACAATTCGCATCTGGAGCGTGGCCGACGGCAACCAGCTCAAGCAGCTTACCGGCCATCAAGGCTCCGTGTACACGATCGACTTCAACTCAGTCGGCAATCTTCTGGTATCGGGCGGAGCCGACATGACCGTGCGGCTGTGGGACGTGCTGGGCGGCCGTGAGTTGAATCGGCTCACCGGCAAAGACGCGCCAGTCTACAGCGTGGCGTTCAGTCCCGACGGCACAATAGTGGCCGCGGCCGGCTTGGACAAAACCGTGCACCTCTGGGACGTCAGCTCCGCCGCGGTGAAGCTGACGCTCACCGGCCATCCCGACCATATTTATCATGTGGCGTTCAATCCAACCGGCGCTCGGCTGCTCTCAGCCGGTTACGGCGGCCATTTGATGGTTTGGGACCTGGCTAGCGGCAAGCCGCTCTGGACGCATAAGCTGCCAATGGTCGCCTACTTCGCGGTCTACTCGCCCGACGGCGCGCGGATCGTAGTCGGCGGCGCGGACGGCAACGCCTACCTGATCGAATTGCCCGACGTGGCAAGGTGACTCACCGGGAACCGCACCTCGCTGGTTCGGGCGGCGCACTGGTGGCGACGCGGCCTACGGTAAATTCGCCATGCGTTCTCTATGCGTTGCCGTGACTTTGTGGGAGGCACCCTTTTTTGTAGCCCAGGCATTTATGCCTGGGACCGCGATCCGCCACCCGATTCTCGTTCGTCGACGCGTCGCAGGCCGCCTT
>DATFDL010000564.1:0-8913 GCA_035252155.1 Pirellulales bacterium | reverse complement strand
CTGGTTGACCGAGCTCACGCGAGCCACGGCCGCATTGTCACTTTCGATGATCGTGGTCGCCGCGCTGACACGGCTGCTGAATATCCATTCGCCGGCGGTTCATCGCTGGGCGTGTTTCTTGGTGCTTTTGCAAGGTTGGCTCTTGCTACGTCCGACGCTGGAGCTGCCCTGGGCAGAACGCCCGTCAACCGCTGCGGCCGTCAGCACCCCAGCGGGCAATCTCGCCGACAATTCCAGCAGGGCCACCACGCTCGCGGCGCCGATGGTAGAAATGGTAAATCTACCGAGCGCAAGAACGCAGCGCGAAACCAAGTTGCCTTTTGCAGTAAACGACGAGACAAGCAGTCGCGGCAACGCCGCGCACACCGACCTTGCGCCGCCGCAGCCCGGTCGCAAGCGCGGGTGGCGCGTGGTTTTCGCCGATTCGGTGCTCGCCGGTTGGCTCTTGGGCGTGCTGGCCGCCGTTGTCATTTTGATCGGAAGCTACTGGCGTTTCGTGCGAAGTCTGGACGGCGCGCAGCCGATAACTGGCCAGTGGCTCGATGAATGGCGGCAAGTTGCGGCCGAAGATGGATCGAAGCGGCCGATCGAATTGCGCCTCACGGCGGCGACCGGTCCGCTGGTGTGCTGGGCGCCGCGTGGATATTTCGTTTTGGTTCCGGAGAACCTGTGGACCAGCTTGAGCGCCCAACAACGTCTGGTGATCCTCCGCCACGAGTTGGCGCATTATCGGCGCGGCGATCTCTGGAAATCTCTGGCGGTTCGATTGCTGGCGGCCCTGCATTGGTTCAATCCGTGCGCCTGGTGGGCCGCGCGGCGATTTGATGAAGCCGCCGAATGGGCCTGCGATGCGCTGGCTCAACAGAGCGAGCACGACCGTATCGAGTATGCCAAGGTGCTGATGCGCTTGTGTCGATCGAACACCGCGCGGTCCTCGCTCGCCGCGGCGGCCGGCGGCCGGACGATGGCTGCCCGGCTGCGGCGTGTGCTGTTTCCGGCGGGCCGCGACGACGCGGTCTGCAAAAAGCTGTCGCTGGCGTGTTGCCTGCTGGCGCTGATGGTCGCCGGGTGGGTGCGGATCGAATTCGTCGCGCCTCTCGCGGCCGACGAATCCCCGCCGCTTCGGACGGCAAAGGCCCCGGAAGTGGTCGACGTTACGTCGCTAATCGACGTACTTGCCAAGCACGAGGCGAAGTTCGCCACCTTCCACCTGGAATATGTCAGCAGCGAGCAGCGCGACGACAACAATGCCGCGGCGGAAACCGAAGAGCGCGTCGAGTTTGCTCGCGATGCGAAGGCGGGCCGCTGGTTTCGCAAGGCCACCACGCTGACGAACGAAGTCCGCACGGCGCAGGAGGAGCGATACACAGAGCAGAACGGTAAACGAGCGCTCTCCAGCTCGCAGACCAACTGGAACGGCCTGAATCCGCCGTCCGTGGTGATCTATGAGCCGTCGCCCGGGTCGCGCGGCGGTTATGATGCCGAACCATTGTTTGCCCTGTTTCCGAACAATAAGCCAATTTCCTCGCAGCTCAAAGGTCAACGAGTAAGCGTGGAGGTTATTGATGGCGATGCGGTCCTGCGATGGGCGACGACCGTCGGCCCGTTGAGCACGAAGTACAAGCTGCGGCTTTCGCGCGAGCATGGTTTACTGCCCATCGAGTTTGAATACAGGATCGATGGCCTGCCCGATGCTCCCCAAGTTACCCAATGGAATGCGACGCACATCAAGCAGGCCGGCAAAGTTTGGTACGCGGCCGAGGGAGAAATGATTAAGATCCACCGCAAAACGTACCGCCGGTATAAGGTTGCGCGATTCGACCTCGACCAGCCGATTCCAGACGAGGCGATGCATTACGACATTCCCGCGGGATCGTGGGTGCATGATCGAATTGCCCACAAGCAATACATTCAAGCTCGGCCGTCGACCGAGAAGATCAAACCGTTTACTGCGACTGTGCTCGACGTGGGCGGCAACCCCATTGACGAAGCCGAGGTCAAAATTTCGCTCAATCAAGCGAGCCGCGATCAGGTGGGCAGGGCGCCGCAGGTACAGCTAACCGACGGGCAGGGATTGGCGCATTTCGGAACGGTGCCCGATGACATGATCTATGTCGAGGTTTCGAAGCCGGAAATGCGTCCGGCCGCGATCATCGTTGGGAGCGGCAACCAATTGCGGATCTATCTGACGCCGCGCACCAAGGGCACTGTGGTCGACATCGATGGGCGAAAATCAAGCGACGCGTATGTGGTAGTACCCAGTGACGGCCTTGATATGTCTGGCGCAACGATCGCTCCGCGGCCCGCTTGGGAACGCGAGTCTTGCGCCGTTGCTCCCAATGGAACCTATGAATTCGTGAAAGAATTAACGCTTCGCCGCCTCGATCTTCCGCTGCTTTTTGTGGCGTATTCCGAGCAGGGCGCGCGGATGGCGGTCCGGACCGTCATGCCCGAAGAATTGGGCGAGCCGCTCGACTTTCTGCTCGAGCCGGCTGCTCTTGTCACGGCCGAGTTGCAATTGCCGGCCGGAACCTCGCCGACACAGTACCTTTCGGCTGCTTGGAGAGATGATCGAGGACTGCGCATCGGTTCTGTGCGCGTTCCCCTGGGCAGCAACGAGCCTGGCGGAATTCTCCGCGGCACAGTGGTGGGCCGCCTCCCGCCGGGCAAATACGAATTGCTCGTCGTGGCCACGCCGGAGACGGAACGGCTCGTCTTCACGTTCGCGATTGACCCTGATCAGGAAAAAGTCGAACTAGGCGCCGTGCCACTCCGCCCCTCCAAGTTTGCTTCGCTGCGCGGCAAGCTGGCGCCCGAATTGGTCGGTGCGGCAATGCCGCCGAGCGAGCTGAAGCCACTGAGCGCACTTCGGGGCAAAGTTGTGGTGCTGAACTTTTGGCACTTCTATGGAAGTGGGCTGAATAATCACCCCGAGCAGGCGCCGTTTTTCACGCTGCCAGCGAAATTCGAAGATCAGCCGGTGCATTGGATCGCCATCCACGATCACGCCGTTAATGACGCCGATGCACTGGCCGCAAAAGTGGCGGAGATGCGCAAGGCCCTCTGGGGCGAGGGACCGGCGGCGTTTACCGCGATGATCGACGCCGCAGAGCCGATTCCCGAGAGCGAGCGCGGCGAAGAGGCGCGCCGGGCAACGGATGGTTGGCGGCCAGGAACGACCCAGGGAGTCACCGCCGCACGCTACGGTGTGTTCGCGCGGCTGGTGCTGATCGATCGCCAAGGCCGCGTCGTGGGAAGTTACACCCAAGAGGAACTCGAACCGGCGCTGCGATGGCTGCTTGAGTCGGGGGAATAATGCGATGTCCCACGGCGGCATTTGATATCGCGCGTTCTTGGACCCCATCCGCCTTGCGCGGATCGGTGAACGAGATGGTGAGCTAAAGACTGCCGTGAAAACCGGTAATGAGACCCCATCCAGCTTGTCTGGATGGTGAATTAGATTCCGGTGGTGTGCATCCTCGGCCAAATCTCCTTCACCATCCAGGCAAGCTGGATGGGGTCGCAGGAAAACGCAGGTATGTTCGGTTAGCACACCATCTTCTTCACCATCGAGGCAAGCTCGATGGGGTCGGAAGCAAAACGCGTTATGTGGCGCCAGGGGACTGCCGCTTACTAACGCTTGCCGGCGGGTCGGGGCCGTCTTATAAACGACGTTGTTTCTTGCCCCTCGGTTCTCAGCAGGAATCACCGCGATGGCCATTGCGTTTACGTGTCCGCAGTGCGGGTTGCAATCGAACGTCGACGATCAGTACGCGGGCCAGACCGGCCCCTGCCGGCAATGCGGGGCGATGGTCACGGTGCCCGGCCCGGCCGCGCCGGGGTACGGCGTGCCAGCCTATGGCGCGCCGGCCCAGCGCAGCTCGGCGGCGGGCGTTCTCATCGTGGTCCTGGTTGGCGGGCTGGTGGGCCTGGTGATGTGCGGCGGAGTGTTGGCCGCGCTGCTGCTGCCGGCGGTGCAAGGCGCCCGCGAGGCCGCCCGTCGCTCACAGTGCACCAACAATCTGAAGCAGATCGCCATCGCGATGCAGAACTACCACGACGTCTATGGCGTCTATCCCCCCGCCTATCTGGCCGACTCCAATGGCAAGCCAATGCACAGTTGGCGGGTGTTGATTCTGCCGTTCGTCGAACGGCCCGACTTATACGCCCGCTACCGCTTCGACGAGCCTTGGGACGGGCCGAACAACAGCCAGTTGGCCGCCGAAATGCCGGAGGTTTACCGCTGTGCGTCCGATCCCGCGACGGCCAGCACCACCGACTACGTGGTCATCACCGGGCCGGGCACGATGTTCGACGCCGACAAGTCGATCAGCCAGCGTTCGATCACCGACGGCATGTCGAACACGCTGCTGGTGGTCGAAAGCGTGAATGCGGGAATCAACTGGATGGAGCCGCGCGATCTGAACGCCGGCCAGATGACGTTCGCGGTGAACGGCGCCGGCGGTCGCGAGATGTCGAGCAATCATCCGACCGGCGCCAACGCCGCCATGGTCGATGGCAGCGTCAGGTTTATCTCTGACTCGGTGAATTCCCAGGTGCTCCGCGCCCTGAGCACGCCCGCGGGCCATGAACCCGTGGGCGGGTTTTGACCCGTATTGGAATCGGCGACACAGGCCGACCGAGGCGATGTTCTGACCAAAGAAGCCAGCGCCCGCTTGACAAGGATATATGAATTTATGTACACTACAAGGAGTTTCCCGTTGGGCGGGAATGCGCGCACAGCCATTTGCCCGCGCCTTGAGCGACCTTGACGGCTCGAGCAATGTTTAGGCGGCTTCGGGGCGTGACCACGGAGACCTAGGAAAACCCCTCACTCTGGTTATTACCCCCCCGCCAGAAATTAACGTGTTTTTGAGTGGTTAAACGCTTGCGGTGTTCTGGTTTACGTCAAAGCGCCTAGACAAAAACTTGGTAAGCGCGGCCGCCTGTTGACCTACCGGCGCGGCTGCTCCGCCCGATCGTCTGCGCGCTTGTTCGCTCCTCACTCGATTTGATAGCATGGGCCGCCACGATCGTCCTCAGCAGCTCCCTCAGCATGGCCATCGCTTCCGACAAAGTTTCTTCCGAAGCGCCGAGTCGCCTGAGCAGCGGCGCGCGCGGCGTGACGCCGATGATGCAGCAGTATCTCGACGCCAAGGCGGCCTGCCCCGAGTGCGTCCTGCTGTTCCGGATGGGCGATTTTTATGAGTTGTTTCACGATGACGCGAAGTTGGCCGCCCGCGTGCTGGGACTGGCTCTGACCAGCCGCGATAAAGGCGAAAACCCGGTGCCGATGGCGGGCTTTCCTCACCATCAGCTCGAAAGCTATCTGGGCAAGCTGATCGCGGCCGGGCTGCGGGCCGCCATCTGCGAACAGGTCGAAGACCCGCGGCTGGCCAAGGGGCTGGTCAAGCGCGAGGTGACCCGCGTCGTCTCGCCCGGTACCGTGACCGACGACGCCCTGCTCGATCCGCACGAGAGCAACTACCTGGCGGCGCTCGTGCCCGGCGAGCCGGTGGGACTGGCCTGGATCGACCTATCGACCGGGCGTTTTTTGGCGGCGCAACTGCCCGAGACGCGGCTCTCTGACGAACTGGCCCGCATCGCTCCGGTCGAGTTGCTACTGGCCGACGAGGCCGAGCCGCCGGCGGCCCGTGGCGATGAGCGGTCGGTGATCACGCGGCGGCCGGCCTGGGCCTTCGGCCACACGGCGGCGCAGCAAGCGCTGGCCAGGCACTTTGGCACGCAGACGCTCGAAGGGTTCGGCTTCGACGGCCACGATGTCGCCGCCGTCCGCGCGGCGGGAGCGATTCTCGATTATCTGACGGAAACTCAAAAGTCGTCGCTGGGGCATATCGATCGGCTGACGCCCTATCGGCTGGGGCAGGCTTTGGAAATCGACGAGGCGACCCGCCGCAGCCTGGAGATCACGCGCACGCTGCGCGAGGGCCGGCGCGAAGGCTCGCTGGTCGAAGTGCTCGATCGCACCGTCACCGCGATGGGCGCCCGGTTGTTGGGCGATTGGATTGCCAACCCGTTGACCTCGGTCGCGGCGATCAGCGAACGTCTCGACGCGGTCGCCGAATTGCTGGCCCACATCAAGCTGGCCGACGAGCTACGCGGGCAGCTTCAGGGCATTTACGATGTCGAACGATTGTTGGCCCGTGTGACCACCGGCCGGGCCAGCCCGCGCGATCTCGGCTGCTTGGCCCGCACGCTGCGCACGCTTCCGACGCTCAAGGCCAAGCTCACGGCGCGGCAGGCGACGCTTTTGACGCGGCTAGAGGGCGAGCTCGATCTTTGCCCGGAGATTCGCGGCAAGCTCGACGCCGCATTGGTGGATGACTGCCCGCTGGTGAGCACCGAGGGCGGCCTGATTCGACCTGGCTTTAGCGCGGAGCTCGACAATCTGCGTGAGCTGGCCGCCGGCGGCAAGCAATGGATCGCCCGGTATCAGGCCGAAGAAATCCAGCGGACGGGCATCGCCAACCTCAAGGTCGGTTTCAACCAGGTTTTTGGCTATTACCTGGAGATCACGCACACGCACCGCGACAAGGTGCCCGCCGGCTACATTCGCAAGCAGACCATCAAAAACGCCGAGCGGTACATCACGCCGGAGCTGAAGGAATATGAAGAGAAGGTGCTCGCCGCCGATGAAAAGGCGAAAGAGCTGGAGCACGAGTTGTTCTTGGAACTGCGCTATCTGGTGGCCGCTGGCGCGCGGCGGCTGCGATCTACGGCCGGAGCGCTGGCGCAAATCGATGTCTTGTCGGCCCTGGCCGAATTGGCCCGCGATCGCGGCTATTGCCGCCCGACGGTGGTCGAAGAGCCGCTGCTGAAAGTCGTCGATGGCCGACATCCCGTGCTCGATGTGCGCTTGCCCGAAGGCACGTTTGTGCCCAACGATGTGACCGCTGGTCCCGATGAAGGCACGATGTTGCTGATCACCGGGCCGAACATGGCGGGCAAGAGCACCTACATCCGCCAGGTGGCGCTGATGACGTTGATGGCGCAGATGGGCAGCTTTGTGCCAGCCCGCGAGGCGATGCTGGGTGTGGCCGACCGCATCTTTGCCCGAGTCGGCGCCAGCGACGAGCTGGCCCGCGGCCAAAGCACGTTCATGGTCGAGATGACTGAGACGGCGCGGATCTTGAACACCGCCACCGAACGGAGCCTGGTGATTCTGGACGAAATCGGTCGGGGCACGAGCACCTACGACGGCGTATCGCTGGCCTGGGCCATCGTCGAATATCTGCACGATCGCGTCGGCTGCCGCACGCTGTTTGCCACGCACTACCACGAGCTGACCGACTTGGCCGGATCGCTGGCGAAGGTGAAGAACCTGAACGTGGCGGTGCGCGAGTGGCAAGAGGAAGTCGTCTTTCTGCACAAGATTGTCGAGGGGGCGGCGGACAAAAGCTATGGAATTCACGTGGCCCGGCTGGCGGGCGTGCCGCGCGAAGTGCTTGAACGCGCCAAGCAGATTCTGGCCCGGCTGGAGCAAGAACATCTCGATGAGCAAGGCCGGCCCAAGCTGGCCCGCAAGCGGATGCGCGTGACGGACGATTTGCAGCTCACGCTGTTTGCCGCGCCGGAGAATCCGCTGCTCGATAAAATCCGCCAGACCGATGTCAACACGCTCTCGCCGCTGGCGGCGTTGGCGCTGTTGAAAGAATGGCAGGATGAGTTGGCGGCGCCCTCGTAGAACGGAATTTATTCCGTTTTTAAGAGGGAACGGAATGAATTCCGTTCTACGGCGCCGACTCAGCCTTCAGCCGTGGTGGGGTCGATGACCGTCATCACTTCCGAGATTTTGTTGGCCGGGAAGCCGCCCTGCCGGGCGTGCTCTTCGATCAACTCTCGGCTGGGCGACAGGTAGACACAATAGACCTTGTCCGCCGTCACGTAACTTTCGACCCACTGGATCTGCGGGCCGAGCTTGCGGAGCACGCCGCACGAGGCCAGCGAAATGCCGCGCAGCTCATCGGGCGTCAGTTTGCCGGCCCCGGGGATTTCACGTTCGATGATGTATTTGGGCATAAGCAGATTGAGGGCGTTCCCTAATCGGTTTTGACAATCGAAACAGGCATGTGGACCAGCCGCCCTCGGCTGGTTCGGCGACGCCGACTGGCGTCGGCGATGCACAGCCGAGGGCGGCTGTGCCACATGCCGGTTCCCGCCATTGCCGTTTTCGAATGTCAAAACCGATCAGAGGTCGAGTTTCGTGGCGGCCAACTAGTATACGCGCCGTCGACCGAAAAATCACGCCCCGCGTATCGCCAGCGAATCGCGCACCAGCCACCAGAGCAGCCAAGGCCGCCGTCGGATCTGGCCCAAACAGTAGGGAAGATAAGCTCGCCCGTAGGGGACGTAGAATCGCACCGTCACGCGCTCGGCCGCGGCCAACGCCAACGAGGCCCGCTGGGGCAAGCCGTAGAGCAGCTCCAACTCGCAGTCGCTGCCGGCCGCGCGCAGCCGCTGGATCGCCTGCCGGGCAAGCGGCGCGTCGTGGCTGGCCACCGCCACCCGCGGCGCACGCCCGGCGAGCCGGTCGATTACGCCCAAGAACCCTTGTCGAGGGTCGAGATCGGGTTCCGCCGCATCCGCCCATTGCCCTTTGATCACGCGCGGAATGACGCCCAGGCCGATCGCCGTTTCGGCGTCGTCGAGGCTTCTGCGCCAGCGGCCGGGGAGCGAGCAACTCAGCTCAACGCCGCCGCCGGCCGCCTCGGCCACAGCCGACCACATGGCATCGGCCGTCTCTGGCGCCAGCGAGTCGAAATGAATCCGCACGCCAAGCTGTCGAGCGCGGTCGAGCACTTCGCCGAGAAGCAACCGACTGTTCTGCAATGCCGGCAGTTTGATCGACAGATAATCGCCCCGCCCAGCGGCGGCCAAGGCATCGAGCGCCGC
>DATFDL010000563.1:0-9791 GCA_035252155.1 Pirellulales bacterium | reverse complement strand
TGGCCGGCCACAACACCCAAAAAGCCGGCCACGAGGGCCGGGACTACCAAACCCGCGGGCACAAGGGCCGGGGCCAAACAGCCGGCCACGAGGGCCGGGGCGACAGTAACCGTGCAGCCACGATGAACCTGCCCGGCTCGCACGGTTTTTTTTACCTGCCGCACGCGGGCATCTTGGTGCATCGCACCGCCGAGGCCTCGACCGTCGTTTCGGCCGCGCGGGGTGGGATCTTTAAACACTGCTGCGCCTGCCTGCCACCACACACCGACACGGGACTGATCGTCGAAACTGCCGATGGCCGCCAGGCCGTCTCGCAAGACCATGATCGAGAGCGCGAGATCACTTGGCATTGCGAGCAACCCGCGCGCGGCGACGACGATGCGGGCAATTCGTCCACAGGGGCGACTTTGACCGTCGTCAGCCCATTGCGATGGACCCGACACGAGACGGCGACGCCGCTGAAACAGGCGTTGTTTCATCTTGGCATGATTTCGCTCGGCCGTTGGTGCCGCGGGCTTGTGCGACGGCTGTTGCAGCGGCGATTGATCGCCCCACGAAAGGCCTGCCCGGTGCGGCTCACGCGCCGTTTTGAGTTCATCGGCGACGGCACCGGAGAAACGGCTGCGTGCCGCGTGACCGACCATATCGAGTTGCTCGACCCGCGGCTGGTTGTTCGCCGCATGAGTTTCACCAGCGATCTGCAGTCGGCCTACACCGCCGCGGCCAATGTTTATCAAGAGAGCGTCCTGGAACCCTGGACTGATTTGCAAGATCACGTTGGCGAGTTGAACCAGCGCCGGCAAGTCACCATCATTCGGTGGCTGGGGCAGAGCCGCGCGATCGAGGTCGATTTGCCGATAAACTCCGTTCGTGGCGATGCCCCGGAGGGCAACAAATCTCACCGGGGCATCGCCGGCCGGTAACGCCGTTTCGTAACTCAATCCCTAACGCGGCCGGCTTCTGCCCCAGCCACCTCTGTAAAGTTTCAGGAAACGGAATGAATTCTGTTCTACGACTGCGCCAACCGTGACCCCAACGCGGGCCTCACCCGTATAATGCTTGTAGTGCCTTGGCACCGCTGAGATTGCCGCAATGAGCCGCCCGTCAGAAAGCCCGTTCGCAATCACCGCCGACCCCTTGCGGAGTCCATCGGCTCGCCAAGCCGCCGAACCGCGCGTGGACCCGGTGCCCGTCCGGGCGAGAGAACTGCTAGCCGTGGCGGTAATCGTCGTCTTGTCCGATCTGACGATCTATCGTGGGCGGGGTTTTGCCGGTTACGCCGCGCTCTTTCTGGCCTCGCCCCTGGTGATCGCGTTCGGCGCCTTTCGGCCGCGGCTTGGCCGGGCGACATGGCTGGTCGGAGCGTTGTTGGCTCTGCTGGCAGCGAAGAGCTTGTGGTGTGGATCAAATCTGCTTGTGGCCTGCGGATTCGGCTTGCTGGCGGCGTTTGTCATGGGCCTTTCGGGGCAGGCGCCGTACGTGGCCGAAGCAGCCGTCTTCGCGTCGCTGGCGATTTCGGCCGGCTACCGCCGCTTGAATCAGTACGGACGATCCGCGGCCGCTTCGTCGGCGATGCGCGTCTCCTGGCTCAACCTGGCGATGCCATTGACGGCCCTGATCGTGTTCGGCGCATTATTCATTCTGGCCAATCCCGATCTCTTGGCTTCCGTTTCGGAGTTCGCGGAGTTATGGGCCACACGCATCCGCGAGTGGCTACTAAGGCTTTCGCTCGCTGAGATCGCCTTTTGGGCCGCGTCGGCCTGGATCGCCACCGGGCTGCTGCGGCAGGCAAGCGGTGGGGTGCCTGCGGCCGAAGCATCCGACGCGTGCGAGCGGGCCGCGCCATCGGAGCCATCGCGGTTTTACCCGGCCTTCCGGAACACGCTGGCGACTGTCATCGCGTTGTTCGCGGTCTATCTGGTCTTTGAGTTTCGCACGCTCTGGTTTCGCAAATTCCCCCCAGGCTTTTATTATTCAGGCTACGCGCACGAAGGCGCCGCCTGGCTGACGTTCGCTCTGGCTCTGGCGACGGCGGTCATGTCGTTGGTCTTCCGCGGCAGCGTGCTGCGAGTTCCGCGGCTATCGCGGCTGCGAACGCTCGGCTGGATTTGGTCTGCCGAGAATTTCGTGCTGGCCGCCGCGGTCTACCACCGCATGGCGATCTATATCGACTTCAACGGCATGAGTCCGATGCGGATGGTCGGGCTCTACGGCATGTCGGCGGTGGTGCTCGGCTTCATCCTGGTACTCTGGAAAATTGGCCACGCCCGCAGCTTTGGATGGCTGATTCGGCGCCAGCTTGTCGCGCTGGCGCTGGTGGTTTACCTCTTTGCATTGACGCCCGTCGACGCGATCGTGACGTTCTACAACGTCCGCCGGATTCTGGCGGGTGACCCGGCCCCGAGCGTGCAAATCAGCGTGCACCCGATCAGTGCCGAGGGCGTCCTGCTGCTGACGCCGCTGCTCGATTGCGACGACACAATCATTCGCGAAGGCATCCGCGCGATGTTGGCCCAGCGCGACGACGAGGCCCAACTGGCCGCCCAGCGCCGCCGAGAGCGGGGATGGACTGCCTTTCAACTCGCCGACGAAGTGGTGGCCAACCGGTTTCGCGCCGAGCGTTCCCGGTGGGCTGAGTACCAAGACCGCGCGCTGCGCGGGGAGGCGTTGTCGCGATTTCACGATCACGCGTATCAGTGGTACTGAATCGTACCGGCGTCACCCGGCCGCGAGGGCATGCCCGCATTGATCGCAGAAACTTGCCGAGGCGGGATTCTTGGCGCCGCAGTGAGCGCACGTGGCCGTCGCCGCCAGGTCCGAGCCGCAGTGGGCGCAAAAGCGGGCGCCGGCGTCGTTGCGTTCGCCGCATTGAGGGCAACTCTTTTTCGCGTTGCCCGACGAACCGGACCACTCTTCTTTAATGGCGCTGGCGACTGCTCGCACGGCGGGCTCGGTGCCGCGGGCAAGATAATTGATGACGTCTTTGTTGACCGGCGCCGTCTCCTCGGCCACATATCTGGCCATCGGCCCGAGATACGCCAACTGGCAAATCCACCCACCGATGGCTAGCAGCGGCATTCCAAGAAACGCACACCAAAAATACCGAGGTGGTTGAAAGCTGCCGAACGCCATGAAAAAGTCGCCGACGCCGACGACCGTGAATCCCAAGCCGACGATCGCTACCACCGGTCCAACGTATCGCAAGAAATCGCGCAAGGGCGACGGACCGAGCCGCATCGACGCGGGGCCGCGAGAACTGCTCGTATTGATGCGAAAGTCGTCGCTCATGTGCTGGGTTCCTATGTCGGTATTATACCAGGCGTAATTCGCCGCTCGGGCCGGTTTCTTGGACGCTTAGCGAATGATGGGGCTGCGGGGCAAACCTCGCTCGAACGCATCGGCCCCGGCGAAAGTTACGCCTGTTTTGCCCAGATGAAGTACCTCAAGGCCGGTCAACGGCTTCAGATGCTCAAGCCCAGCATCGGTGAGCTGTGTCTCGAAGAAATAGAGCCGTTCGAGCGAAGTCAGGCCGCTCAAATGGACCAGGCCGTCGTCTCGAAGAGGCGTGAATCGTAAGCTGAGCAGTTTGAGGTTTCGGAGAGAATTGAGATGTGCCAGGCCCAGGCCGTGGATGGGAGCGTGGTCGAGTTCGAGCACCTCTAACCGCGTGAGCGCAGATAGATTCCGCAAGCCGTCATCGGTTATTTTGGAGCCGCTGAGCGACAAGACTCTCAGTTTTTTCAAGGCGCTCAAACATGCCAGTCCAGCGTCCGTGACATCGCAAGCGTTTCCGATCAACAGGCATCGCAACTGCGTCAGCTTGGCGATCTCGCGCAGGTCGGCATCGCCGGTCGAGCGGTCACCCAGGTTCAGCAGTTCGAGCGCAGGTAGGAGCTCGAACTCGCGCCAATCGAGATGCGTCGGAGCGCCGCGCGGAACTTCCATTCCATACCGGTCGAGCCGGCGGTGCAGGATCCATTCGCCCGAAGCATTACTCTCAATGTCCTGACCGTCCACGCTAATTCGGTGTTTCGCAGCGCTGGGCGGCCGGTAGAAGATCCCCCGAAACGCGAAATCTACGGCGACAACGTCGCCCGCCGTGGCTTCTTCAACGAGCCGGTCGAGTGGATTGTCGGAAAGCTGTTGAGAATCATACGGAATGATGTTGGAACTCCTGCCCCAGCCGCCGGTCCGCGGCTTTCCGACGTACCACACATTGCCACCCGCGTTATCAATCGCGACCACTGCGCGGCGTTGCCGGCGTGTCCGCTCGCGCTTCATCGTCAGCCATGCCAAGGGTATGCATGCCGAGAGCATAAGCACCAGCAGCGTGCGCAGCTTGAATTGCAGCCAGCGGCGGCGCGGCCGAGCGGTGGTGGATGCATTCTGCGCCATAATGGCCGTAGTTTACCGCGGGCGACAGAACGTGGCCATGAGGGCGTCCGGGCTTTCGGCGACATGGGGTGACGCGCGCACCTGACACCGCGGATGTATAATTCTGATGGACGACCTAGGAAGGTCATCCTACGACGCACGACGTCGCACTTACTGCCGACTTCAGGATAAAAACATGTCCTACATCATCAGCGGTTGTCGCACGCCGATCGGAAAATTCTTGGGCGGCTTGGCCGGCGTGTCGGCTCCTCAACTGGCCGCGGTCTGCATCGCCGAAGCGCTGCGACGCGCAGAACTCGCACCGGAACAAGTCAACGAAGTAATTCTGGGGCAAATCCTCACGGCGGGCGTCGGTCAGGCGCCCGCACGGCAGGCGGCTTTGGCGGCCGGACTGCCGCCGACCGTCGCAGCTTTGACGATCAATAAAATGTGCGGTTCGGGCCTGAAGGCCGTCATGTTGGCTGACCAGCTCATTCGGTCAGGCGACGCTCGCTGCGTCGTGGCCGGCGGCATGGAAAACATGAGCCGAGCGCCGCATCTGCTCGTGGGCGTTCGCGAAGGCTGGAAATACGGCCCACAGACTGCACTCGATTCGATGATGCACGATGGCCTTTGGTGCCCGTTTGAAGACGCCGCGATGGGCGCGGCGGCCGACTATATCGCCGTTAGTCGCGGAGTCTGCCGGGGCGATCAAGACGCCTTTGCCGCCGAGAGCCACCGCCGAGCGGCTGTGGCCATCGCCGAAGGACGATGCCGCGATGAAATCGTTCCGGTGACGGTGCCCGGCCGCAAGGGCGACGTGGTCATCGACCGAGACGAAGGCCCGAGGCCCGAAACCACCGTCGAAAAACTTGCCACGCTCAAGCCGGCGTTTGCCGCCGAGGGGACGGTGACGGCGGGCAACGCCTCGCAGTTGAGCGATGGAGCGGCGGTTGTCGTGGTGGTCGATGACGAACTCGGCCGCGCGAGCCATTCCCCATTGAAAGCACGAGTCGTCGCTTCGGCCACCAGCGGCGTCGAGCCGAAGGAAATCTTTATCGCCCCAGTAACGGCGATCGAGCGCGTGCTCGCCAAAGCCCGGCTGACCTTGGCCGAGATCGACCTGATCGAGTTGAACGAGGCGTTTGCGGCCCAGTGTCTGGCCTGTGCTCGGCCCTTGAAGCTCGATCTGGCCAAGACGAACGTTCATGGCGGGGCGATCGCCCTGGGTCATCCCATCGGCGCCAGCGGCGCCCGCGTCTTGGTCACGCTGCTGCACGCCTTGCATGCGCGG
Organism: Pirellulales bacterium; assembly: GCA_035252155.1. Lineage (GTDB taxonomy): Bacteria > Planctomycetota > Planctomycetia > Pirellulales > JAICIG01 > JAICLL01. The sequence continues at coordinate 4,123 of DATFDL010000563.1, read as the reverse complement.
GGCCTGCGCCGCGGTCTGGCCTCGCTCTGCCTGGGCGGAGGCAACGCCGTCGCGATGATTGTCGAGAGGGAGTAGTGAGTTTCAACCGGCGGTGGCTGGGGCAGAGCCTTGGCGATGCCCCGGCCATCACGACACGCGCAGCAGCTCGCTGATTGGCTCGCCGACGGGAAGAATGGGCATCGGCCGGCCGCGGTGATCGGGAAACGAGATCTCGGTGTCGATGCCCAAGTGCCGGTAGACCGTCGCCCAGAGATCGTTCGGCGTCAACGGCCGATCGGCCGGGTGCTCGCCCTTCGAGTTGGTCGAACCGACGACCTGGCCGGTGCGCATACCGCCGCCCGACATGATGAGCGACATGGCCTGCGGCCAATGATCGCGGCCGGGCTGCATGACGCCGGTCTGCGTGCCGATCGAGTTTTCGAGCCGTGGCGTGCGGCCGAATTCGCCCGTGATGAGAAGTAGCGTGCGCTTGTCCAGACCGCGCTGATAAACGTCTTCGATCAAGGCCGTCACCGCCTGATCGTAAATGGGCAGTCGAGCCTGCAGGTCGTCCCAGATGTGGCAATTCACGGCGTGCGAATCCCAGTTGTAGACGCCCTGCTTGAGATGGGCGATGCCCGACTGGTAGGGATTCTCCATGATGACGGTCACGAAGCTGACGCCGGCTTCGACCAGCCGCCGGGCGAGCAACGCCCGTTGCCCCCAACAATGCCGGCCGTAGCGATCGCGCACGGCGTCCGGCTCGCGCGAAAGATCGAAGGCGTGCTTCGCGCGGCCGCTGGTGAGCATGCTCACCGCCCGCTGCTGGAACTTGTCCATCGACTCCATCATTCGCGAGGCGTCGATCCGCCGCTCGAGCCGATCGAACGCGGCGAGCAACTTGGTGCGGTCGTCGATGCGGGCCGAGGCCGATTCGAGTGGCGCCACATTCGGCACCGAAAAGCTGGGCGCCGTCGGGTCGCCTTCGACCGTGAACGGCAAATACGCCTGGCTCAGGTACGCGGCGCCTTGGGCGAACACATCGCCCGTGCGGCCGCCGGGATTCAGCGAAACATAGTTGGGAATGCCGCGGTCGCGGCGTTCGCGGCACTTGGCCACGATCGAACCGGTCGCCGGCGCATCGTTGACGGTTTCGACGGGCGTCAAAGGCACGCGGCCGGTCATCATCCGCTTATGCCCGCCGCCGTGATCGGCAAAGGCGTGCGAGACCGAGCGGACGATGCAAAATTTATCGGCCACTTCGGCGTGCCGCGGCATCAATTCGCAGACATCAAGGCCCGCCACCTTGGTGCGAATCGGCCGGAATGCTCCGCGGTAATCCGACGGAGCGTTGGGCTTCATGTCATACATGTCCAGGTGCGGCGGTCCGCCGGGCATCCAGACAAAGATGACCGACGTATCGAGGTCGACCGCCAGCCCGGCCTCGGCGGCCAGCGCGCGGCGTCGCAAAAGCTCGTCGAGGGTCAGGCCCCCGATGCCCAGCACCCCGGCCGCCAAGAATTCGCGGCGCGTGACCGGGCCCCGACACGACCGACCGCGGCTCAATGAAGTTTGCCGATGCCTCATTCGCCCCCTCACGCCAACTCGCGGATCGGTTGCCCGCTTTCGATCATATACACCGGCCGGCCGGCCTGGTTCACAAACTGAATGTGGCGGTCGATGCCAAGCACGTCGAAGACAGTGGCCGTGAGATCCTGCGGTGTGATGGGCGTCGACTTCGGCACGTCGAGCTTGGGAGCCGACTCGCCGATGACCTGGCCCATTTTCAGTCCGCCGCCCGCCAGGGCCAACATGCTTAAGGGCGCCCAGTGGTCGCGGCCTGCGCTGCCGTTGATGCGCGGCGTGCGGCCAAACTCGCCGGTAATCACCAGCAGGATCTTTTCGCTCAGGCCGCGCTGGGCGCAGTCTTCGATGAAAGTGGCCACCGCATGATCCAAAGCCGGGCTGAGCTGCTCCATGCTCTGCTTGATCGCGCCGTGCATGTCCCAGCCGCCGTAGTGAATGGTGACAAAACCGCAGCCTGCCTCGCAGAGCCGCCGGGCTTGCAACAGCCGCTGACCAAGACCTTGATTATCGCGGCCGTAGAGATCGACCAGCCGCGGGTCTTCTTTATTCAGGTCGAACGCTTCGGGCGCCCGGTTGAGCACCAGATTGAACGCCTGCTGCTCGAACTGGTTCAGGCCCTCCATGATGGGGCTGCTGTCGGCCTGCCGCCGTAGTTTATCGAGTCCCTTGAGCAACTCGCGGCGTTCGGCCAGGCGGTCGTGAGCCACGTGCAGCGTCATGTTTTGCTGGGCTTCGCCGTAGGGATCGAACGGGGCATACGGCGTTCCCAAGAACGACGGCCCGTCGCCATAGATGCCGCCCAGCCGCACGTAGGTCGGCATGCCGGTGACCGGGTGATTTGCCCCGCGGGTGCGGGCCACGATGGCGCCCAGCCCAGGCCGCACCTGCGGCTCGCCGTTGTCGGCCGCGCGGAAATCGTAGCCGGTCATCACCCAATGCGTGCCGCCGCCGTGCCCGCTGTTGTCGTGAGCGAACGACCGTACCACCGCGAGCTTGTCGGCCATTTTGGCCAATTTCGGAAACGTGCCGCCAAATGTGACGCCAGGCAGGCTGGTCGGAATCTCGCCGGTGATGCTGCGATATTCGGCCGGGGCCGACATCTTGGGATCGAAGGTTTCGATGTGCGTGGGTCCGCCGCCCAACCAGAGCCAGACCACCGACGTGTCGCGAACGGTGTTGCCATTCGCAGCCGCTTGAGCACGCGCGGCCAGTAAGCCCGGCAGGGTCAACCCACTGACGCCCAGGGCCCCCACTTTGAGAAAATCTCGGCGAGAAGAACCGTCGCAAGCCGTAGTCCGTCGGTCAGTTACGAGCCTCAGCACAGTCGTTCCTCCTTTGCCCACACGGTGAAACGGTGGTCTTTCAGTGGTCTGAACCGGCCCCTCTTCGTGGCGTCGCCCCTTTACTGCATTTCGCGTGCTCTCTGCTTGTTATTGGCGGCCCGCACGCGCTGGTTACGCGAAAAACACCCAACGCATCGAAGTTCGTTGATCGGTAGTATAGCCAGCTCTGCCGGCAAAATGCAAGCGCTGGGACCAGCTTTCGGGACCGAAACGATGCGCCCGGCCGTACTTCTTCGAATAATCTGGCGTTATTCAGAATTCAGGGGAAATCGGCGATTGCGGCGCCTAGTAGGCATCATGCTCCCGCGCAAGGAAACCACATAGTAGACCTCACGCTCCGCCGTGAGGAAAGTCGTGGTGAAAACCACTTTCCCGCGCACAAAAACACGTCGCCTCGTCGCCCGCTTCGCCTTGTCGCCGTCTTCTTCCGCCTCCTGGTCCCGCCTTAAAGCCTGCGGCGATAGAGTGATCTGCCCAGTTCGCATCAAACCTGCGCCCATCTTCGCGACACTTCTGCCAAATTGGCAGGCAAGTCTGCTCCAAAATTTTTCCGCCTTCGGCGAAAATCGCGACGAGCGAACCAGAATTGCGAAGCCTCCCCAAATTCCGTCAAGCTGCAGTCCTCACTTATGAGCAAGTAACGCCAGTGCTTCGCGTTGTATTGAGTGAAAGCATGGTTTCAATCCACGCTTGCCCGCGAGCAAGCGACCGCGGTACGCCGTAGGTGGCCAGGTTGATAAAGTCGGTTTCAATCCACGCTTGCCCGCGAGCAAGCGACCCGCTTGGTTGGCGGGCGCGGGATGGCGGGAAGAAGTTTCAATCCACGCTTGCCCGCGAGCAAGCGACGACAGGACTTCCTAAGTATGATTGGCACGGAAGTGTTTCAATCCACGCTTGCCCGCGAGCAAGCGACCGCCAGACCTTTCTTTTCGGCCCAAGCCCAATCGGGTTTCAATCCACGCTTGCCCGCGAGCAAGCGACCGGAAGGCCAGGACCAATGAGCATGTCACCAATAGTTTCAATCCACGCTTGCCCGCGAGCAAGCGACGTTGCCGGCGATGCGGACGCGGATCTCCTCGGCCGAGTTTCAATCCACGCTTGCCCGCGAGCAAGCGACTGCGGTTGCTGGCAGCAAGCGCTTCGCCCCAAACGTTTCAATCCACGCTTGCCCGCGAGCAAGCGACGGATACGGGGCAGCCACCAGCAATAGCGCA
>DATFDL010000562.1:0-15846 GCA_035252155.1 Pirellulales bacterium | reverse complement strand
GCGGAACGCCACAGAGGGCGTTCCCTACAGACCGGAGAAGCAATAGGGCTGATACGAGTGATAAACATGATGAAGAACATGAGCACAACAAGCGTCCGAATTTTGCCGGCACTGGCCCTGCTGTTTTTCGTGGCCGGGGTGAGTCTCGCCGAAGACCAGATCAGAAAGACCAGCGGCGAGGTAATCCGCGGCACGATCGTCTCGCTCGGCAAAGACGAGGTGAAGTTCGAAAAAAGCGGCAAGGAAGATTCGATTCCGACTTACGACATTCAGTCGATCCATCTGACCGGAGAGCCGCCGCAGTTGAACCTGCATCGCAACAAGGTTTTCGCCGGCGCATATGAGAATGCTCTGAAAGACCTCGACAAGATCGAACTCGATTCGATCACGAAGCCCGAGGTGAAGCAAGACATCCTCTGGCTGAAGGCGTATTGCAACGCCCAACTGGCGTTGGGCGGCAGCGGCGATCTGGAGAAATCCGGCAGCGACCTGGTGGCTTTTATCAGCAAGAACGGCAACAGCTACCACTACTACGCGGCCAACGAATTGGCGGGCGACCTGGCCTCGGCCCTGGGCAAGTACGAAGTCGCCGTGCGGTTTTATAAAACGCTGGCCGATTCGACGCTGCCGAGCTACAAGATCCGCTCGGGCATCGACGTGGGCCGGGCCCGTTTGGCCGAGAAAAAGTTTCCCGAAGCGCTCAAGGAGTTCGAGACCGCGTTGGGGCTGGCCGAAAAATCGAGCGATCCCGCCGGCGAAACGCAAAAGCTGGCGGCCATGCTGGGCAAGGCGGCCTGCCTGGGCGAGACCGGTAAGCCCGAAGAGGGTCTCAAGATGGCCGATGAGGTCATCGGCAAACTGCAAAACCCCGAAAAGGAAATCGATCTGCACGCCCGGGCCTACGTGGTCAAGGGAAATTGCCTGCGCAAGCTCGACCAGGCGATCCCCGCGCTATTGGCGTATTTGCACGTCGACCAGTTGTACTTTACCGATCCGCAGGCCCACGCCGAAGCGCTCTGGAACCTGGCGACGTTGCATCAGCAGCTCGGCAAGCTCGACCGCGCCACGCAGGCGGCCCAATTGCTGAAGGAACGATACCCGAACAGCCCCTGGGCGAAGTTGTAAACGAGACCGGAGGATGGCCTTCCTAGGCCGTCCAGAAAAAGGCGACGGCCTGGAAGGCCATCCTCCCATCGGCGGCCTTGGCGATGCCGCGCGAAGAAATTAAACTGGCACAGAGACATCTCTTTTCGGAGGCGACCATGCGTTCTGCGATTTTTCGGGCCTGCCGCGGCTGGACGGCCGTGGCCGTGTGCGGAGTAGCGCTGTTGGCGCTGTTCGACTTCGGAGTGCTAACGTTCTCGGGTGCCTCGGTCGCCCAGGCCCAAGACGAAGACGGCGACGCCAAAGAGGCCGCCCCGGCCGGCGACGCCGCCGACTCGACCAAGCCTACCGAAAGCCAACTGCAGTTTTTCTTCCGCTCGCTGGGCTGGAAATACACGATCGCGTTTCTCGTGCTATCGTTCGTGTTCGTGGCCCTCATCGTCATGAACGTGCTCACGCTGCGGCGCTCGTCGATTGTGCCGCCCGAGCTGATCGAGGCCTTTGAGGCCCATCTGAACGAAAAGCGATATCAAGAGGCCTACGACCTGGCCAAGAGCGACGACTCGTTCCTGGGCCACGTGCTCTCGGCCGGCCTGGGCAAGCTCTCGCAGGGCTATCCGCAGGCCATCGAGGCCATGCAAGAGGTCGGCGAAGAAGAGACCATGAAGCTGGAACATCGCCTCGGCTACATCGCCTTGATCGGCACGATCAGCCCGATGGTCGGCCTGCTGGGCACGGTCGACGGCATGGTGACGTCGTTCCAGGTGATCGCCAACACGCCCACTCAGCCGAAGCCCTCGGAACTGGCCGGTGGTATTTCGACCGCCTTGATCACCACGCTGGTGGGCCTGTGGCTGGCCATCCCCGCGATTGCCATCTTTGGCATCATGCGCAACCAGATGGCCCGGCTCACTCTGGAGGTGGGCATCGTCAGCGAGGGATTGATGAGCCGCTTCTCGACAATGGGCAAAAAGGGGTAAGCAGGTTTCCTTCACATGCCCGCCAAACGCAAAGAATATGCCGTGTCGGCCGAGGCCGACATGACGCCGATGATCGACATGACGTTCCAGTTGATCGCCTTCTTCATGGTGCTGATCAACTTTGCCGATGGCGATCAAGACCAGCGGATCAAGCTGCCTTCGAGCGAGCTGGCCAAGCCGCCCGACGCGCCGCTCGAGTCGCCGCTGACGCTGCAGCTCAGCGAAGAGGGCAAAGTGCTCTTCGGCGGCGACGAAGTGCCGGTCGACCAGATGGGTTCGCGTCTGCAGACCGAGCGGAACGTGATCGAGCGGCAAGGCAAGAGCGTGAGCGACGCCGCGGTGATCATCCGCGCCGACGCTCGCACCCGCACCGGCCTGGTGCAAGAGCTGATCAAGCAGTGCCAGCAACGCGGCTTCGAAAAATTCGCGCTCCGCGTTAAACAAGAGCGAGGACCGTGAGTCCGCCATGAAAATCCGCAAGTCCGCCGCGGCGGGCAACGACAAAGTCGAAATGCAGATGACGCCGATGATCGACATCGTGTTTCAACTGCTGACCTTCTTCGTGATGAGCTTCAAGATCGTCACGCAGGAGGGCGACTTCAACATCAAGATGCCGCTGGCGGCGCCCGGCCCCTCGTCGGATGTGCCGCCGCTGCCGCCCATCCGCATTCGCCTGACCGCCAATAATCAGGGGGAGCTCAGCGGCATTCAGATGGGCGAGCGCAGCCTCAGCTCGTTCAAAGACCTGAACGAGGCGATCATGCAGATGGTCGGCACCGACGAAGGCCCCGGCCTGCGCAGCGAGGCCGAGGCGGAGATCGACGCCGACTATAACCTGCACTATCGCGAGGTGGTGCACGCGATCACGGCCATCTCCGGGCAAGTCACGCCCGACGGCCATATTGTGAAGCTGATCGAGAAGCTCAAGTTCGCCCCGCCCAAGAACGGGCCTTGAGGCGCGGAGCCGATCGCCGAAGCTCGGCTCGGCGAGAGGGGCGGAGTGTAAGGATGCGCCGGTGCAACGGGCAAAGGAATTCATATGGAGTCACGAGAGGCGTCGATTCCGGCCTTCCGCGCCGATGGTTATCTGCCAACGGGCTTATACGCGGCACCCGAGGGCGAAATACTATTTCGTTTTGGGGCATCGAGTTCGCGGCGCAGACGCCTTGCGCTTCGACTGCGGCGCTGGCTTGAATTAGCGAGACACGTCCGAGCAAGACGTATGTTGGTTGACGGAAGTTTTGTGACCGCCAAACATGAGCCGAACGATATCGACGCCGTCGTTCTCCTTCCCACTGATTTCGAATCGCAAATACAAAAGGGCGTCGAGCCAGCTTTGGAGCTTGAGGAAATGTTGTTGACGCGCCGTCCCGAGGAGATCTTCGCTGCGGAAGATGAAGCCGATTGGCATGCGTGGGTCGAGTTTTTCAGCCGCACGCGGGAGGTCGACGGGCGGCGCAAGGGACTTGTGGAGGTCGAATTATGATCGGCAATCCTATCGAATATCAGAAAGCGCAGGAAGAGATTGGCGCCCTGGAAGAGCGCCTTAGAGATTTGCAGCAGACGCATCCGATCGGGTCTAAGGGCTTTACAAAGGCTGGCATTCGGAAAATGATTGCTCGGCTGCACGAAGAACTGGCGCTATACGAAGCCAGTGAGAACGCGCAGCAATCCGACTCGAACTGATTGGTTAGCGGTCGATCTCGCCCATCACGATGTCCAACGAGCCGACGATGGCCGGCACGTCGGCCAGCAGGCAGCCGCGGCAAAGCTCGTGCGTCACCGAGAGGTTCGAGAAACAACTGCTGCGGGCCCGCACCCGCCAGGGAATCGACGTGCCGTCGCTGACGATATAAAAACCCATCTGCCCGCGAGGGGCCTCGGTTTCCAGATAAGTCTCGCCCTTGGGCAGTTTTTCGGTCAGCTTCACCGGCTCGCCGAACGAACCTTTCGAGCTGCTGTAGCGGTCGATGGCCTGGCGCACCAGGTCGATCGATTGAATGACTTCGAGCATCCGCACATAGAACCGGTGCCAACTATCGCCCAGCACGGCCGACTGCGGCACGGGCGGATAGGCATGATCGCGCGGATAATGCCCGTCCTTTTGCACGATCACCTCGAAAGCGTAGCCATCGTACATCTCGGTGTAGCACGTCTCGCCATCGCGCCGCAGGTCTTGATCGACGCCGCTGCCGCGCAGCACGGGGCCGGTGCAGCCGTAGTCGATGGCCATTTCGGCCGACATCACGCCGATATTCGCCGTCCGCCGCACAAAGATGGTGTTGCTAGTCAGCAGCGTGTGACATTCGTCGATCACCGGCAGAAGCTGGTCGAGAAATGCCGAGCACTGCTTGAGCCAGCCGGGCGGCAAATCGTGCGTCGCGCCCCCCACCGTCAGATAGCTGTAGGTCAACCGCGCTCCGCAGGCCAGCTCGAACAGGTCGAGAATTTTCTCCCGCTCGCGGAAGGCGTAGAGGAACGGGCTGAAGGTGCCCAGGTCGAGCCCGTAGGCCCCCATGCCCACCAGGTGGCTGGCGATGCGGCCCATTTCGGCGATGATCACCCGCAGGTGCCGGGCCTTTTCCGGCAGCTCGTACTTGAGCAGCTTTTCGACGGTCAGCGCCCAGCCGAGATTCATGTTCATCGCCGCCAGGTAGTCCATGCGGTCGGTGTAGGGAATCCACTGCCGCGGCGTGAGGTTCTCGCCGATCTTTTCGGCGCAGCGGTGCAGATAGCCAATGTGCGGCGTGACCTCCGACACGATCTCGCCGTCGGTCCGCAGCACCAGCCGCAACACGCCGTGCGTGCTGGGGTGCTGCGGCCCCATGTTCACCAGCATCTCGTCGGTGCGGACGTCGAACTCGATGATGCGCGGATCATCGACGTGAGTGGCCATGAATTATCTTCCCCGAATGCCGTGGTATTCCAACGGCATTTCATAATCTTTGCGCAAGGGATGCCCCACCCAGTCTTCCGGGCAGAGAATGCGCCGCAGGTTGGGATGCCCGGTGAACCAGACGCCGGACAGATCGTAGACTTCGCGTTCGTGCCAGTCGGCGGTGCTCCAGACTCCGCTGACGGTGGGCACTTCGGGCAGCTCGCCTTCGACGCCGTCCTTCCAGCGGGGCAGCATCACCTTGAGCACCAGGCTGACGCGGTTCGGCACGCTCCACAGGTGATAGACCACCTCCAGGTGCGGCTCCCAGCCGGTTTTGGCGGCTTTTTTCGGATCGGCCTCGAAGTAATCGACCGCGCTGATGCAGTTGAGAAAGTTGAACCGCAGGTCCGGCTCGTCGCGCAGGTACGTGCAAACATCGATCAGCCCGTCGGGCGAGACCTCGATCCAGGGATCGAGCGCTTCCAGATTGGCGCCGGTGATTCGGTCGCCGAACTTCTTTTTTAACCGGTCGAGAAATGCCTGGCCGCTCATCAGATTCGTACTTTTTACGCCGCCAACACGGGTTCGTCTTCTTCCAGCGGGCCGGCCAGCGGCCGGGCGGGGCGCAAGGCCCGCTGCTGCCCGACCGCGCGCACCCAGTCGAGATCGCCGCGCCGCCAGACATAGGCAAAGCCGACCAGCAGCACGCCGAAAAAGACCAAAATATCCAGAATTGAGGCCCCCGCCAACCGCCGGGCCGAGTCTTCGATGGCTTGGTCTGTGCCGCCGACTCCTTCGGGCCTTGGATTCGGAACGCCCAAGTCGCGATAAATCTGGGCGGTGGGGGCCGAAAGCTTTCCGCCGGCGACTTTATCGACCAGCACCGTCTGGCGTGCGCCATCGGCGTCTCTTTGCGTGATGGTCACCGGCCGCGGATCCATCAGGTGCGTGGCCTTGCCGAACACCGTGGCCCAGGGAAAGAAAAACGCCACCTCGACGTCGAAAATGATGAACAGCAGCGCGATCACGTAGAACCGCAGGTCGAACTGTACAAAGCTCGACCCGATGGTCGGCTCGCCGCACTCATAGACCGACAGCTTTTCTGCATTCGGCTCGACGGGCCGCAGGAACTTGCCCACCAGCAAGTTGGCGAACAAAAACACCGCCCCCACCGACGCGAACAGGGCCAGATATGCGACAATGACGGTGGCGGACATACTTGCTCGAACTAACCCGATGCGAATCGCAGGATAAGCTGCGATTGTAGAACAAGCCGGGCCGTTTGCAAGGCGTTCCTCACTCGATTGCCCGGATGACGCGGCAGGGATTCCCGGCCGCAAACACCGACTCGCCGATATCGCGGGTCACGACGCTTCCGGCCCCGATCACCGACCGGGAGCCGATCGTCACGCCGGGGCAGATGATCGCCCCGCCGCCCACCCAGACGTCGGCGCCGATTCGCACCGGCTTGCCCGACTCGCGCGTGCGCCGCAGCTCGGCGTCGAAGGGATGCGTCGCCGCATAAATCTGCACGGCCGGGCCAAACATCGTGAAATCGCCAATCGCCACCGGGCAGACGTCGAGCACCACGCAGTTGAAGTTGAAGAACACCCGCTCGCCCAATTGGAGGTTTTGCCCGTAGTCGCAGTAGAACGGCGGCTGAATCCAGGCCGTCTCGCCGCCCGTGCCGAACAGCTCGCGCAAGATGCTCCGGCGCAGCGCCTCGTCGGATTCGCGGCCCGCGTTCAACGCCTGGCACAGTTCTCTGGCCCGCAGGCGAAGCCGCACCAGCTCCGGGCAGAGCGGGTCGTACAGCTCGCCGGCCAGCATTTTCTCGCGTTCACTCGGCATCGTGGCCTCCCTTGACGCTAACCCGCTCCGCCCCGAGTATATGCTCCACATTGCCGCATTTATGCCCGCGTGAAGTATAATCGATCCTGAAAAAGTGATTTTCCTTGTACCACGGAACAGCATCATTCATGCAGCTTGCTTTCAGCTCCAACGCTTACCTGCACTATTCGGTCGAAGAGACCATTCGCCGCGTGGCCGAGATCGGCTATCGGGGAATCGAAATCCTGGCTGATGTGCCGCACGCCTGGCCGGTGGGTCTGCTGCCCGAACGGCGAAAGTCGCTGCGTGACGCACTGGAGAAGCACGGCCTGGCGGTGTCGAACGTCAATGGCTTTATGATGAACGCGGTCAACGACCCGCGGCAGCCCTATTGGCATCCATCGTGGATCGAACCCGATCGGCACTACCGAGCCATTCGCCGCGAGCACACCAAACGTGCCTTGGCGCTGGCCAAAGAGATCGGCGCCCGCCACGTGCAGACCGAGCCGGGCGGGCCGCTCGAGCCTGGGCAAAGCTGGGACGCCGCCGCCCGAGTGTTTTATGACGAGCTGATGCCGTGCGTCGAGCTGGCCGAGCGGCTCGAAGTCGGCCTGCTGATCGAGCCCGAGCCAGGCCTGATGATTGAGCGCTTCGACCAATTTTTGCGATTCCACGAACGGATTGCTTCGACGTGGGTCGGGCTGAACTTCGACATCGGCCACGCTTTTTGCGTCGGCGAAGATCCACAAGACTGGGTCGAGCGAATGGCCCCGTACACGCGGCACTACCATTTCGAGGATATCGCCGCCACGCGCGTCCACCAGCACCTGGTGCCGGGCCGCGGGGCGATCGACTTTGACGCCACGCTGGCGGCGATCGCCCGGACAGGCTACGACGGCTGGATCACGGTCGAGCTTTATCCGTATATCGATGAGCCCGACGCCGCGGCCCGCGAGGCCTTTGCGTATGTCACAGCGGCGATGCGAGAGTTGGAAGTTTGAAGGAAGTTTGAAGTTTGAAGTCGGAAGTTTGAAGAAGCGTAGGGCGGGCCGAGCGAAGCGAGTCCCACCGTTGGCACTTGGTCGCATGAAGACATTCACAACCGGAAAGGTGGGACTCGCAAGCTCGTCCCACCCTACGGCCATGGCCCACCCTATGCGATACTTCATACTTCCAACTTCAAACTTCAAACTCCTATGCCCCCTCCGCCGCTGATCGTCGATCGCCCCCCGCGTGGCTCGCGCGTGCGGGCCGTCGTGCAGTTAATGCGGCTGCCGAACGTCTTTACGGCAATGGCCGACGTGGCCATGGGCTTCTTGGTCACCCACGCCGAGGCCCAGCCCTGGCCGCAGTTGGCGGCGCTCATCACGGCATCGAGCTGTCTCTATCTGGCGGGCATGGTGCTCAACGATTGGTTCGATCGCGACATCGATGCCGCCGAGCGTCCCCAGCGGCCGATCCCCTCGGGGCGAATCTCCCCGGGCTTTGCGTGCCGGCTTGGGTTCGGTCTCTTGGCGGCGGGACTGGCCGCCGGCGCATTGGCCGGTTGGCTCGCGAGCGATTGGCGCAGCGCCGCTGTGGCCGCGGGCCTGGCGGCAGCGGTGGTCTGCTACGACAGCGTCTTGAAGCGCACGCCGCTGGGGCCTCTAGGCATGGGCGCTTGCCGAGTGTTGAGCGTGCTGTTGGGCATGAGCGCCGCCGCCGGCGCTTGGCAGCCCATCCATTGGCTCATAGCGGCGGGCATCGGCGTTTACATCGCGGGCGTCACCTGGTTCGCCCGCGCCGAAGCGGGACAAAGCCATCGCTCCGCGCTTACCTTCGCGTTGGTGGTGATCCTCTCGGGCCTTGGCCTGCTGGCCTGGTATCCCCAATGGGCCACGCCCGACTTGCCCGAAGTGAGCTGGCCGCGATACGCCCTGCGGGCCGGCGACCGCTGGCATCTGTTTTGGGGTGTGATGGCAGTCTTGATCGGCTGGCGCGCGTTGCGAGCCATCGTCGATCCGTCGCCCGGCATCGTTCAAGGCGCGGTCAAGCACTGCTTGATTTCACTGATCTTGCTCGATGCCGCAGTCTGTCTCGGCGTACGCGGCCCGGTGTATGGTTTGACGATCGTGCTGCTCGTATTGCCGACGATGGCGCTGGGACGATGGAGCTATTCGACGTGAACGGCGTGGGCGTTTAAGATTTGGTATCGTTTGAATCCTTGCACATACTCTTCAAAAACTCGGAACCACGCCTTATGCAATTGACCGCTGTTTACATTGAGGTCGCCGAAGGGTACATCGGTTTTATCGAGGAGCTTCCGGGCGCCAATACCCAGGGTGCCACTCTGGAGGAGGCCCGAGAGAATCTTCGCGAGGCCGTCGCGCTCGTCCTAGAGGCAAACCGTGAACTAGCCGAGAAGTCATTGGCCGGCAAGCCTGTACTTCGGGAACCATTTGAGTTAGCTGCGACATGAAGCGCGTTGATCTTGTACAGCATCTGCGAGCCCACGGATGTCATCTTTTTCGCGAGGGAGCAAAGCACAGCTTGTACTTGAATCCAGCGAATAACCAGACATCCGCCGTGCCGCGGCACAGGGAACTTAACGATTTTCTTGTGAGGAAGATTTGCCGCGATTTGGGCATCCCAGAGCCTTAGCTCGCTGTTTCGCCCCTTCTTCAAAATGCTGATCGGATACAACACCAACGGCCTGGCGCATCACGATCCGTTTCAAGCCATCGAGCTGCTGGCTGAGATCGGCTATCGCAGCGTGGCGATCACGCTCGATCAGGGGCGGCTGAATCCGTTCTCGCCCGATTTTCACGCTCAGTTGGTCGCGCTCCGCCGCTTGCTCGAACGGCTGAAGTTGCGCTCGGTCGTCGAGACGGGCGCGCGGTATTTGCTCGATCCGCGCCGCAAGCATGAACCGACGCTCGTCTCGCCCGACGAGGCGGGGCGATCCCGCCGCATCGCGTTTCTCAAAGCCGCCATCGACGCCGCGCATGAGTTGCAAAGCGATTGCGTCTCGCTCTGGTCGGGCGTGGTTCACGACGGCGCCGATCTCGATTCGGCGCTGGCGCGATTGCTGGCCGGGCTGCGGCCGACGCTTGATCATGCGCAAGCCAAGAACGTGACGATCGGCTTTGAGCCTGAGCCGGGTATGCTCATCGACACGATGGACCGCTACGAGCAGCTTGACCGGCTGCTCGATCATCCGTGTTTTCAGTTGACGCTCGACGTCGGTCATTTGCACTGCCTGGGCGAAGTGCCGATTGCCGCCCATATCCGCCGCTGGCGGCAGCGGCTGGTCAACATCCACATCGAAGATATGCGGTCGGGCGTCCATGAGCACCTGATGTTCGGCGAGGGTGAGATCGATTTTCCGCCCGTGATCGATGCCCTGCGGGAGTGCGGTTACACTAGGGGCGTCCACGTCGAGTTGAGCCGGCATAGCCACGTCGGCCCCGAGGCCGCCCGGCAGGCGTTTGAGTTTCTCCGCTCGTTGTGGCACGATAATCAAACCGATGTCGCAAACCAACGCCACGACTGACCGCCGGCATGCGCGCCCGCACCCGCGCTGGGCGTGGATAGTCATCGTGCTGGCGGCGACGGGCATCGCCGTGCGGCAGACCTCGCGGTCGGAACGCACGCCGCGGCGCGGGACACGTCGCTTGGAACGAGCGATCGCCGAAATGCAAGGAAAGTATCTGCTGGGCGTCGGCGAATGGCCGTTTGTCGACCGAACGGAGTTGCTCGAACAGGCCCAAGCCTTCGACGCCGGTCCGCCGCTGCGCCGGTTTCGGTTTGTCGTGATCGTCGGGGAGCTTGCCGGACCAGACGCCGCGCTCGAACGGTTAATCGACTACGAGAAACAGCCGTCCGCCGCGCAATGGTCGGCCGATGAACGACGGATCGAAAAAACGCTCCGGCGACTCTATCGCGATCAGGCGGCCGGGCGTCTGGCCGCGCCTTCGCTCGGCCGTCACGATCGCCGGCTGTTACAACGAAAGCTCGGTTGGAATGGTCGGCTTGCGCTGCACCCAGCCGACGGCCCCGAACCTGACGTGCGGCAGGCGCTGCTGGCATCCGCCCAACGCACGGCGCTGGCGCTGTTGGCCGGCCTCGCCGTGCTGGCGCTGGCCGGAATGGTGGGCCTCGCCGCGCTGTTGGTGTTCGCGGCCCTGCTGATGTCGGGCAAGCTGCAACGCCCGCTAGCTGCGCCAGCTCAGCAGGGCGGTATCTACGCCGAGACGTTTGCGATCTGGCTCGTGCTGTTTGTCGTTTTGGCATCGCTGCCCGATTTGTGGGTGGCCACCGGTCTCGTCCGGCCGATGAGACATTCGGGGTTGCTCGTGCAAGGCGGCGCCATGTTGCTCAGCCTGGCGGCGCTTTTGTGGCCGGTGTGGCGAGGCGTGCCCTGGTCGCGGGTGCGCGAAGAAATCGGTTGGACGTCCGGGCGGCGGCCGTTGATCGAGGTGCTGCTGGGTGGCGCCACGTATGTGGCAGCCATTCCCTTGTTATTCGTGGGGCTGATCGGCGCCGCCATTCTGCTCTCGATTGAGCGGCTGCTACCCGGCTCGTCCGCGCCCGAGGCGCTCGACCCAACCACGTTGCCCAGCCATCCGATTATCGAATGGGTGACGCGGGGCGGCGCCTGGGGCCGGCTGCAAGTGGTCTTGATCGCCAGCGTGGTGGCGCCACTGGTCGAAGAGACGATGTTCCGCGGCGTGCTTTACCGCCATCTGCGCGACGCCACGGGCGGCAGGCTCGGCTTTGGCCTCAGCGTGTTTGTCAGCGGCTCGGCGGTCAGCTTCGTGTTTGCCGCCATTCACCCGCAGGGATGGGTGGCCATCCCGGCATTGATGTCGCTGGCCTTCGCATTCGCCTTGGCGCGAGAGTGGCGCGGCACGCTCGTGCCCGCCGTCATTGCCCACGGTCTGAACAACGGTCTGGTGACGTGGCTGTTGTTCCGGCTGGTGCATCTTTAGGGACGCCATGCAAAATGGGCATGTGGCACAGCCGCCCTCGGCTGTGCATCGCCGACGCAGTCGGCGCCGTCCAACCAGCCGGGGGCGGCTGGTCCACATGCCGGCTCGCAATGGCCGATTTCGAATGTCAAAACCGACAAGAGGCAAACGCTTGGCGTTGCGCGCCCCTCGCTACTTTCCCTTGCTGAATGTGCCCCGGATTTCTACGTTCAGTCGGCCCGTGTTGTCTTTGTAGTCGTTGTCAAACATAAAGAGAAGTAGCCGGCCCGATTTGTCCGGAATGAGTTCCATGTCTTTGCCGACCAAGAAGGGCTTGGCGTCTTTCAGGTCTTCACCGGTATGGATCAACCCCATCAACGCCCCGAGGTTGAAGTCGCGCCACTCATCGGGGAGCTTCATGCCGTCGGCTTCCAACTCGCGCTCCATGCGAAAGGTCCAGCTTCCTTCGGCGTGGATCGTGATGGGACGGTTGGCAATGACGTTGACGTGCGTGTCTTGCGGTCCCTTGTTCGCATGCACCGGGACCACGATGCTGTCGGCGTTGAGTTCCTCTTGGCGAAGTTTGTCGAGCGCCTCTTTGGCGCCCGGATGTTCCGGCATCAGCAGCAGGATCTGCTCGTAGCAGTTCCGGGCGCCGTCGATGTCTTGCTTCTTTTCGTATTCTTGGGCGAGCCGGGCGGTTTCGCGCACGAAATCCTTTTGGATATTCGCCATCCGCGGATCGGAGGAGATTCCGCCCTTGGCTTCGTCGGAGGGCTCGCCTGTGGGCGATTTGCTGGCGGCGTTTCGCGGTCGTTTTGATCCTCGGCGCTGGGCCGAAACAGCGGCGACGGTGAAGCACAGCACCAGCGCCAACACCAATAACCCGGTCATCGATCGTTTCATGGGCCTCTCCCCGGCTAGATCTGTTCTCTGGCGACTTGACTCTATCTTGATTAGACGGTGGGGTCACGGTTGTTTCAAGTAGACAAGCTTGGCCGGCCGGCCCCGTTTGCCCATTCCTCCCGATTCTCGGCGGTTGGCGGACCAACCGCGGCGGCGGCTCACCAGCGGGGTACGAAAATGCCGAATGGATTATGAGGGAGCCGTTCGCCGATTTTGCCGGTTGCGACACCTCGCGGACGCGTTTCGCCTGGTCGAAGTGCCCTTGCCCGCCTTGGCACACCATGCAGCTACCACGAACCGGCCAACTCGATGACCGGCGCCGCCGCGTCTTGACCGAAGAAGTGATCGGCCCCGCCGCCGACCCGCCATCGGGCGAGGCGGCCTCGCGCACTAGCTCATCGCGTCGCCGCGCGGCTGGCGGCGCACGCCCTTATGGAGATGATGCCTTGACCGACCGTCAACCCCGCGTAACCGACCTGATTCCGCAGCGGTATGGCATCGTCTTGCTCGTTTGGCTGGCCGGGCTGGCCGCGGTGGTGGGGCTCGAGGCGCTCTATGTCTGGATGCCCGACCTGGCGGTGATCGCCCGCGACGGCCAACTGCCCGCGGCCGATTTGCAAAGCGAAGGCTCGCTAGCCAGTTGGTTTTCGTCAACGATCCTGCTGCTGGCGGCCGTGGTAAGCGTTGTGGCCTATTCGGTTCGGAGGCAACGCAAGGACGACTACCACGGACGCTACCGCATCTGGCTTTGGTCGGCGATGGTCTGGTTGTCCATGAGCGTCGACGAAGGAAGCAGCCTGCACGAAGCGTTCCGTGAATTGGTATCCTACGTGGCGGGAACGCGTGGTTGGGGCGATGGTTCGATCTGGTGGATTGCCGCTTACGGCCTGGTGTTGGCGATCGTCGGCGGGAGGCTATTAGTCGAAATGCGCGTCTGCCGGCTGTCGACGGCAGTCTTGCTACTTGCGGCGAGTTGCTATGCCGTGGCCGTGGCCGTCAAGCTCGAATGGCTGCTGACCGCCGACGGCGTCCGGGCGGTCATGGTCAAAGAAGGCTGCGAGATGGTCGGCAATCTCTGCCTGCTGATGGCGATGGTGTTGCACGCCCGGTTCGTGATTCTCGAAGCCGAAGGACGGCTGCCGGTAAGGCGCGTCAAAGCAGCGCGGACCGAAAAGAAGCCTGAAAAGCCGAAGATCGACGCCGCTCCGGCCGCCACAGAAGCCGGCCCCGCCAAGCGTTCCTGGTTCCGCAAGGTGAAAGTCGATTCGGCCCACCCCGGGACGCCCGCTCCCGCCGCCAAGCCGCGTGAGGCATCGAAATCCGTCACGCTAACCGCCCGGCCCGGCGGTCGCGGCCGATCGGAAGAAGAGTATGATTATGAGCTCGACGACCACCGCCAAGCCGGGCGTCACTCGCGGTCTTCGGCAGCCGACGATGACGAGGGCTATGATGATGACAATGCCGCAGAGCGCCGGATGAGCAAGGCGCAGCGCAAGGCCCTCCGCCGTCAGAAGGAACGTCAGCGACGCGGCGAAGAATAAACGGCGTCCATTCTCAATCATTAAGACGTGACAAGCTCGAAGATTCTGGCCTTCGACATAGGAGGCGCGAACCTGAAGGCCGCCGACGGGCTAGGGTATGCGGTCTCGCGGTTCTTCTCTCTCTGGCAAAAGCCTCACGACCTGGCCGAGGCATTGGCGTCGCTGGCAGCCGATGCACCCGACACCGAGCTCGTCGCGGTGACGATGACCGGTGAGCTGGCCGATTGCTTCCAGACCAAAGCCGAAGGCGTCTCGCACATCCTGACCGCGGTGGAGCAGATCGCAGATGGGCGGCGTGTGCTGGTCTACCGGACCGACGGGCGGTTCGTTTCCACCGACGAAGCGCGCGACGAGCCGCTTGCCGTGGCCGCGGCCAATTGGCACGCGCTTGCCTGCTTCGCCGGCCGCTTCGCCAGCATCGGCGCCGGATTGTTGATCGACATTGGCTCGACCACCTGCGACCTGATTCCGCTGGTCGACGGCCAACCTGCCGCACTCGGCAAAACCGATCCCGAACGGCTGGCCAGCGGTGAATTGGTCTACACCGGGGTCGTGCGCAGTCCGGTCTGTGCGGTGGTCGCGGTCCTTCCCTGGCGCGGCAGTCAGGTGCCGGTCGCTCAGGAATTGTTTGCGACAGCCCGCGACGCCTATTTGATCGCCGGCGATCTGCCGGAGGAGCCGGACGATTGCCAGACGGCCGACGGGCGGCCTGCCACTCGGGCGCAGGCCCGCGATCGGCTTGCCCGGCAGATTTGCGCTGATCGAACCATGTTCTCCGACGACGACGCTCGCGCGGCCGCGGCTGCCGTGGCTCGCACCCAGTTGTCGAAGATCGCCATCGCGGCTCAAATGGTGCTCCAGCGGCTGCCGGCGCGGCCCGGCACGGTGGTCATTTCCGGCCAAGGCGAGTTTTTGGCCCGACGGTTGTTGGACAAGCTGCGCACGGAGGCAAAAGTCGTATCGCTCGCCGAGGCGTTGGGACCAGTGACTTCGCAGGCGGCGACGGCCCACGCGCTGACGGAACTCGTTCGCGCTTACGTCGGATGATGTTCCTACGGAGGCCGTCCCCTGATCGGCTTTCACGTTCAAAATCGACAATTGCGGAACCGGGATGTGGCACAGCCGCCCTCGGCTGTGTCGCCGACGCCAGTCGGCGTCGCGGAACCAGCCGAGGGCGGCCGCTCGGGATCAACATTGCTATACACGCCGATGCTGTTATAAACGAACGGCCATTGGTTCGCTGGCACCAGCTTCACCCGTTTGCGGCCGACGACCTGAGCCATCAAGATGTTCATCGTGTCGTGGTGCAGCGGCGTCACCGTGCCCGCCGGTCCGAACCAGAAGAACATCTTGCCCGACGTATCGCGCCCGTCGAGGTATTCGGGCAAGATGGTAATATCGTCGAACAGCCGCGCCGCCCAGGGCTTGTCGAACAGGCGATTGTTGCCGGCTAGGTAATAATCGTTGGTTTCGTCGCCGCTGAATACGCGGTCGATGTAGTCGGCGAACCAGACGTTCTTCGTATGCCGGTTCGATTCGATCTCGTAGCGCGGGTCGGAATCGCGGTCCGACATGATCTCGACCTGCTGGTCGCCGAAGTGGCGCTTCAGGTACTCGGGGCTCCAGATCTCGAGGGCTTTCCAGTCGTTCAGGGCGTC
>DATFDL010000561.1:0-2996 GCA_035252155.1 Pirellulales bacterium | reverse complement strand
ACCAGCAGAAACCAGTCGGGCGGCGTCGGCGAAACATCGAGCACCACCGCCGTGCGACCTGGCCGCTCGCTCCGCCGCCGATTCAGATTGGCCACGGCCGCTTCCAGCTCTTGCCGCTTCTGCTGATACGACTTGGCATAGTCCGCCGCGGCGGGCGACGTTTGCGGCGGGCTGCTTTCGATCAACACGTTGTCCACAATAAAGCTGCGGTCGCAGCAGAACTCGAAGCCAAATCCGCCGGCGGCTAGATCGCCTTCTTTGAGTGTGACCGACTTTTCTTCGGCAACGCCATCGACCAGATGCTCAAGCTGATAGTTGTCCGCGCCGCGGTTGGTGATCCGCACGCCGTAGTTGCGGCCGGGCACGTAGCCGCCCGCGCCGATCGTGCCCGCCGCGCGCGAATCGGCGCCGGGATAATCGACGTGGATCGCTGCCCCGCCGGCCGGGTTGCCGTCGATCAGAATATTGCCGCCCGGAGTGCCGGCGTTGTCATCGTAATCGTGCAGGCCAATGTAGTAGCCGATGCGGGCCGCCGCCGGACCGTCGGCCGCGACGCGGTCGGCGACCAGATCAAACGTCACCTCGATGCTCGCCCCCGGTTCGTCGGGCGTCCAGTCAAAGGTCGCGGCGGTCGATAGCCAGCGATTGGCGCCGCCGCCCGACTCGATGATCCGCAGCGCGCCGTCTTGGGCCAGCGCGGCGGGGGCCAAAGCCGCGCCCACCTGCACCGGCGGTGAGCCGGCGGGAGCGTCGTCGCCCGGCGCGGTGTTCGTCCAGCGCTGGGCAAGTTGATCCGGCGAATCAAATTGGTCCTCAAACAGCATCTGACCGCGGGGCCGATGCTCGCGCACCCAGGCCGTAAACTCGCCGCGCTGCCGCGCCACATTCTCGTCGATTTGCCGAATCTGCGCTTCCCAGGCGGCCAATTCGGCGGCCGACGCGGTGACGACCTGCCGCTCATTCGGCTTGACCCAATGTTCCGGGTCGAATGCTCCGGCCAGAATTGCTTGCAGTTGGTAGTAATCGGCCTGCGTGATCGGCTCGAACTTGTGATCGTGACAGCGGGCGCATTGCAGCGTGAGACCCAAAAGCGCCGAGCCGATAATTTGCTGCGTGCCCTCCAACACGCTGTAGCGGTCGGCGCGCACTTCGTCGGGATTGCCGTCGCTCTCGCCCGTGCCGTCCTGGGCATTGCGCAAAAAGTGCGTTGCCACCAACGGCCCGATCTGATCGGCCCGCACTTCGCTGCCCGGCCGATAGCCACACAGTTCGTCGCCGGCAAGTTGCTCGCGAATGAATTGATCGAATGGCACGTCGCGGTTGAGCGCCGCCACCACATAATCGCGATACCGGTAAGCCAACGGGCGGTCGCTGTCGGCGCTGAAGTAGCCATTGCTGTCGGCGTAGCCGGCCGCGTCGAGCCACCACTTGCCCCACCGCTGGCCGTAGTGCGGCGAGGCGAGATAGCGCTCGACTAACCGCTTATACGCGTCGGGCCGCACATCGCCGACAAACGTCTCGATCTCGGCCGGCGTCGGCGGCAGCCCTGTCAAAGCAAAACTCAGCCGCCGGACGAGCGCGTAGCGATCGGCTTCGGGCGAGAATGTCAGACCTTTCGCTTCGAGCGCCGCCAACAGATAGCGATCGACTGCCGTCCGCGCCACACTGCTGTTGGCAACATCGGGCAGCGATGGCGACGTCAGCGGTCGAAATGCCCAGTGGTCCGCCGGATCGACGTTGCTCACGATCGCCGGCAGCCCGGCTGCTCCCGCCGCCAGCCACCGCCGCAGCATCTGCCGTTCCGCCTCGGGCAGCGGATCGTCCGGCGGCATTTCGGCCGCTTCGATTCGTCGCCAAATTAAACTTTCCAGGGGCGCAGCTCGATCGACTGTCGGGCCGTTTTCGCCGCCGGCGGCCAATCCGCGCGGCGTGCTTAGATCGAGCTCTGCTTCGGGCTTATTTGGCCCATGGCATTTGACGCACCTCGCCCGCAGCAGCGGCAGCACGTCGCGCTCCAGCGAAGGCGCCGCCGCATCGGCATGGGCCACTAGGGGCCACCCCAACGCCGCAGAGATCAGCAGTATGCACGCTTGGTAATTTGGCATGCGGCCATTTTAACACGGCATGTGGGGATGTGACGCGGATCATCGCCATTTGCTTGCGAAGAACAAGGGGCACCCTCGTCGCTCGCACGTCATAACGCCGGAAACCTAGCCCATTTACGCCGACACCACAATCGATCAATCCTCGCTTATGCAAGCGCACCTCGTCTCGTCTTG
Organism: Pirellulales bacterium; assembly: GCA_035252155.1. Classification (GTDB taxonomy): domain Bacteria; phylum Planctomycetota; class Planctomycetia; order Pirellulales; family JAICIG01; genus JAICLL01. The sequence continues at coordinate 717 of DATFDL010000561.1, read as the reverse complement.
TCGCGCCCTCGCCATGTCGCCCCTTCGCCTTCTCGCCTCTTCGCCGCGTCGTCTCTTCGTTGTGCCCCTCTCCCCGCAGTGTCCCACTATTCTGGCTTGGTGGGTTTTCACGTGAATTTGCAAAGCATTCGGCTCGCCGCTGGGCATTTCGGCCCACCCCAAAATCGCCGTAAGTGGTCCATCGGCGTTTTGTCGCGCACGGTGAACGCAAATTTGCACAAGCCGTAAAAAATCGAGAGATTCGCGCACCCCCCCATTCTCCAGAGGGGCATTTTGAACGATGCACGAATTCGCACTTACGTCCGGAGTCGGTTGATTTCGAGATTGCCCTAGGGGGCGAAAGTTACGCTTTACCGCCCTATACTACGTTGCCGGGCGCGAGGATGCTGATGCCCGGGTAGCGGCGGAAATCGCGCTCGTTGAGTGTGAAAATATCAGACACGCCGTGGGAGAGCATGACCGATACGAGACGCGCGTCGTGGACGGCGACGCCAGTCACGCCTTGCAGCGCCACGACAAGTCGTTCTTGCCGCGTCATGAGAGCGCGCAGGTTCCTGACGGATTTGGCGGTAATCGCTGGAAGAAGCGTCAAACGCCCGCAGCAGAATGCCCGTGCCCAAAAGGCATGCCATTAATCGTGGTCGCCATAGAGTTCGGCGCGCGAAAACGTTCCCGTCGGCGACGGGCCGGTGGAAGCCTCCTGATCGAGCAATCGGT
>DATFDL010000560.1:0-10786 GCA_035252155.1 Pirellulales bacterium | reverse complement strand
GCGGCGGACGCCACGCGAAAACAAGAAGGGGGTAGCCGGGGCGACGCGATCTAGCGTTCAATCATCGCCCGACCGGGACAAGCCCGGCTCGTGGCGGTGGCATCACCGCGCATCAAGTGGACATCAACGAGCCGCAAAAGGTTCACTCCGGCACGGCGGTGCCGGAGCGGCTATCGTTTTCACCGCCGTTGCAGAGGGATCGACGAGCTGATCGACGCATTCAACGCGCAAAGCCCACACGGAAGGCGGCCACGATAGCCGGATGTTCTGGGAACCGCCGGCCATGCTCCAGGAGGGCTAAGATGAGGGCCACTTTCCCTCGTCTGTCGCGCGCTGCGTACCGCGGCGGAAAAAATGGGGGAAAAAAAGCGAGATCCAGCCCAGCCCCAAAGGTCCGAGAAGAAAGATCGCCATCAGAATGAGGAACAACCCGCCGTCGCCGGCCCGCACGTCTTCCAAGCCAACGACGACCGCGTGGTCTACACGATAGGTAATTGTTTCTGAACCGAACGTGCATGTTTCAGTTGACTTAACGAATGGGAAAGCTACGACCCCGAACGCTGTAAACCAAGCGGCGACGAGCACGTGGCCGACGGCACCGGAAAGCGCGGGCTCGCCCGTCCATAGACGTTGAATGCCCCAAAACAGAAAACCGGCCATCCCAACAATCAACGGCGAGGCAAACCACAGCGTCGTCTGCCCCACTGACACAACGCCCAGCACGGTGCGTGGTGGATTCAGCCACCAGGCTCGCCACGCGTCGGCAGTGGCCCCATAATCTTTTCCCGCCAATCGCACCAGGAACGCCCTCGCCGACTCGCGTAGCTCGCGGTTCGGACTCTCCAGCCTCTCGATCACATAAGGGCTGGCATAGCCAAACTGACTGTCGGCAGCGAAATCGATGGCTTGGCGCGCCGTGGTCTCATTGCACGACCGAATAACGTGAAAAACCACCGCCACAGGCGCTGTAGAACCGCTATATTTAGAGAATGAAGTGGCGCGGTCGGGATAAAGCTCCTTCAGGAAGAGTTTCGCGCTTTCTTGGTTCTCCGACCCCGACGGAATCCGGGGCCCGGCGAGCACAAACCAAGCAGGAATTAAGAGGTACAGGCAGCCGTTAACCCAAAACCGCTTGTCCGTAACTCGGCTCATTGTTCCGATCATAAACGTACATGGCCGAAAGCTGCCGCCGCGCTCATTGCGTTTTCTATGTTATTCCTTTCCCAATAGTAGGTCTACGACCCAGCAACCGCGGACGTGCGGTCGCCGCTGGCGGCAATGGCTGATGATGTCGGCGTCATCGCACCCCGCCTCTTCCAGGGCATCGGCCAAAATTGGCAAACGGTCGAAGGCGCCTTCGCGATAGATACCTTGCGCCATCTCGACGACCGCGCCGCCGTTCCACGTGAGCACGCCCGCTGGGAGGTTGATGGGACGGAAGATCAAAGGGCCGATGATGTCGCGGAGCAGGGACGACTCGAGAAGCAAGTGCGAGACCAAAGATGCCTTTCCGAGGAGGCGATCCGCATTCGGCGGGATTTCTTCCCACACGGGTTGGCCATCTACGATGGTGACCCTGGCGACCGGCGAGGGGTTGGGAGCGGCCGTACAAGCGACTACGCTGGCAATTCTTTCCGCCACAGAGGCTGGATCACCGCAGGACCGAGCCGCATCGTACGCCGCCCGCTCCAATGTGTTTCTCTTGCGCCGGACTCTATGGGCGGCGCTGACCGCACGACCAAGTTCGGCGCCGTGAGCGCGGCCGTCAGCATGCTCCTCTGCGACGCGGATCGCCTCCTGAAAAACTGCCGGAATCGAAGGCCAAACCGTGCGGCAGCAAGCACAAGCGAACAGCCGCAGTTTGCGGTCGCTCGTCCTGCCCCGCAAGAATCTCGCCATCGGAGCCGGGTCTTCGCTGAATAGCCATTCCTTCTCCGTCATTGCCCTGATTCCCGCTCACCCTTTTATCCCTTCCCTCGTTTGCTTCTGTCAGACGACCCGGCACAAGCAGCAGGCCGAGCAGAACTTGTCGTCAGCGTTGTTTTGATGATAATAAGCGGCCGGCGCCCAAAGAAGAAAGCCCTTCAACGCGCTGGCCAAAGGTTCCGTTTGGTTCACTTAGATTCTTGGCCATCGCCTAGATGTAGCCGGCCAACGTGAGCCCGGCTTTTTCCGCCCAGCGTCGTAGGATGCTCCGGTGCTTCTCGGCGGGCATCGCGTTGCATTTGCCACGAGCCTGGCAGATCAAATGGGCGGCATTGCGAACCTCGATGGTGAGCAGCTTCGTTCGACCGGCGTCGGTCTCGGCTTCGAGGGTCCAGATCGACGTCGCTCCCCTGGCGCACGAATGGGCGTAGCTGCCGACGCAGTGCTTCATCGCGCGCCCTTCGGCAAGGAGTGCTTTGGCCGTGAGCAGCTCGGTGATCGTCCAGATCCGCAGCGTGCCGTTTTTTTCCGACCCTTCCAGGAACTCGAATCCCTCGATGCCCGACGGCAACCAATCGGGCTGTTGGGGTTGCGTCTTCGCCAGCTTTTGATGCCAGGCTGAAACTTGTGCCAAAAGCGATGCGACGTTGCGGCCCTTGATGGTGAAGTTCGGTTGCGGCGGGCCTCTTCGTTCGACCACGCCTGGGGCGACGACGGCATCGTCGAAGACGAATCGCTGGTGGTGGATGTAGTCGATGATCGGCCCAAAGTGGGCCGTATCGAGCATCGGATTCGCGATGAAGAACCGTAACACGGTGATCCAAAACTCTTCGTTCTCGAAGACCGTGCCGACACGAGTGGGCAGGATGGCCCGGGCAACGCGCGCATCGCCTCCCAGACCGTGAATCTGGCCCCACCTCAGCGCCGCGTCGACTGTGAGATCTGCCGGGGCCTGGATGAAATGGTGCGCCATCCGTTTGGTGAAGGGGAGCGGCAGATCGGCCATTCGGATGTTCTTGCCCGAACCGACGTGCAGGAACCAGTGCCGTTGACGCTGGGCGTCTTCGCCGTCGCCCTTGAACCAAACCGAGTCCATGAAGGCCGGCACCGGCCATTCGGCGAAGAGATGCCGTGCGAGCGAGGAGAACTGGCGACGCACGTTGTGTGTTTTGGGCTTCCATTGGTTCAGCGGGCGAAGCCACTCGTGCGAGAGGCGAGCCACAGCCAACAGGCCGCCGACGAATGTATTGCCAAGCGTGCGGCCGTACTCGGGAATGACGAACTTGGGAAGCAGAAGTTTGCTCCGGCTGCCGACGTGCAGCAGCAGCTCAAGAAGCGACTGTCTTGTCCGGTCTTGCCTGGTTCGGTCGCATGATTTCGCAGCCTCGAACCCCCGGCAGATTTGCTTCAGATGGGGCTGAGTGATGCCCTCCGCTTTCAGGTTGCCCGTGTAGATGGCTTCGAGGATCTTGTCAGGTTTGCGAAGCTCCCGCTTTTTCTGGCTGAGTCGGGCGCGGCAGACTGCCTCGGTATGGAACGAGCGCTCTTTCAGCCGCTGCCGCCAGTGTTTGGTCAAGCGGCGGCTAAAACCATGGCGCGCGCACCACTGGCTGTAGTCGTTTATGGTCTCAAGACCGAGGGCGGCAATGTGTGCCAGCAGTTCAGGATCAGGTTTGTCGTTCGGGGTGCAAACTTGGCGGTGTTGGACCATAGCGGTAGCGTGGTAAGCTCAGTGATTCTGATGCCATGGGAGGGAACTTGCACGTCGCAAATCGGGCGGGTCCGGGCGAACTTTGACACATGATCTGTATCCTTTGAAAAAGAATGGGGAAGAATGCGAGTCAGACACGGCCCAGCCGTGCCGGGTTCGCTTTGCCTTGCGACCAAATTCAACCATGAATAAGCGCCTCGTTACGGTCAGCAAATTCTTGAGCAAGTGCCTGCGACATGAGCCGGAAGCGCTCGGTTTGGTGCTTGAGCCAGGAGGATGGGTTGCCGTGAAAGACCTGCTGGCCGGCGCCTCGATGACCGGTTTTTCGATCACGGTTGAGGAACTTAATGAGGTTGTCGCCGAAAACGACAAACAGCGGTTCGCCTTCGATGAGACCGGCTCGAAGATCCGGGCGAACCAGGGGCACTCGACCGACGTTGACCTGCAACTCGAGGAAGCGGCGCCACCTGAGCGGCTCTATCACGGCACGGTCGCCAAGTACGTCGATGCGATCCGAGCGGACGGCTTGAAGAAAATGAACCGGCATGACGTGCATCTGTCGCAGGACGTGGAAACCGCAACCAAAGTCGGCGCGCGACGAGGCAAGCCGGTTATTCTGGTGATCGAATCGGGGCGAATGGCGGCAGACGGCTATAAGTTCCGGCGGTCCGCTAACGGCGTTTGGCTGACCGATCATGTTCCACCGCACTACGTCCGGTTGCTGGGAGAAAAAAATGTTTGAGTGGCTTTGCCCAATGATGCTGAAATCTCATGAATCATATTGTTTTGCTGGGTGACTCGATCTTCGATAATCACGCCTATGTTCACGGCGGACGAGCCGTCATTGAGCACGTGCGCAGCAGCCTACCAAGCGGTTGGCAGGCAACGCTCCTGGCTCGCGACGGCACCATGACGGCGGGCGTCGTGCATCAGCTCGATGCAGTGCCTGATGACGCCAGCCAACTCGTCGTGAGCGCCGGTGGCAACGACGCCCTGGAGCATGCGGGGATGGTGCTCTATGAGCCTGCGGCGTCGTTCTCGGAAGTGATGTCGCGGCTTGCGCAAATTCAAACGGAGTTTAGACAGCAGTACCGCCAGATGCTCGGAGCCTTGATGGCGTTAGACAAGCCGACGATGGTCTGCACCGTATACGATACGATACCAACTATCGAGCCGTCGTTGATCGCCGCATTATCATTGTTTAACGATGCAATCGTACGCGAAGCGAATTGCGCGGGGCTCGCCGTGCTCGATCTGCGGCAGACTTGCACCGAGGCGACCGATTACGCCGGCATTTGGCCCATCGAACCGTCGGAGGCTGGCGGAGCAAAGATCGCCCGCGCTATTCTTCGCGCGGTTACCACGCCGCTATCGGACTGGCCGGGGTGTCGTATGTTGGGACAATAAGGGCGATTCGATGATCGTTCGCGGATACGACGAACAGGGGCCAAGTTAGGAACCAATGGACCGGCCAAGATGACATGACCGAGCGAGTCCACCAAAATCCGAACCTGATTCTCTCGATCGGCACTCAGGTGGTTGCTCTCACCGAGGTGCGAGCCGAAGGTGGCCGCATCTTGCACCCTCGGGGGGCCGTCGGCATCGTGCGCAAGGCACCGATGGATCTCCAGCACTCGTACTGGATACGATTTCTCGATGGCGTCGAAGCACCGCTCCAACCGAGCGACCTGATGCTGCTAGCCCAATATAAGGAAGGCGAAATTGGCGACAGCACAATTACCGCCGGCCGCACGAACCTCTACGATCGGGTGATCTACCGCTGCGTCGTCGGCTCGCAGGCTTACGGCCTGGCTGGCGAAACTTCGGATATCGACCGGCGAGGCGTTTACCTGCCGCCGGCCGACCTGCACTGGTCGCTCTTTTCAGTGCCCGAACAGCTTGAAAACGAGCAGACGCAAGAGGCGTATTGGGAACTGCAAAAGTTCCTCGTCATGGCCCTGAAGGCGAACCCGAACGTGCTCGAATGCCTCTATTCTCCGCTGGTCGAAACGGCGACTCCCCTGGCCAACGAACTGCTGGCGATGCGATCGGCGTTCCTTTCGCGCCTGGTCTACCAGACGTACAACGGCTATGTGGCCTCGCAGTTCAAGAAGATGCAGGCCGACATCCGCAATCAAGGCCAGGTGAAATGGAAGCATGTGATGCACTTGCTCCGCCTGCTGCTATCGGGCATCGAGGTATTGCGTACCGGCCACGTGCCGGTCCGGGTCGATTCGCATCGAGAACGCTTGTTGGCGATCCGCCGGGGCGAAGTGCCTTGGGAAGAAACCGAAAAATGGCGGCTCGATCTGCACCGCCAGTTCGATCAGGCGCTCGGCCAGACCCAATTGCCCGAACGTCCCGATTACGAGCGAGCCAATGATTTCCTCGTTCAAGCACGGAGGCGAGCGTTGTCGGAGGAGCTACCGTGAACATCGACCCTCGGCTCAGCAAACAAGTCGGAGAACATCCCTATCCGTTGCTGTTCGCTACGATCAGCGGGGCGCACCTGTACGGCTTCCCGTCGCCTGATTCCGACTACGATCTGCGTGGCGTTCACCTGCTGCCTTTGGAGGAAGTGGTCGGTTTGAAGCCCGGCCACGACACGATCGAGAAATCGGGCATCCACGACGGCCTGGAGATCGACCTGGTGACGCACGACGCCAAAAAGTTCTTTGAGCTGGTGCTCAAGAAAAACGGCTACGTGCTGGAGCAGGTTCTGTCGCCGCTCGTGGTCCACACGACGCCGGAACACACCGAGTTGATGGCCATCGCTGCCCAATGCGTCACGCGGCATCACGCCCACCACTACCTCGGATTTGCCGAAACCCAGTGGAAGCTCTTTCAGAAGGCAGACCCGCCTCACGTGAAGCCGTTACTTTATGTCTACCGAGTTTTGCTGACCGGCATCCACCTGATGCGAACCGGCGAAGTTCAGGCGAACCTCGTCCGGCTGAACGAGACGGCACGATTGCCCTACATCCGCGAATTGATTGATCGCAAGACCAGCGGCCCCGAAAAAGGTCGGCTCGAAAAGGCGGATTTGGCGTTCCATCAGCGAGAGTACGAGCGGCTGCGGGCGGAGTTGCAACAGGCATTCGAAGACAGCAAGCTGCCGGAGACGCCGACCGGCGCGGCGGCGTTGCACGACCTGCTCGTCCGGTTGCGGCTCAAACAAATCGGTCGTGGTGCTTGGGGCAAAGAACTGATCCGCCATTTCGCCGATGTCATCGCGAACGTCTACCGTCGGCCGGAAATGTACGTGGGCTCCGACGCGGAGCCGCACGCCCTGGAATGCGTGCTCTGGATGGCGCACCGGACATGGGCTGAGGCGGCGGATAAGACGTGTCTGCTCTTCGAAGCCTTGCAAAACGTTGTCGCGGCAGAGCAGTGTGAGGCGATGAACTTTCACCGGCGGTTCTGCGAACGGTATCCCAACGCGTCTGCCAAGGAGGCGATGGGCTACGTGCTTGCTTGCTGGCAGCGAGTTTCCGCATCGCTTGGAATCTACGGCCCTGACGCCAAAGTGTGAACGGTGCGAAATATGCGAGAGATCATTCCCGGCTTGCTTTGGGTTGGCAACGCCTTCGATGCCCGCGATCTGAAACGCGTATTCGACCAAGGAATTCAGGCATTCATTGATCTGGCAAGAGAAGAATCGCCCGTTTTGCCGGCCAGAGAACTAATCTATTGCCGTTTTCCTTTGGTCGACGGGCAGGGCAATTCACCGGCCATCATCGAGGCGGCGATCAGCACGGCGGTTCGGTTTATCACGGCTAAAGTGCCGACGTTGATCAGTTGCGGTGGTGGGATGAGCCGGTCGCCGGCCATCGCTGCGGCGGTCATAGTGCGGGTAGACGCCATCGAGCCGGCGGAAGCCATCAAGCGAGTTGCGGCGGCCGGTCCGCACGACGTGGCGCCGCTGCTCTGGAGCGAGGTCGTCCAGGTGCTGCAGGGATCGGCGGCCGACAGAAGACAAACAACCGAAAGTTGCTCGCTGACTGCGCCAAAGTCTGACGTGGCGTAGCAGCACAGACCCGATCCAGCCTGGCCGGCGACAACGCTTTTTACGGGCTGGGACGACTGGAAAAATCGTTTCTCCGAGGCTTAAGATGCAGATGTAGAAGAGGTCACGTCAATCGGTCAAGCGGAACAGGGTTTTCAAATGGCGGATACCCTTCAGGCTGTATTGTGGTCACTCGAACGAAAGTGCATTTTCCGCTCGGGCGATGGTTGGTTTCTCCCGATGTCGGCCTACCGACAGTTGGCCGACTTGCGAACCGTCGCCGACGCCGAGGCCAATCATCGAATTGTCGATGGAATCTGTGTCACCGGAACGACCGGTGGGAAGGACAACTCCGGCCAATGCCATAATCTTCCCTACTCGGGCTTTAGGGTTGCCGATCGAATCGGGGAATACGGTGGGTTGGCGGGAGCGCTATCCACTTGCCGAGAGTGCGAAGCCAATGTCGCCGGTTCGCACGAAATGAAAGTCGCCGGCTGTTTTGGTTGCCTCAGCATTTGGCCCGACTCCTCTGAACTCGACGAGCGACTTTGGCAAATCATCAGGGAACGCAGCCTCGAAGATCGGTTGTATTCGGCATTTCTGGTGACGACCCCACTCTGGTACGGCTTCTGGATCAATTCGCCTTTGCAGCGACCGCAGGTGGAGGTGTTGCACGAGGTTCTTACCGGACTGTGCGGCGATAGCCGTCGGATTGACGAAGACCTGGTTCCCTTCGTGAAGGCCTTGAAGGTTGCGCTTGCTTGGGAACTGCCGCTTCACGTTTCAATCGGGCCACCAGGCCACACAGACTTCGGCTATTACACGGTGTTTCCGCATTGCCCTCGGTGCAAGGCGGAAGCGCCGGTCGAAAGGTGGAAGGACGAATATCCCGACGAGCAGCTCGACTGCCAAGTGTGTGGGCAGCAATTCAACCCCAATGAGCACCACAGCCGCCAGCCGGACGATTTCGATGACGACTCACTTGAACGGCTCTTGGGTAAAGTCGGCTTCGAAGAGTTCACCAAACGGTTCTTGGATCACCGTGGCAAAACGGTGAAGCAGGTCGAGGAAGTCCTCGATAACGCGAACCACGGGCCGCTATTGCGGCGGATCGCCGAGGTTCGCAAAACACGTGAATCCACCATGCGTGTGCTTCGTTCTAAACCGGTTGTCAAAGCCGACAAGCTGGCTCCAAGCATCACGTTTGCCTTGACCGATGACCTGCCACTCGAATTGGTGCTCGTGCCCGCTGGAGAATTCATGATGGGATCGGCTGAGGTAGATGACGATCCGACAGCGATGCCGCAGCACCTCGTGCGGTTCGAGCGTCCATTCTATATCGGGCGGTTCCCGATTACCCAAGCACAATGGGCGGCTGTGATCGGCAACAACCCATCTCGATACAAGGACGATCTTGACCTTCCCGTGGATCAAGTGAGTTGGTTTGATTGTCAGGAGTTTTGCGATGTGCTTTGCAAACGACGAAAGCGAGTCGTTCGATTGCCAAGCGAGGCCGAATGGGAATATGCCTGTCGTGCCGGTACCACAACGGTCTACGCATTCGGCGATACTCTGTCTCCGGAGCAGGCAAACTTCACGCCCTTTTCGGCGAATCCAATGCTTGGAGGCTCGTTCGAGAACGAGAAGAATCACGACAGGACGACAGACGGGCAGTTTCGGTTCAGGCCCACACCGGTTGGCAGTTATCCACCGAATGCCTGGGGCATCTACGACCTGCACGGAAATGTCGAAGAATGGTGCGAAGATGTTTGGCACGACAACTATGACGGCGCTCCGTCCGATGGCACTGCCTGGCTCGACGGGGAAGACAAGACTCCATTCAGGGTTGTCAGAGGAGGTTGGTGTTCTGCGACGGAGCATGCTTGCACCAGTGCAGCTAGAAAACAACTGCGTGTTGATGCAGGGCCACCATCCCGGCCAACCGCTGAAAAGTACCTTGACGATATTTCGTTCCAATTGGCCTTTACGCCCTATGGCTTTCGGGTCGTCTGCGAAGTCGATTAGGAACGTCGGCATCCATTTCACTTCGGCCGGTGAGATGGTCCTCCAGTGCCGAGGCCACCTCATCACCGAGGGAATGCACCCGCAATACGACCTTTTCAAACAATGGGCGGCGGTCAAACGGTTCGTCCTCGAAGAGCGGTTGGAAGACCGATTCATCCTGTTCGGCGAATGGGTCTACGCCCGGCATTCGGTCTATTACCGCCAACTGCCGCATTATTTCTTCGAGTTCGACCTCTACGACAAAGACGATGAGGCGTTCGTCAGCTTGCCACGCAGGCTGCGGTTGCTCGAAGGCTTGGGCATCGCGACGGTGCCGGTGCTGCACACCGGCTCGCTCGACAGGGAGGAGCTTAGGCAGTTGATCGGGCCATCTCAATTCGACAGCCAATTTGAGAACCCCGTGACGAAGCGAACCGACAACCTCATGGAGGGTCTCTATCTGAGAACCGAGGCCGACGGCAAAGTGTCGGGCAGGGCCAAATTCGTTCGGCCCGAGTTTGTCGAAAAAGTCAAGCAGAGCACGCATTGGCAGCATCAGGCATTGGTGCCCAATCTGCTGAAAGAGGGAGCGGATATTTGGCAATGACTTGGGACGAACTTTCAGCGGCTTCGCTGAGCGAGATTCTGGCCTGGGCGGCTGACTAGCCCTGGGCTCGGGCGATGGCCGACTGCCAGCAAGATGCCGGTTGGCATTCCGAGGGCGATGTAACGATCAGGCTCGGTTCCTCTTCTACCGGCAGCGAGAGCCGAGCCTCCACTATGTTCCTCACGAAGAATATCGCTGCACGGTGACGATGACGTCGGGGCTTCCTGGTACTGGCAAAGTCACCTGGCTGAGAACAAACCGACCCGATCGCAACCGCGGATGATGTTCGAAGGTCGCGACCTGTATGTTACCCTAGTCGAGAAAGTGGCCGCACTGGGCTTCTCGCTGGTGCGCACCACCCGTTTGTCGATGGGAATAAGCGCGTCGGTCACGCCGCGATGGAAACCTTTCTACTGCTGAACGGGCACGAAGTTCGCGCGCCGACCGACGAACAGGAGGCGTTAATTCTCCGCCTTGCGGCTGGCCAAATGTCGCGAGGCGACTTCACCGACTGGCTCAAGGCGCATGTCGT
>DATFDL010000559.1:0-26508 GCA_035252155.1 Pirellulales bacterium | reverse complement strand
ACCATCACGGCAGCAGGGCACTTCTCGATGAATCGTTCCACAATGCTCAGCAACATCCTTGTCGCCTCCTAAAGGTTAAAGAGCCAAAACCCTACGGGGAGGCGACTTATAGCAGGTTTTCACCATGTTGAAAGGGGTGGCAATGCCCACCCTACGGCGACTGATTGACCTTCCCAAACACGACGATCAACAGAGACAACACCTTGGCGACCGCCCCCGTCGATTCGCAACCTGTTTCGCACACCGCCGCGGCGCCGGCCAAAAAGCCGCGACGCCGCAACACCAGCCATCTGAAGCTTGTGCCCGAAACCCGCGCCCTGCGTGAGCAGGTGCGCGCGGCCTGCGCGGAGACGGCCGACCGGCTCGACAAATCGCGCCCGCTGAGCAAGGATGAGTTGGAGTCGATCGCCCGTGGCGTGCTCGCCGCGCACGATTGGCCCGAAGGCTTTTTGGGCTGGACGATGGTCGAGTTGGCCAGTCATTTTTGGTCGGCGCAGGTGGCGGCGGTGCCGTTTGAGCGGCGGCTCTTTCTGCTGCCGCACTGTCTGAAACATGCCGAGGGCTGCCCGGCCGACTACGACGAGTTCGGTCTCGATTGCCGCCGCTGCGGCGCGTGCCGCATCGCCGACTTCCGCACGCAGGCCGAAGAGCTAGGTTACAAAGTGTTGGTGGCCGAAGGCTCGCCGATCGTGCTGAAGATCATTGTCAGCGGTTATGTCGACGCGATCGTCGGCGTGGCCTGCCTGAACGTGTTGGAAAAAGCGATCGACAAAATCCTGCTGGCCGGCATTCCGTGCGTGGCGGTGCCGCTGTTGTCGAGCGACTGCCGCAACACGTCGGTTGATGAAGACTGGGTGTTCGAGGCGATTCACAAGCGGCACGAATCGCCGCCCGTCCAAACCAAAACTTACCTGCACTTGATGCGGGCCGCCGCCGACCTGTTCGGGCCGGCCGAGTTGGAGCGGCTGGCGCCGCGGCAACGCGGCGGACCGAGCCTGGCTGAGCGCAACGGGCAAGGTCTGATCGGCATCGACCCGGTGGCCGGCACGGAAGTGATCGCCTACGATTTTCTGGCCAAAGGCGGTAAGCACTCGCGGCCCTTCATCACGCTGGCGGTGTACGACGCATTGACCGGTGGAAGCGGCGCGACCGCCGACGGCGCCGCGCATCTGGCCGGCCTGCCCGACTGGGTGAAAAGGGCGGCACTTTCGATCGAAACCTTTCACAAAGCCTCGCTCGTTCACGATGACATCGAGGACGACGATCCCTATCGCTACGGCGATGCCACGTTGCACCGCAAATACGGCACGGCGACGGCGATCAACGTAGGTGATTATCTGATTGGGCTGGGATATCGGCTCATCAGCCGCGACGCCGCGCGGATGGGCCCGGAGGCCGCCGCCGACATTCTCGATCGCTTGGCCGACGCCCACTTGAAGCTGGCCGAAGGTCAAGGCGCCGAGCTGCTGTGGCGCGATTCGCTCGAAAAAAAGCTGGCGCCGCTCGACGCGTTGAAGATCTACGCCCTCAAGACGGCGCCCGCGTTCGAGGCCGCCATCTATTCGGGCCTACGGCTGGCCGGCCCGCCGGCCGATGCCAGTTGGGTGGGCCAGTTCGCCCGAAACCTGGGCGTGGCCTTCCAGATTCTCAACGACCTGAACGACTGGCGCTCTGACGACGGCAACAAGCGAGTCGCGGGGGGCGACGTACTGGGCGGGCGGCCGACGGTGCTGTGGGCATTGGCGCTCGAAGCGCTCGACGTCCCGCGGCGCGACGAGCTAGAAATGTTGCTGGCGGAGGCGGTTACGGAAGCGACCATCCGGCGGGTACGCGAGCTTTACACCTTGGCTAGCGTCTTTGAGAAGGCGACGCGGCTGGTCGACAAGTATCAGCAGCGATGTGAAGCCGTGGCCGACGCGGTCGAGCCAGAAGAACTGCGGCGGCTGCTCTATTACCTGGTCGATACGGTGCTGGAGCGCCCGGCCGCCGAAGAGCCGCAGGTGTTGATGCCGGCGCTGACATAAGGAGCGGACGAAAATAACTTCGACAGTTTTGTTGGCCCTCACCTAACCTCTCCCGCAGGGAGAGGGAACAATATGACGAAGTTATGTTCGTCCGCTCCTAAACCATCGAGAGAGGAATGGCGACGCCCGCGCACCCGGTCATCCCCGATCTGCCAACGCTCACTCGGCTGTTTTACGCTTCGCCCGCCGCGTTGGGCGAGTTTGCCGAAGTCGCGGTCGACGACTTGCCGCCCGACTATCGGCGATTGCTGGCCCATAACGACCACATGACGGTGGCCGTCGAGGAGTTTCACCGTTCGCCAGTCGACGTGCGGGTCTTGGACCGGCGAATTACGCCCACGCACTACGCGCGAAGAATTCTGCTGACGCGGCAATCGGACGGTGCGGTGGTGCAGTTTGGCATCATGCGTGTCAACCTGGCGTATCTGCCGCCCGAAGCGCGAACGGAAATCGAGCGTGAGCAGACGCCGTTGGGACGTATTTTGATCGAACACGACGTTCACCGCCGAGTGCAATTGTTTTCGCTGCGAAGAATTCAGTTGGGCGAGGAGCTGCGCCGGCTGTTCGATGCTCCGGCGACGAACGTTACCTACGGGCGTACGGCAGTCATCGATTGCAATGGGGCGCCGGCCGTCGAGCTGCTGGAGATTGTCACGCCGCTGGATCTCGCCGAACGGGGTCGCGCATGACGGCCGTCTATCGCACCACCCGCCGCGTCGAGTTCCGCGACACCGACGCGGCCGGCATCGTTCACTTCTCGGCTTTTTTCAACTATATGGAAGAGGTCGAGCACGAGTTTTTGCGTTCGCTCGGGTTAAGCGTGTTGATGAGCGACGCTGATGGCGTGCTCAGTTGGCCGCGGGTGGCCGTAAGCTGTCAGTATCAATCGGCCGTCAAGTTCGAAGACGTGCTCGACGTCGAGTTGCGGCTGGCGCGCGTGGGCCAAAAGAGCGTGACCTACGGGTTTTTGTTCTTTCACCAAGGCCGGCCGGTGGCCCAAGGCGAGCTGACGGCGGTTTGCTGCCGGATGGAAGCCGGCGCGGCGCCGCGATCGGTGAGTATTCCCGAAGTGCTCAGGAAGAAACTCGCCGGCCGGGTCGCATAGTCGTTAACCTTCTCGCACTTCGCCGCCGTATCGCTCTCTAATTGATGTTCGTCAAGCAGAAGCCGGGGCATCGCCAAGGCTCTGCCCCAGCCACCTGCCGTGTTCCCGAGTCCCTAGCCCCCAGCCCCTAGTCCTTGTACCTTATCCGGCATGAATTATCTGGAACAATTGACACTTCGACTGGCGCACGGCGCGGCCGAGTTTCCGGAGGCCTTTCGAATGCGGCATGCCGAATATTTGCGCCGCGCGCAGCGCGACGATGGCGGCTTTGCCGGACGCGAAGGGCCGAGCGATCTCTATTACACGGGTTTCGCCCTGCGCGGGTTGGCGCTGCTGGGGGAGTTGAACGATGATGTCGCTCGGCGTGCCACCGATTATCTCCGCAGCCGCTTGAGCGGCCGGACGCCGATGATCGATTTTCTTTCGCTCGTTCAAGGGGCGATGCTGCTCGAAATCTCGGCCGGACTCGATGTGTTCGCCGCGGCTCCCACCGGCTGGCGCGAGGCCGCCGCCGCCATGTTCGAGCAATTCCGACGGCCCGACGGCGGATACGCCAAGACCGACGAAGGCCAAGCCAGCAGCACGTATCACACGTTTTTGATGGTGATCACGCGACAGCTCATCGGGCAGCCGCCGGTCGATCCGGAGCGGCTGATCGCCTTCATTCGCGCCCGGCGGCGCGACGACGGCGGCTTTGTCGAAATCGGCCCGATGCGCAAAAGCGGTGCGAACCCCACCGCCGCAGCCGTCGGGCTGCTGAACACGCTGGGCGCCCTCGATGACCCGTTGCGCCAGGGAGCCATCGATTTTCTAATTGCGATGCAAAGCGATGAAGGAGGCATCAAAGCCAACACTCGCATCCCCATCGCCGACTTGCTCAGCACCTGTACCGGCGTTTTAACCTTGAGCGACTTGGGCGCGCTCGACGCCATTGATTTGCCCGAGGCCCGCCGCTACGCCCAGTCGCTGCAATTCGATCGGGGCGGCTTTCGCGGGGCCGCCTGGGATGAGGCCGCCGATGTAGAGTATACGTTTTACGGGCTCGCCACGCTGGCCCTCTGCGCCGTCGAAGATCGACAGAAGGAACCTGCCGCATGGCCGACCTGACGGTGCAGCAGATCACCAAGGAATTTCCCACCCGCGGGCAGCCGCTGATCGTCTTGCGCGGCTGTTCGTTCGAGCTGTCGCGGGGCGAGAGTCTGGCGATTCTCGGTCCCAGCGGATCGGGCAAAAGCACGCTGTTGCAGATTGTCGGCACGCTTGACCGACCCACCAGCGGCGACGTGACGCTCGCCGGCCAGCAGCCGTTAGCCCTGAGCGAGCCGAAACTGGCCGCCTTCCGCAACCAACAGATCGGCTTTGTCTTTCAAGACCACCATTTGCTGCCGCAATGCTCCGTGTTGGAGAACGTGCTGCTGCCCACGCTGGCCGCTGGCGGCGCGACCGAAGAATCGTTTGACCGTGCCCGGATGTTGTTGGACCGGGTGGGCCTGGCTGACCGTCTCGACCACCGCCCGGCCGAGCTTTCAGGCGGCGAGCGGCAGCGTGCCGCGATCGCTCGGGCACTGATCCGCCAGCCGGTGTTGCTCTTGGCCGATGAGCCGACCGGCAACCTCGACCGCTCGACGGCCGCCGCGATCGGCGATTTGCTGTTGGGATTGCAGCGGCACGAACAGACGATGTTGGTCGTGGTGACTCACAGCTTGGAACTGGCTGGACGGTTTCAACGCAAAGTGGAGCTCGATGTCGGGCACTTGGTGGCAAAGGCGTAGGGTGGCCATTGAGCGCCTGATCGGTTTTGACAAACAAAGCCGGTAATACCGTTCGGGTCTGTTCCCTACAGAGCAAAGAGGTCGGCGCGCACTGAACTTGATGCGTTGGCGGGACTCGATTCGCTCGGCCCACCGTACAGAGCTTGCTATAATGAAATCAACGAAACGCGTCTTTCGCGGGGAGGCGAATATGTCGCAACGCATCTGCGTCTTGATCAGTTGTTGGGTGCTATTCGTTTTGGCAGCACCGTCGGTTCGCGCCGAGATCACCGCCGAACAAGTCCGCGAAGCCATCGACCGCGGCGTCGCATATCTTGAGCGTGAACAGAAAGACGACGGTTCGTGGCCCGACCCGCCGGGTTATCCGGGCGGAGTCACCGCGCTCTGCACGCTGGCTCTGCTCAATTGCGGCGTCACCGCCGACGACCCGCATGTGCAGTTGGCCTTGAATTATCTGCGCAAGCTTGAACCCTCGGTCACCTACGCCGCTTCCTTGCAGACGATGGTTTTTGCGGCGGCCGAACCGAAAACGAACTTGCCACTCATCCGCCGCAACGCCAAGTGGCTCGCCGACAACCAAAAGACGGGCGCCAGGAGCGGGGCCTGGGGCTATCCGCAGGCCGATGGAGACAACTCGAACAGCCAGTTCGCGCTGCTAGCGCTACACGAGGCCGAACGCGTGGGCGTCGAAATCAACGATCGCGTCTGGAAGCGGGCCCTCGACTATTGGGAGGCCGCCCAGAACCCCAATGGCTCCTGGGGCTACCACCCCTTAACTCCCGGCAAAGGCAGCATGACCTGCGCCGGCATTGCCGCGATGGTCATCGCCTCCGATCGGTTGAACAAAGGCGACGCCCAGGCCGACGGCGACCACGTCACCTGCTGCGGCGAGCAACAGGATAATCGTCCCGTCGAACGCGGCCTCGACTGGATGGGCCGCAATTTTTCCGTCAACGGCAACCCCGGCGACAACATGTGGCTACTCTATTATTTGTACGGCCTGGAACGTGCCGGCCGCCTCACGAACCGCCGCCTGATCGGCGAGCACGACTGGTATCGCGAAGGAGCGGAAGTGCTGATCAACAGCGAACTGCACAACGACCTGTCGGGCTATTGGAAGGGAGTCGGCCACGCCGAAGGCGACCCCCACATTGCCACCAGCCTGGCGTTGCTGTTTCTGGCCAAGGGACGGCGGCCGGTGCTTTGTGCCAAGCTCAAGCACGGCGCGGACGACGACTGGAACCACCACCGCAGCGACTTGGGTAATCTGACCGGATACGTCGAATCGCGCTGGGGCCGCGACCTTACCTGGCAGATCATTGATGCCGCGGCGGCCACCACCGACGACCTGCTCGAAGCGCCGGTGCTTTACATCAGCGGCAGCCAGCGTCCGCGATTCAACGACGAACAGATCGAGCGGCTACGGGCGTACATCAATCGCGGCGGATTTATTTTGGCCGAGGCCTGCTGCGATGGCGACGAGTTTGAAGCCGGTTTCAAAGCACTGGTCAAGCGAATGTTCCCAGAACCCGAGTACCAACTGCACGACCTGCCCTTCGACCACCCCGCCTATACGGCCGACGAGCGGGTCGATGTCGACGCCTTTCCGATCGAGCGTCCGCTCAAGGGCATCGACGTGGGCTGCCGCACGAGCGTGATCTTCGTGCCCAAGGAGCTTCGGCTATCGTGTTTTTGGGAGCTTGCCCGGCTGGGCCGCGAACGTAAGCTTTCGCCCAAGGTGCAGGCCCAGCTTTCGGCCGCGCGGTCGCTGGGCATCAACATCTTGGCATACGCCACGAATCGCGAAGTCAAATACAAGCTGGAGCTGGACAACAAGCCCCTGCCCGGCGGCGAGTCGGTCGATGCTTATCAACGGGCGGTGCTGCGCGTGGCCAAGGGGAAGCACAGCGGCGGCTGGAACGCCGCCCCCGGAGCACTGCTTAACCTGCTGCAAGTGACCGCTGAGCAGACCGGCATGCGAGTCGACATCGAACAGCACGAAGTGCCGATCGCCGATCCGAGCTTGATGGACTACCAGATTTTGTTCTTGCACGGCCGCAACGCGTTTCAGCTCAGCGACGAAGACCGCCGGCAGTTGAAGACCTATGTCGAGCGAGGCGGGGTGGTGATGGCCGACGCGGTGTGCGGCAGCGCTGCCTTTGCCACGGCCTTCCGGCGCGAAATGCAGGCCATCTTCGGCCGGGCACTGGAGCCAATTTCCCCCGTGCATCCGATATTCACCAGCAAGTACGGCGGATTTGGCCTGAAGCGGGTCCGCCGCCGCGACACCCGCCGCCGCGACGGCGACGGGCCAATCAAAGCTTCGGTCGCCGAGGTCGAGCCGGAGCTGGAGGGCCTGCAGTTCGATGACCGCTATGGGGTGATCTTTTCGCCGTTTGACATCAGTTGCGCGTTAGAACGGCACGAGTCGATCGAATGCCCCGGCTATGTGCGCGAAGACGCCGCCAAGATCGGACTGAATATCGTGCTCTACGCCCTCGAACAGTAATCATTGGCGATCAAAACCGATCGGGTAACGGAGCCATCCAAAGATAAATCGTGTGCTCGACGTCCCGCGGTTTCTCGATGACGATGAGCTCGCGGTCGGGCTTGATCTTCGGCAAATCGAAGTCGTGCGAGACAATTCGCGCGCCCGGCCTGAGCCCCTTAAGCTGCGGCAGCAGCCGCGCATTCAAACGCGGCAGCAGGTAGAGCGTCACCACGTCGGCGGGCCGCAGATCTAGCGTAAAGATATCCTGCTCGACGATAGTTACTTGTTTTTCCAGGCCCGAGCGGCGCACATTCGCACGGGCTTCCTCGACCCGCTGCGGATCGATGTCGAAACCCACCGCCCGGCAGCCATAGCGTCTGGCCGCCGCGATGACGATCCGCCCGTCACCGCAACCCAGATCATACAGCAGCTCGTCGGGCTTGGGATCGGCCAGCGCGAGCATCTGGTCGACGATTTCTTCCGGCGTGCGAATGAACGGCGCGTTGACTTCTGCTCGCGGCAAGGGCGAGGTATCGAGCCCGGCGTCGGTGACGGAATAGAGGTAGACGGCCAGCATTAACAAGAACGGCACGGCGGCCCACAGCAGAATCACCCGGAGGCGACGGCGCCGCTGGCTCACCATGGGGGTAGCTTTACTCCTCTTCCTTGAGTCCCAGCCGGGCCAGCCAGCGGCCGCGCGGCGGTTTGCCCGCCTTATTGCCGTCGCCCGGATCGGTGTCTTCGCTGTGCCGAGCCTTTTGTTCTTCGAGCAGGCGCTGGCGTTCCTCAATTTCGGCCCGCTCGCGGGCGATCTTGGCTCGCTGCACCGAAAGATCGATTTCCGCCTCGCGGAGCTTGGCTTCCCACTCTTGCTGCAACTGTTGCAACCGCTCACGCTCGGTTTGCACCACTTCGTCCTTCGAGAGGATTTCGGCAAAGGCGGCCGCGCCCACGGCCATGTTGCCAATGCTGCCGCTTTGGGCTTCGAGCAACTGCCGCAGCTCGGCGATCTCCTCGTCCTTGGCGGCCAGCGCGGCGTCGGTCTGGGCGATGACTTCCTGGATCTTCAGCCGCTCGGCCTTGCGCTCTTCATCGTCTTCAGCATCGTCGCCGTCGGCTTCAAGGGCTTCGAGCATGCGGCGTTTTTGTGCTTCCCAGTCGAGCTTTTCGCCGGCGGCGTGGCTCGCGGCGGGTGCAGCATGTCGCGGCGTCTCGGCTAGTTGTTTTTCGAGTTCGGCGACGCGGCGCTTTTGGTCGCGCAGGTCTTCCATGGCCAGTTCGTAGCGGCGCTTCATGTCGGACAAGGCGCCGTCGTCTGCCGGCGCGGCCTCGGCCTTGGTCAGCCGCTGCTGCTGCGCCGAAAGCTGCGCTTCGGCTTCGGCGAGTCGGGCGGCGAGCGCGTCGCGCTCGGCGGCCAAACCGGCCGTTTCGTGACCGGAGAACGAGTGAGCGTTTAACCGGCCTTCGGCCTCGGCCAGCCTGGCCGCAAGTTCGTCGCGCTGGCTGGTCAGATCGCGCGAGGACTGGCCGAGCTCTTCGAGCTGACGCTGCGCGTTCTCCATCTCCGAGCTTTGACCAGCCAACTGCCGCTCGAGCTCGTCGACCCGCCCGCGCGCTTGCTCCAATTCAGTTGCGAGGGCTTGTGACTCGCTCAGGGCCGCGCCGCGGCGCTCGAGTTCAGCCTCGCGGCGGTCCAGCTCGCGGTGGTTGGCCTCGCGGTGCGCCTTCAGTTCTTGAGCGATGCGGCGACGCTGGCTCTTGGTGTCGGCGAGCTGAGTTTCGAGTTCTTCACGCTGGCGCTCCAGCTCGGCCAGTTTGACTTCGAGCCGCTGGCGCTGCCTCGCCACTTCTTCGACGTCCGCCTCGTGGTCGCGACGCGCCTGCGCCAGCGTGCGCTCTTCGCCGCGCAGTTTGGCTTCAGCGGATTCGATCTGTTGGCGGCCCTCGAGCAGCTCCGCCTGGCCGTCGAGATTCGCCTTGCGGGCGCGGGCCAGCTCGTCGCGGATTTGGGCGATCTGACGCGCCAGCTCCGATTCAATGTCGCCCAGCTTTCGCCGCTGGAGACCTGAAAACTGCCGCGCCTGCTCACGCCGAACGGCCAGCGTCTGCACAACTTCATCGGCCCAACCGGTGTCGGTTTCGCTCAGCGGCGACGAATCTTCCATGGGTGGAGGGCTCGAGCATGGACCAACACGTGATGACTATAGAGCTATACGACACGCTAAGCGCAGGGTCAAAAGAAACTTTCGGCTTATAGCGGTTGTACGGGCCTAAATGGAATCGGGGCGACAGGATTCGAACCTGCGACCTTCTGGTCCCAAACCAGACGCGCTAGCCAGACTGCGCCACGCCCCGAACAAATCGAAGATTGGGCCGCGTTATCTTATCGGACGAAGATCGGGGCGGCAAACACCCACCCGAAAGTGCGGGATCAGCCGGCACGCTACAAATCGCGAATTTTCGCCACTTTTTTGTGGACAGAGCCGATCGGTCATGGTATGGTACGCCTTGCGGTGTTATTTTTCTTTTCCTTCCTCTAATGGACGGGTTACTCCCATGCAGAATCGTCGTACTTCCGGGCGGCGAACGTCGCCGCGTGTGACGAGCGGTTTTACGCTTGTCGAACTTTTGGTGGTGATTGCCATCATCGGTATCTTGATCGCCCTGTTGTTGCCCGCGGTGCAAGCGGCCCGTGAAGCCGCCCGCCGCAGCCAGTGCAACAACAACCTCAAGCAGATCGGCTTGGGGTTGCAGACCTACGCCGACGTGAATAAGGCGTTTCCGCCCGACGCGTTGTGGGGCATGTACACCGGCAACTATATGAGCGGCACCGCCACAGCCACGCTGCCGCAGCCGTCGTATCATTACCCTTGGTCGCTCAACATTCTTCCGTTTATCGAACAAAAGCCGCTGTATGATGCGATCAATAAGCGGTTCATGGTTTGGAACCAAAGCCAGCAAACCGGCGTGGGCCAGGCGGGCGGTACGCCAATCGTCCCGCCGTCGTTCTTCGGCGCCGTTCAGTCGCAGCAGATTCCGCCTTATCGTTGTCCGTCGGACGGCACGTTCAGTAGCCCAAACGACTTGCCTTTCTATACGATGTGGACCAATTACGCTGGTAGCCAGGGCGTTGGTTTTTACTCCGCCTCGAAATCGTCAGGCAACCCGGGCGAAACCAAGTCGAACGCGCCGTTGGGTACGAAGGGGCTTTTCAGCTTCAACGAAGCGGCCAGTTTTGGATCGATCAAGGACGGCACGTCGAACACCATCGCGGTGTCCGAGGTGACGGGCTGCAGTTCGGCGGTGCAGACAACGGGCTTGGCGGGCAGCACGGCGGGAACGTACAACACGACTCCGGGAGCCGACATCGTGCCAGTGCCCTACCCGATTCCTCCCTTGTGGGGCCTACCCGCCACTCCGACAGTGATGTACACCAATCCGATGACGGCGGGCGGACAAGGCCGGCAACGGTCTAACTTGTACAACACCACGGGCGGCGCGTATGTGCCGATGGTCATGCGGGCCGCACTCGTGGCGCTTACTGAGACCATCACGGGTAACGCGCCTTGCGTGACCGCCGGATTGTATGCCGGCGCCATGGGCGCCCCATGCGGTACGGGCGGCGCCGGACCCGCTGGCTTTGAATACGGCGGCATGGTCGGGGCGGCGCAAATTGCTGGAGTGGCCCCGCTTTACAACGCGCTCTATAACCCCAATTCGAATTGGCCGGGACCCGACAGCAATCACCCCGGCGTCGTGCTCGCCGTGTTCTGCGATGGCAGCTCGAAGCCGATTCAGAACAACATCAATTTCGCCATCTGGGCGAGCTTGAACACCCGCCAGGGTGGCGAGGCGCTCCCTGGCACCTACTAAGCCACGTATCGGGGTGGCGTAGCCACGTAGCAGATTTGCGATCGTTAGACGACTGCCGTCGGGCAAACCGCCGGCAGTCGTTTTTTGCGCAGACACCTGCCGATCGTTACCGCAGACGGTAGGCCGATTCAATGAGGACCGTCTCAACCGGCAGTTTTTCGAACTGATCGGTCGTGCGTGTTTCGACGGCGGCAATCTGGTCGAGCACTTCTAGGCCCTCGATAACTTCACCGAAGACGCAGTAGCCGTATTCATCCGGCCCGTCGCCCCTGTAATCGAGCTGGGGATTGTCGCTGAGGTTGACAAAGAATTGGCAGGTCGAACTATCGATCGTATCGGGTTGCCGGGCCATCGCCACCGTGCCACGTAGGTTCTTGCGACCATTGGCTGCTTCGTTGGGAATTGGGTAGCGGCCTGCTTTCTCGGTCAGGTCGGCGGTATATCCGCCGCCGAGCAGAACGTAACCGGCGTCCACTTGGTGAAAAATGGTCTGGTTGTAAAAGCCGCTCTCGACGTAATGCAGAAAGTTGTGCACGGTCCGCGGCGCGGTTTGCGGATCGAGCTTGATCGTCAGCTTGCCGAGTGAGGTTTCCAGTGCGACGGTCGGAAAGTAGTCGGCCGACGGCCGCTGCGGCCGCGAGGACGAATCGGGGTTGTCAGCCTGCTCGGTTTTCGACACATCCCCGGCCTCGCGGGAGTCGGTGGTCGCTGGTCCGCGGTCGCAACCGGCTGATGCCGCGCCCGCGAGGCCCAGGGTCACCAGCCAGCAGAGACGGTATACGACAAAACGCATTGCGACTTCCTTTGAAACTGCGTAGCAGAATTCCTGAGGTTCGTAGCCAGGGCCACCCGCTGAGTGTTTGGGGCGGCAATCATCTGCAAATCGGGCGTTTGCCGCAAGACAAGATTTCTTTCGCCCAATCCGCCGCGATTGGTACAATAAGGGCATGTACAGCCGCTGGTCGAATGTGGCGGTGGTCGTCTTTTGGCTGATCACCATGGGGTGGTTGGTTGAGGACAAGATCCTACCTTCGCTGTCGGTAGGCGAGCCTCCCACCTATCGTACGATTCTGAGCGAGGAGCCAGCCCACCAGGAGCCGGTGTTCTGGAACGTCTTTCTCAATGGCCGGCCTTTAGGCCGGGCCGAGTTCAGCCGGCGAACGCTCGACCAGGGCGTGGCCGAGCTTCGCAGCCAGGTGCACTTGGACGGTCTGCCGCTGGCCGAGATCACGCCGGGTTGGATGAACTCGCTGATGCGACTGGCCTCCGGCTCGCGCGAATGGGCGCAGTTGGTGTTGACCATCGAGTCCGACAGCCGCCTGGAGATCGACCCGCTCGGACGGCCGATGGGGTTTTACTCGAAGACCTGGCTCGGCGAGCGCGACTCGTGGCCCGCGTCGGGCCTGCGCGGCGGGCCCAGCCCAGCGGGTGTCTTGCAAATCACCCTGCAAGGGACGGTGGAGGGGCAACAGTTAAGACTGAAGGTGCGCTCTGGTCATTTCATCTACAATACGTCGGTGTACTTGTCTGCTGACGCGCTGATGAGCGACGCCTTCTCGCCACAATCGCGTCTGCCGAACTTGAAGGTGGGCCAATCGTGGACGGTGCCGCTCTACAGTCCGCTGCATCCACCCACTGCGCCGATGGAAATCTTGCGCGCCACCGTTGTGCGCCGCGAGCCGATCTCGTGGGGTGGTCAGGTAGTTCCGACATATCTCGTCGATTTTCGCGCCGATCCGGGCGGCGGATTAAGCGGAAACCAAGCATCACGAGCCAAGGCCTGGGTCGGGGCCGACGGCTTGGTGCTGAAACAAGAGATGACGCTGCTGTCGGCGCGGTTGACGTTCGAGCGCGTTGGCCACAAGGACCAGACTTCGCCAGCCACGCGTGAATCAGACCCATGATCGAATTCGAAAACGTCACGCGCAAATACGGCGATCGCGTGGCCGTGGACGGGCTAACGCTGGCGGTGCCGCCTGGCGAATTGTTCGCCTTGCTTGGCCCCAACGGGGCCGGCAAAACCACGGCGATCAAAATGCTGGTCGGATTATTGCGGCCCACGTCGGGACACGTGCGGCTGGGCGGTTGCGACCTGGTCGCCGACCCGCGGCGGGCCTGTGCTCTGCTGGGCTACGTGCCCGATGTGCCGTTCTTGTACGACAAGCTCACGGGCCGCGAATTCTTGCATTTTTTGGCGGGCATGTACGGCTTCGACGATGGCGATGGCTCCCGGCGCATTGACCGCGAGATCGAGCGATTCGAGCTGGCCGATTTTATCGACGATCTGGCCGAAACTTATTCGCACGGCATGAAGCAGCGGCTCGTGTTCGCGGCGGCCCTGTTGCACGACCCGTCGGTGCTGGTAATCGACGAACCCCTGGTGGGCCTCGACCCGCGCAGCGGCAAGCTTGTGAAAGATCTTTTGCGGCGCCAGGCTGCCGGCGGGACGACAATCTTTATGTCGACGCACTTGCTCGACGTGGCCGAACAGATCGCCGATCGGATGGGCATCGTGGGCCACGGCAAGTTGCTTTGCGTGGGTACGCTGGCCGAACTGCGCGGCCCCCTGGCGGCACGACATACGTCGCTGGAAGAGCTCTTTCTCGAAATCACCTCGGCGGCGGGCTGCCAGGCTGAGGGCGCGTGCGAAGTCGAAGACCGGCCACAAGGGCCGGGACTACCCAGCCCCCAGTCCCCAGCCCCCAGTCCCTAGCTCCCAGTCCCTAGCTCCCAGTCCCTAGCTCCAAATGCCGCCGCCCATGCTTCTCGACCCGCAGCCCGAAGCAGTCCTCTTCTGGCAATTGCGCCGCCGGCTGCTGCTCAATCAGCTTCAGCAACTGCTCGAACATTCGCGGCTGCGCGTTTCACTGGCCGGCCTGCTGACGGGCCTGCTGTGGATCGGGTTGTTCCGTTTGTTCGCCGAAGGATTTCAGTTTCTCAACAACACCATTCCCGAACCCGCCACGCACGACGAAACGGCCCGGGCCATCTTCAACATCTTCTTTGCGTCGTTGACGATGATGCTGGTGTTCTCGACGGGAATCATGATTTACGGTGGGCTTTATCGTTCGCCCGAAGTAACGTGGCTCCTGACATTGCCCGTGCATGCCGAACGAGTTTTCTTGCACAAGTTTCAAGAGGCGATGGTCTTCAGTAGCTGGGGCTTTTTGCTGCTGGGCACGCCCATGCTGGTGGCCTACGGCGTGGTCGAACGGGCGCGGGAATGCTACTTTGTCGCGCTGCTGCCATTTTTGGCCGGCTTCACGTACATTCCGGGCAGCGTGGGGGCGATGGCGGCCTTGGCCATCGTGCGGTGGCTGCCTCGCCGGCGGTGGCGGTTGCTGGCCGGGGCTCTGCTGGCCATTGTGGCGGGAGCGGGCGTCATGGCGTGGTTCGGGAGCCGGCGTTTGGAAAACGAGCTGCTCACGCCGGCCTGGTTTCAAGAGGTGCTTGGTCGGCTGCGGGTCACCGAGGCGCGACTGCTGCCGAGCTGGTGGCTCAGCACCGGCCTGCTCGAGGCCGCTCGGGCCGATTGGAACGCGCCCGCCACGCGGAACGCCATGGCCGAGAGTTTCAAGTTCTTGTCGCTCACGCTGGCCAACGCGGTACTGCTGCAACGATTCGCGGTTTGGCTGGCAGGCCGCACGCTGCGTCCCGGTTTCGATGCCCTGCACGGCCGCCTGGCCGGACCGAAGCGGACTCGGGGCGGCGCGCTCGATCGGATCGCCCAGCGGCTGGCCTTTTTCTTGCCGCACCAAATGCAACTCTTGATTGTCAAGGACCTGCGATTGTTCCGGCGCGATCCGGTTCAGTGGCTGCAGTTCCTGATCTTCTTTGGGCTGCTGGCACTCTACTTCCTCAACATCCGCCGGCTCAGTTACGACGTTCATTATGCCAACTGGATCAACCTGATCAGCTTTTTGAATTTGTCGGTGGTGGGACTAATCCTCTCGACGTTCACGACGCGCTTTATTTTTCCGATGATCAGTCTCGAGGGGCGGCGTTTCTGGATCTTGGGACTGCTGCCGGTCCGGCGCGAGACGATCCTTTGGAGCAAATTCTTGTTCGCCGGTCTCGGCTCGCTTCTGCCGAGCGGCGGGCTGGTGCTCCTCAGCGATGCGATGCTGCAGGTCTCGCCGCTGGTGGTGGTCGTCCATCTGACCGCCTGCCTGGTGTTCTGCGCGGGTTTATCGGGAATCGCCGTGGGGCTGGGTGCCCGCATGCCGAATCTGCGAGATGACTCGCCTTCGCGCATCGCGGCCGGTTTCGGCGGCACACTGAACCTGGTGATCAGCACCGCATACATCGCGGCCGTCGTGCTCATGACAGCCGTGCCGTGCCACGTCTATTTGGCGGCACTCGATGGCGGACCTCGGCCGGGCAATCTCTCGCTCGAAGCACTGGGCCGGTTGCTCGCGCTCGGCGCCGCCGGCAGCGTGGCGTTGGGCGTCATCGCCACCGTCGTGCCATTGCGCATAGGCTGCCGTGCGTTTAGGGACCTAGAGTTCTGAGCTCTCTTCGGGGACCGATCGGCATTGACAGTCGAGCCTACGTACCCCGCTCGCTCTGGACGACCTACACCTGTCGACTTACGATGACCGTCGCATGCCCCAGCTCGATCCTACCCAACAGCGTGATTTTGCACTTTCCGTACTGCGGCGGCTGCGCGAGGCCGGGCACGAGGCCTACTGGGCGGGCGGCTGCGTCCGCGATTGCCTGCTGAGCCGCGCTCCGAAGGACTACGACGTCGCCACCAACGCGCTGCCCGAGCAAATTCGCGAGATCTTCGGCCGCCGCCGGACGCTTGAAATCGGCATTACGTTCGGCGTGGTGGCGGTGATCGGTCCGAGAGAAGCCGGCCTGGTCGAAGTGACCACCTTCCGACACGACGCTGCCTACAGCGATGGCCGCCACCCGGACGCCGTGTCGTTCACCACCGCCCACGACGATGCCCAGCGGCGCGATTTCACCATCAACGGGCTGTTCTATGACCCGTTGGAAGCCGACGAATCGCGCCGCGTGAGAGACTTTGTCGGCGGCGTCACCGACCTGCGCAGTCGCGTCATTCGCGCCATCG
Source organism: Pirellulales bacterium (assembly GCA_035252155.1). GTDB lineage: Bacteria > Planctomycetota > Planctomycetia > Pirellulales > JAICIG01 > JAICLL01. Next base: position 10,166 of record DATFDL010000559.1, on the reverse strand, counting down.
GCAATCCGCGGGCCCGGTTCGACGAAGACAAGCTGCGCATGCTGCGGGCGGTTCGGTTCGCGGCGACGTTCGACTTTGCCCTCGACACCGGCACACGCCAGGCGGTGATCGACCTGGCAAACACCCTCGCGGTAGTGAGTCCCGAGCGGATTGCCCAGGAAATGCGGGTGATGCTCGTGCATCCGAGCCGCGCGTCCGCGGTGAACTTGCTGCGCGAGACGGGCCTGCTGGAAGTGGTGTTGCCCGAGTTGACGCCGCTCGTGGGCCAACCCGTCGACGCCTCGCGACCGGGAGGCGAAGACCGTTGGCAGCGGACACTGAATGTGCTCGATCGCCTCGGCCGGCAGAGTTTTCCGTTAGCGCTGGCTGCATCGCTGCACGCGGTGGAACGGGAATCGGGTGAATCGACGGAGGGCCCCGGCGCGGTGCGGGCCGCCGACGCTGTGCGGCAGGTGAGCGAGCGCTGGCGGCTCTCGAACAAAGACACCGACCACGCGGCCTGGCTTGCCGAGCACCATCGTTCGCTCCTAGCCGCTGAAACGATGCCATGGCCCAGATTGCAGCGATTATTGATCACCTTTGGCATCGACGAACTGCTGGAATTGCACGCGGCCATTGCCTCGGCTGCCGGGCATAGCACCTCGCATCTCGATTTCTGCAAGCAAAAGTTGTCGCTGCCCGAGGCCGAATTGAATCCGCCGCCTCTGCTGACCGGCGATGATTTGAAACGGCACGGCATCCCGCCGGGCAAGATCTACAAACCACTGCTTGATCGAGTGCGCGACGCGCAGTTGAACCGAGAGATCGCCACGCTCGACGAGGCACTGGCCCTGGTTGACCAGCTTCGGGCGCACGAGCCAGACAAGTAGCAGAATTCGTAAGAATCCTGGTCGTAGGTCGCTGACGGCCCGACTTCTCAGAAAGCCGTAGGTTACGGCGCGCTTTCGCACCAGCCGCCCAGCGAGTCCATGCCCAGCCGCATCTTCAGTTCTTCGAATCGCTCGGAATATTCGTCGCTCGACGAGTGGACGTGTTCGGCTTCGGTGATGAATTTCATCTGGTCGTCGCACTGGACGTCGCGCGAGCGAAAGACGTTCTCGAACTCTTCCAGATGCTCGCCGTAGACGATGAGCAGCTTGTGCTCGTCGAACTGGACCTCTTGCGGCACCGACGGATTGAGCACCGCGATGCCGGTGCAACCATCGTTGAGCAGCAGGTCTTCGAAGTCCCAGAGCACGCTTTTAAGCACGGGCATGTCGATGTGCTCGCGATAGAGATCGACATGCCCGCGGTTTTGTCGGTTATGGCTGGTTTCGAGCACCACATCGACTTCAAAACCCAGCGGATCGAGCAAGTCCATAAAGACTTCGAACAGATGCTGGTTCGAGGCGGCGCCCATGAGCACCGGCACGGTGGTGCGAGATTCTTCGTCGTGATAGGCGTCGTGGCGGTATCCTTGGCACGGCACCACCTGCAGGTCGTACGACGGGCGGATGGCGTCGGTCAGGAAAAAGTCGCCGTAGCGGACGACGCCCAAGTGGGCTTCGAGCTCTTCTTCGCTCAATCGCTCGAAGCTGCTCGTGCCGACCGGCGCGGCGCCGTCGCGGAACACATTTCGGAAAAACTTTTTCAAGAAGCCCATTGCTCGACTACGCCTAGTTGTCGGTGAACTGCCCTCGTGGGCCGCCGGCCTGCGCCGCCTTCAGTTTCTACGATAGGTCACAAAACGGCGCGTTCCGGCGCTGTGGCGTTGGGCGATCCTTCGGTCCGTTTCGACCGACATAAGCGGAATAATCCGCCCCGGACCATCGCCGCCAATTGCTCGCCGTTTGTCGCCTTTCGATCCGCGAAAGTACGCGGTTTATTGCCTTTCGCTGGAGCAAGAGAACGTGCTTTTACCGCCAGCGAAAGTGCGACACCAACCGCGCCGTTCGCGCTCAGCACAAGTCTAGCACTTGCCGCCCGATCGAGCGGCCGGCGACCGTGAATTCAACCGCAAAAGAGAGACGCCGGATGGCAAATTTTGGCGGTTGCGTAAAAGAGGCGAGCGCCCTGTTCGTCGAAGTCGTCGCTGGCGTCGCGATCGTCAAGCGTTGACAAAAAAGGTCTCTGCCACAGAACGCCATGGCGAATCTGGCGGAGCTTGGCTGCCCCGCCAGAGCTCGTCTCGGCCTTGTTGATGGAGACTCAACAGCGGGCCGCCGACTAAAGAAGTGCGGCGACAAATTCGACTGCGGGCTGACTCACTGAAGAAAAAACTAGGCGCGTTGACAGAGAATGACAAACGCTGTCAACGGCTTGACCAAGGTGGAGACGAGCGGGATCGAACCGCCAACCCCCGGCTTGCAAAGCCGGTGCTCTCCCAATTGAGCTACGTCCCCCCGAACGGAACGGCACGGAGTCCGTTCCCTACAGATTCGGAAAAATGTGGGCGCACCAAGATTCGAACTTGGGACCTCAGCCTTATCAGGGCTGCGCTCTAACCAACTGAGCTATGCGCCCGAAACCCTCACCTAACCTCTCCCAGAGGGAGAGGAACTTTTCGCCCCTCACCTTGCCTCTCGCCAAAGGGAGTGGAACTAGGCATTTTATGCACCCGGCGCAGAGTGTCAAAGGGGGAGAGTGTGCATGCGATCTTGCCGCCCGATCGACCGGCCACCACCTGTGCCCGCGGAAAAAATGCCGCGATCCATTCACGCCGCCCTGCCCGTGCGTCCGAATGAAAATCGACGTGACCGTACCCAGTCAGGAAAGGAACCGCTCCATGCGATGTGTTGCACTCGGCGTTCGCTACACCAGTCCGCTGGCCATGCTGCTGGCGGTGATCACTGGCCGCGGCCTGGCTTCCGACGCTCCGTCGGCCGAACAGGCCCTGAAGCTCACACCCGTGCAAACCGACGTCGAGTACGAGCGGCCCAAAGACACCGACCTGTCGAAATGCACGATTAAGGCCGAGTCGATCAACGGGCAGACCGGCTGGGTCGTGCGCAGTCCGGCGGGCCAGGTGCTGCGGCAGTTCATCGACTCCAACGGCGACAACGTGGTCGATTTGTGGTGCTATTACAGCGACGGGCTGGAGATTTATCGCGATATTGACTCGAACTTCAACGGCAAGGCCGATCAATATCGCTGGCTGAACATGGGCGGCACGCGGTGGGCTGTCGACGACGATGAGGACGGCCGGCTCGACTCGTGGAAGCGGATTTCGGCCGAGGAAACCAGCGCCGAGGCGGTGGCCGCCCTGGCCGCGCACGACAGTGCCCGGTTTGCCCGGTTGCTGCTTTCCGACGAGGAATTGAAGGAGTTGGGACTGGGCAGCGAAAAAGAGAAGACGCTCCGCGAGAAGATCGAGGCGGCTACCAAGGGCTTTAAATCGCTGGCCACCAAGCAAAAAGCCTTTTCGGCCAAGACCGTATGGGTGCAATTCGGCGGCACGCGGCCGGCTCTTATCCCGACCGGGACCGACGGCGCAACCAAGGATTTGTTGGTGTATGAAAACGTAATTTCGACCGTCGACACCGATGGCAAAGTTGGCCAGGTGGTGGTCGGAACGTTGATCGCGGTGGGCGACAAATGGCGCCTCATCGACGCCCCGGACATCCTGGACGAAGCCAAAGAATTTGTGGGAAACAGCCAGTTTTTGACTCCCTACGGCCGCACGCGGACCGGCGGCGACGGCAGCGGCGGGTTGGAAGAAAAAACGCAGCAACTCTTACAGAAGCTGGAACAACTCGACCAGCAGGCGACTCGTGCCAAGACCACCGACGCCCAGGCCGAAAACGCGGCCCAACGCTGCGATCTGCTGGAACAGATCGCCGACTCGGTGGCCTCGCCCGACGACCGCGCTCAATGGCTGCGCAACCTGGCCGAAACGATCAGCGCGGCCGTCCAGCAAGGCGCGATGCCCGACGGCATCGACCGCCTCAAGGGATTGCACGACAAGCTGACAGCGGATCAAGGCAGCCAAGAACTGGCCGCGTACGTACGGTTCCGGCTCATTACGGCGCAATACAACCAAGATTTGCAAGTCGACGGCGCTGATTTCCAGAAGGTGCAGAAGCGCTGGCTGGCCAGCCTGCGGCAATACGTGGCCGATTACCCGCAAAGTGCCGACGCCGCCGAAGCCATGTTGCAACTGGCTACCAACGAGGAGTTTTCGGGCGAGGAAGACGAAGCCAAAAAGTGGTACGGCCAGATCGTCGACAATTTCCCCCAATCGGCGTCGGCTCAAAAGGCAGCGGGGGCCATCACGCGCCTGGACTGTGTCGGCAAAACGCTGCGGCTGCGAGGCACCAGCCCGTCGGGCAAAACGGTCGATCTGGGTAATTTCCGCAAGAAAGTCGTGCTTTTGCAATATTGGGCCACGTGGTGCGAACCCTGCAAAGCCAACATGGCCCAGATCAAAGAAGTGCTGGCCAAATACGGCAAAGAGGGCTTTACCGTGGTTAGCATCAGCTTGGACAACCGCCCGGAAGACGTGGTGGGTTATCTGCGCAAACACCCCTTGCCTTGGAGCCACATCTACGAGCCGGGCGGGCTCGATAGCCGCCTGGCCAACGAACTGGGCGTGCTGACGCTGCCCACGATGCTCTTGCTCGATCAAGAAGGCAAGGTCGTTAACCGCAGCATCGACGTCTCGGAGCTCGACCGCGAGGTAAAGGCGTTACTGCGGTAGGCAAGGGTTCAGGTTCCGGGGGGGGTCGGGGGTCAGGGAAGAAAGAGGCCGGAGGTCAGAGGTCGGAGGCCAGGGAAGAAACGGGCGATAGCCCGTCCGTTTTCTTCGCTGGCCTCCGGCCTCTGACACCTTCTTTGTAAGTATTTCAATTTCCGGCCGCAGGTTTTCAGCCGCGGTTGCACGAGGGCCGCCTGGCGCGCTCGCCCGTATCGCCTCTTTGCCGCGGTTTTTGCCGGTTCGGGTCGCTTCTGGCTGCCGAGGTAAGCCGGCCGATCGCACTCTGGCACGAGAGTCGCTTCATCGTTGAACGGAATTTATTCCGTTTCCCGCGACTGAACGGAATGAATTCCGTTCTACAACGGGCCGGCACGATGCTGGCCTCGCGACCACGAAATCGAAGGAGCGATGCCCCCCATGTTTTGGATCGACCCAGTCTCGTTGTTTTGGTGCTTGGCGGCCGTACATGCCGTCGGGTTGTTCAGTGCGTGCCTAACCCGGCTGAGCGAAGGTTCGGTAGGCCAGGCTCGGTTTCAACGGCTCTTCGTATGCTGTCTGGCACTGACCGGCCTGGCGACGATGGCCTCGCTGGCGCTTGGCCCCCACACCTGTATGGTTAGCGGGGCCACACTGGTTGTAACGATTCTGACGGCCACCTGGGACGTTGGCTCAGCCATCTTGTAAGACCCGACCGTTGCCGCCCGCTCTGTTCGCAAAACCCGTCAAGAACGGAAGTTGCGACTCTCCGCGAGAATGGCCAGAAGCGCCAATTTCGCTAAAAGCGAAAAAAAGCTCCCTCTTCGGATAACCGCCAACCGAAACTTATTGGCAGGCACCCTGAATTGGGGCCGCAAGGTTCGTGGAACGGAATGAATTCCGTTCGACGATGTGCGCGGGGGGGAAACCGTCGCAACAGGGCACGGGCCAAGCCCAGACTTGGCGCCGCTGGCTCTCCCTCTCTCGGACCGCCTTGCACCCGCGGGCGCCGAAACTATCCAGAACATGAGGCCGAACCGCCTCAATTCCTTCGGAGGGAGGGAGCAATGCACCGCTTGATCGTCGCAGCGGCGATGTCCGCCATCGCCTTGCTGTCGCCGGCCTGGGCCTCGGCCGCCAGCCAGAATGACCAGCAAGTCGCCCAAAGAATCCGCGATTCGCTGAAAGAGAGCGGCCGGCTGTCGGGCTATAGCTTTACCGTCAAGTATCAGGCCGGCACCGCCTGGCTGGAAGGCCGCGTCAGCAGCGAAGAGCAAAAGACGCTGGCGCTCGAACTGACCGGACAGATGCCCGAGGTAAATCGAGTGATCGATCGCCTGCGGGTCGAAGCCCAGTCGGCTGGCCCGGTGGTCAGGCTTTTGACTCGCCAACACAATCCGCCCGCGGGTGCCCCGCAGCAGAGTGAGGCGTATGAGTCGACAGACTCGTCGGTCCTTCACCTCGTGCAGCCCGGACCAACGAGCGAACCGTTGCCGGCCATGTCTCGCCCTGCCGCCCCATCGGACGACGAAGTACGCACGGCCAGCGGCGAGCTGGTTTTCCCCGAATCCCTTGACGCCCCGGAAACCCCCGAAGTGGTTGTTCCCGAGTTCACCTCGCCGGTCGTCTCAGCGCCGACGGTTCGCCCCGCGGCCAGTCAGCGTTCGGTGCTCCGTCGGCTGAAGCCGCCAGTGAGCGAGCCAAGCCCCATGAACGAAGTCGTGGTGGCCCCGGCGCGTCGCGTGACTTCGACGGTGATTCCCGCTGCCGAATCGCGGCCCGTAATCGCGCCTATTGCGACCCGCAACTCGGTACATCGCCAGACGGCTCAGCGAGCCCGCCAGCCGGTCGCGCTTCAGAATCCCCGCCCGGCCGCCCAAGTCGGGCAGATCCGGCTGGTTCCGATGATGCAGTTGGCGGATGGGCGCCTGGTGCCCGTGGCTGATGGGCAGTCGTATGCACCTGCGGGAGCGACACCACTGGGACAGCCTGTTGCGGCCAAGTCGAAGCCGACCAGCCGCCGCCGGATGTTCGGCAAACGGTCTTCGTCGCAGCACAAGACTGTGTCGCATGCGGCGCAGATCGAGCCCGGCCTGGTCGAGCCGCTACCGGCCGAAGCCGTGCCCGCAGTGCCGGCGCCCGGCGGGCCGCTGCCGGCCTATGTACCCGGTGTGGCTACGGGCATCGCGCCGGCTTACTACGATCAGCCGCACATGCCCAACTATGCCTGGCCAAGCTATGCGTCTTACCCGAACTACGCCGGCTTGACCTATCCCAAGCAGTATTCACCGACCGCTTGGCCGTATATCGGTCCGTTCTATCCTTATCCGCAGGTTCCGCTCGGCTGGCGAAAGGTCACGCTCGAATGGGACGACGGCTGGTGGTTCTTGGATTTTGACGACACGAACCGGTCGTATGCGTACTAGGAGGGGTCGGGATTCAGGGGTCGGGGGGTCAGGGAGGATTAGGGGCTAGGGACTCGGGGCTAGGGGCTAGGGACTCCTGGCGGGGCGCTCCTTCGCGGAACAGCGCGAAGCAAGTCCCGTCTATTAGTGGTTCACGAAAATGCTGACTGAACCCTCCGCGACCCCGAACCCTCCGTGACCCTGAACCCTCCGCGACCCTGAACGGTCCAGCCCGCCTAACTTGCCTCTCGCCCTTATCGCCTGTCACCGATTTTTTTGCCGGAACCGGAAAAACCCGCAAGTTCGTGGCGGCTTTACACGATAACAAGGGCTAGCGCAGGCGGAACTCTCCGTCTGCCGGTGGATCATTCAAAGGATCGCCCTATGGCACGTCCGACGGCTCGCACCGCCCTGTTCATCATGGTCGCCCTGCCCGCCCTGGCGATGTCGGGTTGTACCTGGCCGCTGAATACGCAATTCAGCTCGCCATCGTGGCATTTACCAGTGCTGGTGCCGTTAAGTCCGTACTTCCAGAAATCGGCCGAAGACAAATTCTGGATGCGCGAGCGTTATCAGCGGGTGCCGATTTTGGGCCCGGTAACGTCGGGCGGCCCGCCGGTGGCGCTCGATCCGCCCTCACCCGACGAAGTGGTGCGGGCCTTGGAACGGGCGAAAAACGTCCAGGGAGGGGTGCCGCTGCTGCATGAGATCCAACGCAACAACGTGCGGATCGTGACCGAACAGATCGCCGATTATGTCGATCCCCCGCGCGTCTATCCGCTGATCGGGCCCGCCCAGCTCCATCATGCTCACTACAAATGCATCATCTACTTCACCGAGGTGACGCGAGTCGGCTGGCCGATTCCCCATACCACCGTCGACGAAGACGCCCAAGAGGTGATCTACATCGACCACAACCACTTCCACCTGGTGGGCAATGTGGACGACGGGCCTGGCGGAAATCTGTAGCAGGGGTCAGGGATCGGGGTTCAGGGGTCAGGGGAAGGATTCAGGATTCGGCATTCAGGATTCGGGACTCTTGAATTGCCGTTTGCGCCGGCTCCAAGCATCTGCTAGGCTAAATGGTGTCCGTAGCATGGCCTTCCAGGCCGTCCATTGCTTTCTGGGCGATGGCCTTCCGGTCGGTCGCCATTAGGGATTGGACGGCCTAGAAGGCCATCCTTCGTGCTCTGTCCCTGACCCCCGACCTCCGACCCCCGATCCCTTCTTGAGATCCACCCAAAAGCTCGCCATTATCGGCGACCTGCACTACGAATTGCCCCAAGACTCCGCTTATCGGGCGGCGCGTGAGCAAATTCTTCGGTTTGCCCCCGACACCATCTTTCAGCTCGGCGATCAAGGCGGCTACAGTCATTGCGGCAGTTGGCAGTCGTTCGAGGAGGGACTCGACTTTCTCCAAGGGTTTGACCGCCCCTTCCACACCTTGATGGGCAACCACGACCTCGAAGGGCGCGACTATGCGACCGACGCCGAGGCGGTGGCCGCCTGGTGCGAAGCTTTTGGTGCTTCACGACCCTATCATGAAGTGGACTTGGGTGACGCCCTGGGCATCTGTTTGTCGAGCACACGTTTTCGCGCCAACACCGGTTGTTGCCACGAGGTGCATCTCGACGATGCCCAGATCGCCTGGCTGGCGGCGACGCTCAAGCGCCATCGCCGCCGGCCGACCTTCGTCTTCTCGCACGCGCCGATCATCGGCTCGGGCCTGCGCGTCTTACAGAGCATTCACCTCAAATGCCCCAACGCCTGGCTGAACCACACCGACCGGCCCGAGCGGTTTATTGAAATTGTCCACAAAAACCCGCAGATCAAGCTCTGGTTTTCGGCCCACAACCACTTGGGCCAACGCTATCCCGATTCGTTCTCACAGGTTGGCCGTTGCACGTTCGTTCATACCGGCGTGATTGGCGAAGTTTCGCGCGACGGCTGCCACCATAGCCGGTTTGTGGAGTTCGACGCGGCGGGCTTTCAACTTTCGACCGTCGATCACGAAACGGGCGAGTTGACCGCGAACCTCCGGCACGATTACGCGACGGGCAAGTCCGATGTCCTGTCGCCGCACACGGCGACCGAGGCTGCGATCCACTTTTCGCCGCCGCCCTTTCCCACGGGCCGCGACCGACTGCAACTCGGCCAGAGCGTGTTTGCCCTGCATCGGGGCATGCTGGTCGAATACGACGTCAGCTTGCAGGCACCTGTGGGCGTGGTGACCGAGGACCTACGCGACGAAATTCCTCGTGTGCGGTCCGGCGAGTTGCAATTGGTCGACTCTCGCGGCACGGTGCGCGTGCTGTGGCCGAACGCAAAAGGCCGCTGGTCGCAGGTCTTCGAGCCGAATCCGCGGTTCGAAAAACGCCGATCGGCGTAGACGGCGCGTCCTTAATTCTGCGGCGAAAACTGCGTCGAATCGACCGACATACCGTCGGCGCGATTGCCCAGCCGATCATGGATCATCGGGTTGATGTCGTAGCGGATGTTATGCACCGAGCCGTCGCACATGGCCATGTTGAACGCCGCCGGGTGGACACTGCCGAAAACGTAGGTGTTTTGAATGCCTACCCTGTCGTTCATCGGCGGGTTAAACATGTTCGCGGTGCGGATATTGTCGTTATCCATGCCCGAGAAGGCATCCTCGTTGTCGCCGCTGTCTTTTCCGTCCACATAATGGTTCGGATTGAGATACTTCTCGCCATACATGTAAGTTAAGCTCGTACCATCGAGTACATCGCGCGAGGCGATCTCGCTGCACTGAAAACAAATGCCCATGTAATAGGTCTGAGCCACCGGTTTGAAGATCGCCGTAGGCGGCATGAGGTTGTCGTAATACCAGGCGGGGAGCGCCCCTTGAATGGAGGGTCCGGCGCCCTTCTCGTCGTTGTTTCTTCGATCGCCTGAGTTGGCCGCGTAGTCGGTTTTGCCGCACGACTTGCCGCTCATGCTGGTCGAGTTGTGGTTGTTGCCGCCGGTGTGAGGGTAGGGAGCGGCGCCGCGACGCGACGGACAGTAGAAGACCGCAACGGCCGTCTCGGCGGTCGCCGTGTTGGACACGAGCCGGGCGTTGCCTTTGGTGCCCAAACCGGTCTGAAACAGCG
>DATFDL010000558.1:0-18357 GCA_035252155.1 Pirellulales bacterium | reverse complement strand
CCCGTTGGAGGATGGCCTTCCCAGGCCGTCCGCCCCGGGGCGTATTCATACGTTCGACGTCTGTAGGGAACGCACTCCGTGGCGTTCCGCGAAGGGCGGGTGGACGTCGCGCCGCTTTTCACGGAACGCCACAGAGGGCGTTCCCTACAGAGGCCACTACCGGTTATGATTGCGGCAATGAGCACCCATCGATGCTTGCCGCTATTTTGCCTGCTCGTGGCCACCAGGCTGCTTGTGGCAACACCGCTTCGCGCCGATGACAAGGCTCCGGCCGAAGACGATTACTACCCGTTGACGCGGTTTGAAGTGCCGGATGGCGTGGTGCTCGAAGTCGGGGCTTTCCAAATGCTGCCCGACGGGCGAATGGCGGTGGCCTCACGCCGGGGCGAAATTTGGCTGATCGATCAGCCTTTCGCCCGCGAGGTGAAGCCCAGCCAATATAAACTCTTCGCCCACGGTTTGCACGAAGTGCTCGGCCTGGCATATCGCGACGGCTGGCTGTATGTGGTCGAGCGCTCCGACGTCTCGCGGCTGCGCGACGCCGACGGCGATGGCCTGGCCGACCAGTTTGAGCTGGTCAACGATGAGTGGGAAATCAGCGGCGACTACCACGAATACGCCTTTGGGTCGAAATTCGACGCCGAGGGCAACCTGTGGGTGGTGCTCTGCCTGACCGGCTCGTTCGACAGCCACGCCAAGTATCGAGGCTGGTGCGTGCGGATCACGCCCGACGGCAAGCTGATTCCCACGTGCAGCGGCATTCGTTCGCCAGGCGGCATTGGCATGAACGCCGCCGGCGACGTCTTCTACACCGACAACCAGGGCCCGTGGAACGGCACCTGCGCCTTGAAGCATTTGATACCGGGCAAGTTCGTGGGCCACCCGGCGGGCAATCGCTGGTATGAGCAAGCGAAAGAATCGATGGGGCCGCGCCCGCCCGATCCGGCCAGCGGCAGCCGCTTCATGACCGAGGCCCGCAAGATACCCCAGTATGAGCCGCCCACCGTTCTTTTCCCGTACGACAAGATGGGCAAGTCGGCCAGCGGCGTCGCGTGCGACACCACCGGCGGCCGGTTCGGTCCGTTCCAAGAACAATTGTTCGTGGGAGATCAATCGGCCAGCACCATCATGCGCTGCTACCTGGAAAAAGTGCGTGGGCACTACCAGGGCGTCTGCTTTCCGTGGCGCGAGGGCATCGGTTCGGGCACGCTGGCCCTGGAGATGACGCCCGAGGGATCGCTGTTCGTGGGCGGGACCAATCGCGGTTGGGGATCGCGCGGCCCGCTGCCGTTCAGCGTCGAACGCATCGACTTCAGCGGCAAGACGCCTTTTGAAATCCACGAGATGCGGGCCAGGCACGACGGCTTTGAGCTGACGTTTACCGAGCCAGTCGACGCGCGGACGGCCGCTGACGCCGGCTCGTACAAGCTCCATACGTACACCTACATCTATCAGGCCAGCTATGGCAGCCCCGAGGTCGACCACACCGAGCCGCGAATCACCAAGGTTGTCGTTTCGCCCGATGCCCGAGATGTGCGGCTCTCGATCGACGGCCTGCAAGAGGGCCACGTGCACGAGCTGCACGCCGATGGCGTGCGTTCGGCGGCCGGGCAGCCGCTGCTGCACCCGCAGGCGTACTACACATTGAATTACCTGCCGGCGGCCGGGTAGCCCCGGCCCGTGTGGCCGGCTCAGAAAAGGGACTGTTGTTCGGTTCATGAGCCGAATGGTGGGACTCGCAAGCTCGTCCCACCCTACTTACCTACTTACCTCAATCCACGATCGACCCAAACAAGAATCACTTGAACTCATCACGCATCCAACGAGCACTGATTAGCGTCAGCGACAAGACCGGTCTGGCCGAGTTTGCCCGTGGCCTGTCGGCGGCTGGCGTCGAACTTTTTAGCACCGGCGGCACGCGCCGCGCGCTGGAAGCCGAAGGTCTTTCGGTTCACGATGTGGCGGCCTATACCGGTTTTCCCGAGATGCTCGACGGCCGCGTCAAAACGCTTCATCCGAAGGTACATGGGGGAATCCTTTGCCGGCACGATCACCCAGAAGATAAACAAGCGCTTCAGCGGCACAGCATCGTCACGTTTGAGTTGGTGGTGGTGAATCTGTACCCGTTCGAGCAGACGATCGCCCGTGGCGGCGTGACCGACGCCGAAGCGATCGAGCAGATCGATATCGGCGGCCCGTCGCTGGTGCGGGCGGCGGCCAAGAACCACGCCTTCGTGACCGTGGCCACCTGCCCCACGCAGTACGCAGAGATTCTCGAACTGGTAGCCGCGGGCGGCGCCACGAGTTTGGAAATCCGCCGCCGTTTGGCGGGCGAGGCGTTCGACCACACAGCCCGCTATGATCGGGCGATCGCCGATTATTTCGCGCGCACCACGGCGGTTCTCGCCCAGCCAACCACGCCCGCCGCGGCCGACTTGCCCGAAACGCTGCGGCTCGAAATGCGGCGCAAAGAGGTTTTGCGGTACGGCGAGAACCCGCATCAGCGGGCGGCGCTCTATTCTGAAATTTCTCCCGGTGCTGGCAACCTGGTGTCGGCCCGCCAGCGCAACGGCAAGGAGCTTTCGTATAACAATCTGCTCGATCTCGACAGCGGGCTGGCCCTCGTTCGCACCTTGCCCGACGCCGCGGCCGTGGTGATCAAGCACAACAATCCCTGCGGCGCGGCGAGCGCCGACGAGTTGGCCGTGGCAGCGCGGCGGGCCCTCGATGGCGACCCGGTCAGTGCGTTCGGCTCGGTGTTGGCCTTCAATCGCTCGCTCGACGCAGCCACGGCCGAAGTGCTGGTCGAGCCGGGCAGGTTCATCGAAGCCATCGTCGCCCCCGGCTACTCGCCGGAAGCGTTTGGGTTGTTGACGACGCGGCCCAAGTGGAAGGCCAATGTGCGGCTGATGGAGATCGGCCCTGTCGGACCCGAGCCGCCGCGCTGGGACTATCGCCGCTTGGCCGGCGGCCTGCTGGCCCAAGAGGCCGACTTGGCGGCCGACCCTGAAAGCGAGTGGAAAGTCGTGACGCGGCGTTCGCCCACCGACGCCGAGCTGCGCGACCTGCGGTTTGCGTGGGCGGTGGTGCGGCACGTCAAGTCGAACGCCATTGTGCTGGCCAAACAGCAAATGCTGTTGGGCGTGGGGGCCGGACAGATGAGCCGCGTCGATTCGGTGCAGATTGCCCTGAGCAAGGCCGGAGAAAACGCGTCCGGGGCCGCGTTAGGCTCCGATGCGTTCTTTCCGTTTGCCGATTCGATTCAAGCGGCCGCCGCGGCGGGCGTGACTTCGCTCATTCAGCCCGGCGGCTCGCGCAACGACGACGAAGTGATCACGGCCTGCGACACACACAACCTGGCGATGATCTTCACCGGCCGAAGGCATTTTAAGCATTGACCTGGGATGCCTAGTATTCTCGACCAGATCATTGCCACCAAGCGCCGCGAAATCGAAGCCGCTAAGGCCGCGCGGCCGGCGTCGCAACTTGAAGCTCAACTGGCCGATGCGCCTCCCGTGCGCGATTTTTTCACGCCCTTGGCCGCGACCGGTCCGATTCGTCTGATCGCCGAGATCAAGAAAGCCAGCCCCTCGGCGGGCGTGATTCGCGCCGATTTCGATCCGGTTGCGATCGCCCGGACCTACGAGGCACATGGGGCCACGTGCATCAGCGTATTGACCGACGAGACGTATTTTCAGGGGCATCTCGACTTTTTGCGCCGCGTGCGCGACGCGGTGAGCCTGCCCGTCTTGCGCAAGGATTTTATTCTCGATCGTTATCAACTGCTCGAAGCGCGCGTGGCCGGCGCCGATGCCGTGCTGTTGATCGCCGAGTGCCTGGACGATTGCCACTTGCGGGCGTTGCACAACGAGGCAGTGGTGTTAGGCATGACGCCGTTGGTCGAGCTCTATGAGCCGGCGAATTTGCAGCGCGTTCTCGAAGCGGGCGCTTCGCTGATCGGCGTGAATAATCGCGACCTGCGCACGTTCCATACCGATTTGGAGCATACGTTGCGGCTGCGGCAGAAGGTGCCCGAAGCGTGCGTGCTGGTGGCCGAAAGCGGCATTCGCACCCGGGCCGACGTCGAGCGTCTGCAAACGGCGGGCGTCGATGCCATGCTCGTCGGCGAAACCCTGATGGCCCGTCCCGACATCGGGGCCGCCGTCGATGAGCTGCTAGGCACGGGCAAAGCTCTCTGACTGAAATCCAGGGTGTCACGGCATCCGTCGCGGCGCACAGGCCGCCGCCATGCTCGCGGTCGGTGTCGCCGCGACGGACGCCGTGCGGCTTGGCTGGCGGGCGGTGCGGGGGCGACCCCACACGGCGTCCGCACGGCGATTTAGGTCGTGCCTGCGATCAACGCGATGCGCGCCGCGGCGGATGCCGTGGCACCCTCCGGTGATTGACTAGCCCGATAACCTGGGGTTAGGTTTTACATTGCTCTGCCAGGGCCCGCATGGCATCGAGCAACGCCTGCCGCTCATTCGGGTCTTCGTCGGCCGCGGGAGGCAGAGCGAGCAGATCAGAGAATAGCGCAATGTCGTCGAGCGTGCCGATCTGGCCCAGCAGACGGGCGGCCTTCTGCCGCACCGGGTCGCTTACGTCGGCCAATCGCTCGCGGATGCAATCAGGGTTCTCGGTCTCGGCCTGTAAATAGGCGTCGAGCCTCTGCGTGACTTGGTCGTCGCAGGCGGCGGTTCGCTCGCGCCAGGCGCGAACGGCGTAATGAATCGCCTCGTCGCCCCGGCAGCAAGCGAGCAACTCGGCAGAGGCGAGATCAGTCTTGCGAGGATCGGCCAGGCGGCGGCAGAGCCAGTCGAGCGCGGCCCGCGGCAGATAGGGCGACTCTCGCAACGCCGCGGCAATGGCGTACTTCACTCCCAGGCGATATCTCAAGGCCCGCGATAGCAACACGAGCGATCGGGGCGACACCTCAGGTCGGTCTTGCCGCGACTCGACCCACTCGCCAAAGTCGCTTCGGCTGGGCGGCCCATCGCCTTCGTCTTTTTGCACCGCCCGCAAGTGACTGACAATTTCGCCCACGCGGCGATTGGCCTGCAATTGATTCTTCACGCCGCTGACCGTCGACTGTCGCAAATGGTGATGAACGACAATCGCCCGGTCGTTCCACAGCACATCGGCCGGGGCGGCAAAACGCGCGGGCCGGGCGGCGACGGCCGAGTCGCCGTAGCGGCCGATAAGATAATCGAGCAATTGCAGTTGCATCTGCCGGTGCTGCTCGGAAGTATCCGACCGGTCCGTCAGCCGCTGCCGGCGCGCGCGCCAATCGTCGAGCAGCGTTCGTTCTTCGGCGGCAATCATCACTGTCGAATCAGGCGAATTGATTGAGATTACTGCCGCGGCACATACACCGATGACGAAGGATCCGGGAGATCGGCGAGGCTCAGGACAATTTGTTTTCCGAGCGCGGCCGCGTACCGGTTTAAGATTTCCAGCGTGGGTGCCTTCTTGCCGGTCTCGAGCCGAACGATATCTTCCGAGTCGACACCCATTCGTGACGCAATCTCCTCACGGCTCTGCCCAGCCCGCTCGCGCGCTGAACGCAACGCAACAAGCATCTCCACTAAATCCCAATGCTCACCTTGGGGAACTGGCGGCTCAAACTCGCCACTCGCGAGCAACTCTTCCAACGACGGACGGTCTCGTTGAAAACGCTCGCGTACGGCGTCGATCCGCGCTTGATCTTCCAGCGAACGCTCAATCTTCATGTGACGTGTCATAGAATCATCTCTTGCGCGGCTCGGGTGCGTCATACGCAGTGAGCGGATAAACGATCAGCGGGTCGTCAAGCGCCTTTTCCCAAACGACCGCGATATGTCGCCCGCTTCCAGTATAGCCAAACGTAAGCATATTTCCGCTGGTTCGGCTCACGGTGTTTTGATTACGACGGTTTCGAAGGACTTCTTCGACTTCATCCGGAGTTAGGTCATGCTCCGCAATATGCTGGACGTTGCCACTGGGATCATCGGGTAAGTCCCAAATGATTTCCATGCAATTTACCGCCCATGGAATCGAAACTACGCCAGGGCCGGTTCGGCTTCCACAAAATGCTCGGCGCCGTAAGCCTTGGCGATCACCACCACGCCGCCTTCGCTCACCGTGAAGCCGCGGGCGCGGTCGTGCTCGTGATCGTAGCCCACCTCGACGCCCGGCGGGATCTGCACCCCCTTGTCGATAATGGCCCGGCGCACCTTGGCGTGCCGGCCGATGTCGACGCCCTCGAACAAGATCGAGCCTTGTACCTGCGCGTAGCTGTTCACCCGCGTGTTCGGCCCCAAGATCGAATGCTCGACCGATCCGCCCGAGACGATCGAGCCGGGGCAGACAATGCTGTCGAGCGCCTGCCCGCGGCGGGGGTTCGGCCCCACCTCGGCAAACACAAACTTCGGTGGCGGATAGGTGGGATGATAGGTGCGGATGGGCCAGTGCTCGTCGTACATGTTCAAGAGCGGATCGACCGACACCAGATCCATGTTGGCCTCGTAATAGGCGTCAAGGGTGCCCACGTCGCGCCAGTAGGCGTCGTCTTTGCGGTTCTCATCGAGAAAGGGAAATGCGATCACGCGGTGGGTGTCGATGACGGCCGGAATGATGTCGCGGCCAAAGTCGTGGGCGCTTTGCCGCCGCGTGGCGTCTTGGCAAAGCTGCTCGAACATAAACCGGGCGGTGAACACATAAATGCCCATCGAGGCCAGCGCATGTTCGGGATCGCCGGGGATGTGCCGCGGCTGAGCGGGCTTCTCTTGAAAACCGATAATCCGGTTCTCGCCGTCGACCTGCATCACGCCGAACTGCGTCGCCTCGGCCAGCGACGCCCGCAGCGCTCCGACCGTCACATCGGCCTGGTTCTCTTTGTGGCATTCGACCAGCTTCAGATAGTCCATCTTATAGATGTGGTCGCCGGCCAGGATGACAATGTATTCAGGGTGCTCCTTTTCGATGGTGTAGATGTTCTGATAGACGGCGTCGGCGGTGCCTTTGTACCAATGCTCGTCGATGCGTTGCTGCGGCGGCACAACATCGACAAATTCACGCAGCTCGCGCGAGAGCAACGGCCGCCAGCCGAGATTGATGTGCCGGTCGAGGCTCATCGCCTTGTATTGCGTGAGCACCAGGATCTTGCGGAGGCTGCTGTTGATGCAGTTCGAGAGCGTGAAGTCGATGATGCGATAAGCCCCGCCGAACGGCACCGCGGGTTTGGCGCGATCTCGCGTGAGCGGCTCAAGCCGCGATCCCTTGCCCCCCGCCAAGACCACCACCAACACGTTGTCCATGCGCGCGTCTCCTGGTTTGCTGCCTGATCTCCGTTCGCTGTTTCGTTAGTGTATCGCAGTCGTTCGGTGTGCTAAAGGGTTCGCCGAAGGGTTCAGGGTTCAGGGTTCAGGGTTCAGTAAAAACTCGGCGATCGGCGCGTTTAGGTCGGGGCGACCTTGCGGATGGCACGTTTCGGCAAGCAACTAATCCGGCGCGGCCACCACGCCGGCCACGAGGGCCGGGGCTACCGGCGCAAGCGAGCAAGCTCGCACTAGGATGCTGAACCCTGAACCCTGAACCCTGAACCCTCTTTGAACCCTGAACCCTCATTGACCCTTGAACCGTCGATCCACTCTCTTTGCCACAGCTCCAGCACCAGCAGCGACCAGAGCCGGTAGCTATGGTCATATCGACCCGCCTGGTGGTCGGCCAACAGACTTCTCACGGCCTCGGGCCGGAAGTAGCCGCGGCCCAGCGACCGCGAATCGAGCAGCACGTCGTTCGCAAAATCCTTCAATTCATGGCGAAACCAATGCCCCAGCGGCACGCCGAAGCCCATCTTCGCCCGGCGGCGCACCGACCGCGGAAGCAGGTCGCCGAAGGTTTCGGTCAAAATCCGTTTGCCGCGACCGTAGCGATATTTCAGGCGCACGGGCATCGCCGCCGCCAGCTCGACCACGTGATGGTCGAGAAACGGCTGCCGGCATTCCAGGCTATTGGCCATCGACGCGATGTCGACCTTGGTCATCAGATCGCAAGGCAGATAAGTCACCAGGTCGGCCAGGCTGGCCGTGGTGATCGGGTCGCGTCCGCGGCTGCGGGCAAACGCCGCCGAGAGAAAATCGAACGGATCGGAATCGGGCAATTGAGCGATGAAAGCTTCATCGTACAGCTCCGCCCGGCGCTGCTCGTTGAAGATCGAGATCCAGTCGAAATAACGTCGTTCGGCGGGCCGGCCGAGTGCGCCGACCAGCCGCTTGAACTTGCGCGACCACGATTTCTGCCGGACGCCGCTGGGCAGCCGTTGCCAATAATCGCCGGCGGCCAACTGGGCCAACCCGCGCGGCAGCCGATCGAACCAGGCCCCGAGCTCCACCGCCCGATACCGCGGATACCCGGCGAAGAGCTCATCGCCGCCGTCGCCGGTCAGGGCCACGGTGACGTGCTGCCGCGTCATCTGCGACACATAATACGTCGGCACCGCCGAGCTGTCGGCGAACGGCTCGTCGTAGTGCCAGACCAGCTTGGGCAAAATCTCGATCGCATCGGGATTGACTTGAAACTCCTGGTGGATCGTGCCAAGCTGCCCCGCCACCTGCCGGGCGTAGCTGGTCTCGTCGAACTCGGCCACCGGAAAGCCAATTGAAAAGGTCCGCACCGGCTCTTGGGCCAATCGGCTCATCAGGCCGACGACGATCGACGAATCGATTCCGCCCGAAAGAAACGCGCCCAACGGCACGTCGCTTTGCATCCGCCGCTCGACCGCCGCCGTCAGCTTTTGCCGCAGCTCCTCGCGATACTCCACGGCGGTCCGGCTGGGTTCGAGTGTGAAGTCGGGCCGCCAATACGCCTCGATCGAGAGCCGCCGCTCGCGGTACACCGCCAGATGGCCGGGCGGCAATTTGCGGATGCCGCGAAAGATGGTGTTCGGATGCGGCACATATTGATATGCCAGGTACTCGTCGAGTGCGCTGAAGTCGATCTCGCGCGGCACGCCGGGCACTTGCAGCAGGCTCTTCAACTCGCTGGCAAACAGCAACCGTTCGGCTTCGAGCCGGTAGACCAGCGGTTTTTTTCCCAGCCGGTCGCGGGCCAGCACAAGCTGCTGTCGGCGGGCGTCCCACAACGCCAGGGCGAACATGCCATCGACGTGCTTGAGAAAGTCGGTGCCTTCGTCTTCATACAGATGCACCAGCGTCTCGGTGTCGCCGGCCGTGCGAAACTGGTGGCCCGAGCCTTCGAGCCGTTTGCGGAGCGTGCGATAGTTATAGATTTCTCCATTGAAGACGATCCAGACCGAGCCGTCTTCGTTCGACAGCGGCTGATTGCCGCCTGCCAGGTCGATGATCGACAACCGGCGGAAACCCAGTGCCACCCCCGTTCCGCCCGTCGAAGCCTGCCGCGCGACGTGGCTGGTGTAACAACCCCGGTCGTCGGGACCGCGATGCGCCAGCACGTCGGTCATGCGCGCCAATGTTTCGCCGTCGATAGGCTCGCCCGCATCGCTCCAGACAGCTCCCGTAATTCCGCACATAGGTCTGTTTATCATAACCGGCCAAGGGCAATCGGCGTAAACTGCCGTTTTCGCGGCGACGAGCGGCGCGGTAGGATAATGGCTCGCTCTTTCACCAACCACGGAGTTTCGGGCGTTGTCGCTTTCGTACATAATGGCCCATTGGCCGATGGCCCTGGGCTACGTGGGGGCGTCGGCCGCGGTCTTCTGGTGGCTGCGGCGCGGGGGAAGCACCGATCGGCAAGCGGCGGCCGTGGTGGAACAGCCCGAACACGCCCAAGGGCCTGCCACGCTGTTCCAAGCCGCGGCGTCGTTTTTTCAGTTGAGCTGCCCGCTCCTTTTATTGGCCGCCTCAGCGCTGGCTGCGGCGGCGCGGCTTTCCACGGGTGGCTGGCGCTGGTCCGATGCCGTGGTGGCGCTCGCCGTGGTGGCCTTCTGGCCGTTGCAAGAGTGGCTGATTCATGTTTTCATCTTGCACCTGAAGCCGTTCGCCGTACTTGGGCGACGCATCGACCCGGTGCTGTCGCGGAACCACCGCAATCACCATCGCGTGCCGTGGGTTCCGGCCCTGGGCGTTACACCTGCTTTTATCATCTGGCTTTACATAGCCGGGCTGCCCGTGGTATGGCTGCTCGTTCTGCCGCCGGCCCAGGCCCTGACGGGCATGGCCCTGTACTTCACCTTAGCGCTCAATTATGAATGGGTGCATTACTTGATTCACACGCCGTATGTCCCGCGCACCCGGTTGTATCGGCGGCTGTGGCGCAATCACCGACTTCACCACTATCAGAACGAACGTTATTGGTTCGGCGTCACCATGCTTTCGGCCGATCGGCTCTTGCGCACGCAGCCCGCGACGCTTGACGCGGCACATTCGCCTACCTGCCGCACGCTGGCCGTTGACCCCGCCGCCGAATTGACTGACCGCTGACATGGCCCACGAAATTGCCAAGCTGCTGCTCGAACACGCCGGCACGGCGCTGGAGCGCGGCAAGGCCATTCAAACCGCCGTTCAACTCGGCATGCCGCTCTCGGAAGTCGATCAATACCTGGAATGGCTCGGCTTGCTGCGGGGCGACCGGACGCACGACCAGAGGACGGAAAACGAAGCATAGCAAACACGACGCACGGAGCTGTAGCCCAGTCGGGAAGATTACGCCAAGCCGCCCCTGGCGATACAATGGATTGGCTTTGCCCGCCAATTATTAACGACCGAGGATGTCATGCGAGTCACCGCTGTCGAGGGAACCGTCAAGAACGGGCAGATTACCTTGCCCCCCAATGTTCGCCTACCGGAAAACATCAAAGTCTACGTGGTCGTGCCCGGCGCGTCGGATTCGCTTGCGCCTTCTATTGCTAGCCCGCGATTGGCGCATCCTGAGCAAGCTATCGACTTCCAAAAGGAAGTGATCGAGGAATCCGCCGATGCCGATCTATGACGGGCTTCTCTTCGATCCGCCGGCGCCTTTGGCAAGAGTTGTACTCCGCGATCCATTGACAGGCAAAACTGCCGCCGACGTGCCGATGCTCATGGACTCCGGCGCCGACGTGACTTTGCTTCCGACGCCTTTGATCGAGAGTCTCGGCCTCGATATGGACGCGGGCGATGAATACGAATTAACTGCCTTCGACGGCAGCACGTCGCGTTCGCGCGCCATCAACATCGACCTGCTCTTTTTGCGCCGCACCTTCAAAGGGCGGTTCCTCATCATCGATCAGGCGTGCGGGATTTTGGGTCGCGACATCCTTAATCATCTTTCGATCTTGCTGAATGGCCCCAAGCGGAAGTGGGAGGAGCACGGACCGTAGCCGACGTGAGGGTTTTCCGGTCGCATCGGGGCAACGACAGAGTAGCGCAGCAATCTCCGACATTTGCAGCCGCCAACTCCATGGATCGGATTTAACTTTTTCATATTGCATTTTGACTTTTGCATCGCCAACGGCCAGAGGCCGTTGGCTGCGGGAACGGAATAAATTCCGTTCTACGGGGCGTGGCGCTCCAGCACCGCGCGGGCGCGCAGTCCCTGGTGCTCGAAGGTCACGCCGAAATTGCCTGAGACGATTTGGTCGATCAAGGGCAGCGCGTCGGGGCCGGATTTGGGTTGGCCGGGGTGGCCAAAGACGGTCGATTCCATCGTCTTCCACTGGTCGTTCCAGACGTATTCGCCTCCGCCGGGGCAGACCAACCGCGCGGCCCAGAACCGCTGGTAAAGCTCTTGCGGATCGCTGTCGGGATACCGCCGCCGCCACTCGTTCAGGATCGGCAGGTTGTTCCACGACCGCCGCTGCAGTTGATCGCGATAGGCATGTAATCCCAGCTTGCCCGCGGTCGAGAGAAACCGGCCGTCGACGCGCAGGGCCATCGCCTCGCCGAGCCACGGCGGCGGGGGCTGCCGTCCGGCCGCCTCGGCTTCGCGGCGCTCCACCTGCCGCTCGATGTAGCGCTTCAGCACGCCCTCGTGGAAGGTGAGCAGCAGCCCATCGTCGGCAAGGGCGTAATATAGCGGCACCGGCTGGCCACGCCAGAACGATCCGCCCTTGTCGGTCTTGGGCCGCAACGCGACATAGGTCCGTCCGCGGTGGTTGAGTTCGTCGCGCGTCGTCTCGCCGATCATGGCTTCGACCAGCCATTTGAAATTCGGCAGCTCCGCCGCGGCTTGCTTCGCATCGGCGATATCGACATAGAGCGCCACCGGCAGCCGGCCGTGCCGATTGAGAAACTCCTGGGCCTCCTTCGCGCTCAGTGTCTCGGCCAGCTTTTGCCATAGTGGATCGTCTTCGAACGAGAGCGATAGGTTATTGCCAAATCCGCGCAGTGGGTCATGAGCTGGTGCGGCGAGCCGGAGCAAATCGTTCAGCTTGAGGGCATGCACGAGCTGCAGCCCCGCGGGATGCGGATCGCCCGAATCGGCCGTCAGCTTCGCGCCGCGGGCCAGCTCCATTTGCCAATGATATTGGCTCGCCGCGATCAACGGCATCACGGTAAGGTCGGCGGTCAGGGCCTTCGGTGTAACGCCAAGCCGCAGCGCGATCGGGTCGAACGTACCGCGCCAGATGCGCTGATAGTTGTCGCGCCAGCGCTCGTAAGCATTCGATTCGGCCCAGGTCACGCGGTCGAGCGGCATTTCGATGATCGGAGTTTGAAAGTCCAGCGTTCCGCCGGTCGACGATACAACGCCGTGCGGCGTAAGGCGCAGTTCGCCGAGCCGGACCGGCATGTGCTCGAGCCGGATCCGCTGCTCCTCGACCGTTCCGCCCACGAGCTCGTCGAAATGGGCGGCTTGCAGTTCGGCGAGCAGAGCGCGATCGCGGGTGCGGCGAGAGTCGGCGATCCGACACCGCGGCCCGCACCAGCGGCGAATCGTGGCGTCGCTCAAAAACACGAGCGCTGTTTCCTGTTCGTCACCGCGGCGGTAGCGATCGCGGAAAAAGACGTATTCGGGCAGCGACTTCACCGCCGCCACGCGGCCGCGGGCCACGTCGATCAACCGCGACAACTGGGCGGGCGAATTCGTCACCGCGACCACCTCACCGAGCGTGGCCACGTAGCAGGATACTCGCCGGTCGGCTGTGCGGAAGCCTTGGTACGCCACGCCGGAAACCTCGCCTTGCACTGCATCGCCGGCGCCGGCTTTTTGCGCCAAGAGGGCAGCCTGCGACAGCAGCGACGCTCGCAGCACCGCCGGCTGGCGCGTCTCGAAGAGCAGGGCGACGTCGGTGCCGGCGGCAACATACGGGTCGGAGCCGGTCAGCGCCACGCTTTCGACCAGTTGCGGGCCAACGAGCCGCGCCAACCCCGACAGCGAGACGCAAAGCTGCCGCTCATAGCGGCGTTGCACTTGTTCATCTTCGGGACGATTGCCGAACATGCTTAGGACAGGCGTGCCCCACCGATCGGCTTCGTCCGCCAGCGCCGCCAGCGCGGCGAACGAGCGAAAAAAGACGACGTGCTGGTCGTCGGGGATGCTGGCCGACAGCGGATCGAGTGCCGGCTGCTTGCCGTTGATGAGCGGTCGCCAATCGATGGGAGCGATCTCGATGCCTCGCAGCTTGCTGACGAGGATGCGCTCTTCGCCCGTGCCGGCCGCGGTCAGCGGCCGATCGAGCCGCAAGTTTTCGCTGACGGCCCGGCTGCCCGAAAACAATGCGAACGTGGGATCGAGGTTTTCATCACGCGGGGATGGCGGGCTTGCAACAAGTCGCTCGGCACCCGGCAATTCGCGGCGGGCCAGCGTCGCCTGGTAGCGGAACCACGCCGCGCCCGGCACGCCGCGCTCGGCCAATCGCCGGTAATGTTCGTGCTTGGCGCGATAGAAATGTTCGCGTGCCTCGTTATTGCGAGCGGCCTCGGGGATTTCAAACCTCCGGGCCACCAGGCCGCTGAGATCGGTTTTGCGCGTGAAGACGCGGCCGGTGACGTCGCCCGGCTGATCTCTTCGGATGGCGATTCCGCCGCCAAAGGCCCACCATTTCGACCAGCCGGGATCGGTCAGATACACTTCGCCCGGCCCGTCGAGCACGGCGTAAGGCTCGAAGTCGGCTGCCCGAGCGTCGTTGCTGCTGGCCCAGCCTTCGGGCGACTTGGGCAATTCACCATCGGTGATCGTGAGATCGGCGGCGGTGACATAATAAAACGCCTCTTCGGCGGTGGCGATGGAGGCCGCGGCCAGTAGCAGGCCGGCGGCCGAAACGAGAAACTGAGTGCGCATGAAACGATCCTCCTGGTTGGCGCCCCACCGGATTAGGCGAGTTTTTTCTCGCGGCGCAACGCGGAAGTCGGCCGTGACACGGGGGACGGGGTAGGCTATCTTCGCCCCTGATGAAAGCCGAAGCTTGCAACGATGTAATCCTTGGTCCGGCGCCGCCGGAATGCCTACGGGCGGCGTTGGATCTCGTGCTGCGCCCGCTGCCGCCGGACGACCGCCCGCGCGTCATCGATCAAACGTTGCGGGCGGCCGCCGACGGCCGGCGGTCGCTCGATGGCCTCTTTGCCGCACGCCGCGGCCGGCGGGTGGTCGGAGCGGTCTGGGCCGAAACTCAACCGGGCCGAACGGCGGGCGTCTGGCCGCCACAGGTCGCCGATGCTCAAGCCCTAGCCCTCGAAAGCGCGCTGCTGGAGCATGCCGCCAATTATTTGCGCGACCGGCACGTGGTTATGGCCCAGGCGCTGGTCGCGACCGATGCGCGGACGGCGGCCGACGCATTTCGCGCCGCGGGCTTTGAGCACTTGACCGATCTGCTCTACCTGGTCAGCACCAGCGGCCAGTTTCCCACGTCGCCGCCGGCCCACGAGCTGATCTTCGAGCCGGTGGGCAGCGACAGCGAAGCACGCCTGGCCACGGTCGTCGAAGCCACGTATAAGGAGACGCTCGATTGCCCGCGGCTCAACGGCGTGCGCGACTGCGGCGACATTCTGGCCGGTTATCGCGACACATCGCACGACGACACCAGCCATTGGTTCCTGGTGCGCAGCGGCGATCGCGACATCGGTTGCCTGCTGCTGGCCTGCCACGCTGAGATCGAGACGTGGGAGGTGGTTTATATGGGGCTGGCGGCCGACGCGCGCGGCAAGGGCTTGGGCGTCGAGCTGGCCCGGCATGCGCAGTGGCTGGTACGCGCGGCAGGCGGAGATCGCCTGATGCTGGCGGTCGACGCGGCGAACGAGCCGGCGATCAAAACCTATGCGGCGGCGGGCTTTGTGACGTTCGACCGGCGTCGCGTCTTCGTGCGGTTTTTTGACGGCTGACACGTTTTCCACGCGGCGTGTCGGCGGCGAAAAAATATTTTCTGAGCTGCCGTCCGCCAAGCGAGGCGTCTTTCGCGGCAAAATCGGCGCGCGCGACACGCGAGCGAAAAAAATTTCGCGACGCCCGCCCGACCCCTCTTTGACAGCAACGCTAGCATTCGTACAATCGACGCCACGGGTGACATTCAACAATCTGGTTCGGCGTGGATTACGCCGCCTTCTTCATTCGAGCCTGACACTCACGCTCTACGGCCGTCAGCCGGCGATACGCGCGCGGCTGCGGATGAAGATGGTTTTTGCGCTGGGGAAAACAGGAAGTGTCCAGAGACGATACGGAGATCGTGTCGGCGTTGCAGCTCGCGCTGGCCGACAAAGTTGGCCAGGAGCGATTCGAGCTCTGGTTCGGCGCCAACACCCGTCTCGATTTCGACGACGAGGCGTTGACCGTCCGCGTGCCCAACCAGTTCTTTCAAGAGTGGCTCCGTGCCAATTTCCGCCAACAGATCGAGGCCTCGTGCCAGGAGACACTGGGCAAGCTTGTGCCCGTGCGATTTCACATCGACGATGCCTTGAGCAATCGGCCTGCTGCTCAAGCAATCGCCCCCGCAAAGAATACCGCGGCGCTCGGGCACGAGGCCACGAGCGACGCCCTTTCGCAGCGTACGGCCACCCCGCGCCGCAAGTTCGCCAATCTTGAGTCGTATGTGGTCGGGCCATCGAACCGGCTGGCCTGGGTGGCGGCCCAGTCGGTGGCCGCGCGGTTGGGCAATGCGTCGCCGCTGGTATTGCACGGCCCCACCAGCGTCGGCAAGACCCATCTGCTCGAAGGTATTTACACCGACGTCAAGCGGCTTCGCGCCGGGGCGCAGGTGGTCTATCTCACGGCCGAGCAATTCACCACGTTCTTCCTCGAAGCGCTGCACGGCAGCGGCCTGCCGAACTTCCGCCAAAAATACCGCGGTTTAGACCTGCTGATCATCGACGACCTTCAGTTTCTGGCCGGCAAACGGGCCACGCTCACCGAACTGCTGCACACGATCGACTCGTTTCTGCGCCAGGGGCGGCAACTGGTCTTCGCGGCCGACCGTCCGCCCTGCGAATTGACCGCATTGGGGCCGGAGTGCGTCACCCGCTTGCAAAGCGGCCTGGTGTGCGGTCTCGACTTGCCCGAGTACGACACGCGGCTGGGCATTGTGCGGCGGCTGGCCGGGCGGCTCGACCTGTCGCTGCCCGACGACGTGCAAGCTTTTGTGGCGACGAACATCGCCACCCACGCCCGCGAGCTTTCCGGGGCGCTCAACCGGCTCGACGCCACCAGCCGGGCCTTGCAACAGCCGATTTCGCTGCCGTTGGCCGAGCAGGCGTTGGCTGAGACGGTCCGTCGGCAGTCGCGTGGCGTGCGGCTGGCCGACATCGAGCAAGCGGTGTGCGAAGTCTTCGGACTCGAGCCGCGAACGCTGCAATCCGACCGTAAGGGCAAGCAGATCAACACTCCGCGGATGCTAGCAATGTGGCTGGCCCGCAAATACACGCGCGCGGCCCTGAGCGAGATCGGGCATTTCTTTGGCGGGCGAACTCACAGCACGGTAATTTCGGCGCAAAAGAAGGTGACCGGTTGGATGGCCAGCGGCGCTGCGCTCGGCGCGGCCGACGGCCCTTGCACCATCGACGAGGCTCTCCGCCGGGTCGAGCAGAACCTAAAGGTCGGATAGGCCTATCACCCCGTCGGATATTGGCGGCAATACTCATAAAGCGCCATCGCCGCGGCAGTCGCCACGTTGTAGGCGTGTGGCAGGCCGTATACAGGTATCTCTACCACGTCGTCAAGCTGCCGCAGAACGAGTTCATCGAGGCCCAAACGCTCGTTGCCGACCACCAACACGCTGCGGCGCTCAAAGCGATAGTCGAATAACGACGTCGAGCCGGCGGTTTGCTCCAATCCGACCAGCCGGTAGCCCGACTGTTTCAGCTCTCGTAGCGGCGGCGACAGGGTGCGATGCACGCGCACCTCGACGGCCGCGGGGCCGCTTTCATCGTCGATGCTGTCGCGGGCGATCTTGCCGATGATCCGGGCGGCGCCACAACAAATCATCCGCCGCACGCCGCAGCAGCCGGCTGTGCGCACGATCCGCGAGAGATTGACGTTGCTGCGCAGGGGCGCGCAGGCGACAATCAGTTCGCGCTCGCGCGTAAGCGCCGTCGGCGGCTTGTGCCGCTGTTGGACGGCGTAGTGCTGCTCGTCTGGCATTCGTTCGTAGGGTGGGACGAGTGAAACGAGTCCCACCATTAGGCCGCGTTACCCCGTTCGCGACGCGTCGTCAAAAACGGTGACACTCGCTCGGCGCACCCTACGCCCACCGCGCCACTTCGGCTCGAATGCGGTTGAGGATGGCCGACATCCCCCGCATCCGCACCATGCCGAGCGCCTCGACCAACCCCAACCGGTGGATGACGTCGGGCGGCACCGCCATCACTTCGGCCGGCGTCGCGCCCGAAAAGGCCTCGACCAAGATGCCCACAAAACCTTTCACCGTGGGCGCTTCGGGGGCCACGTCGCCGTGGACCCGCACGTGCCCCTCTTCAGGCAGCACCCACAAGTAGACCGGGGTCATGCACTCGTGGACGCGATGCTCACCGGCGTCGCGTTCGGCTTTCAGTGCCGACGGCAGTTCGGGCAGGTGCTCGGCGAAATCGAGCAACAACTCCAGCCGTTCGCGCGGTTCGAGATCGGCAAACTCCGCCGCGATCTCGTCGAGCCGTTGTTGTGCTTTGCCCAGCATGAGTTTGAAGTTGGAAGTTTTCAGTTTTAAGACAGGGGCAGGAAGCTTCACACTTCACACTTCCAACTTCAAACTTCCAACTTCCACCGGCTCGGGCGCCGGTTGCCGGGCGCCTTTTTCGATCGGAGCGCCGACCAGGTTGCCCCATTCGGTCCACGAGCCGTCGTAGTTTTTCACATTGTTGAAACCAAGCAGGTACTTCAGCACGAACCAGGTGTGGCTCGACCGTTCGCCGATGCGGCAATAGGCGATGACTGGGCTGCGCCGCTTCAGGCCCTGCTCTTTCTGATAGATCTTTTCCAATTCCTTTCGCGACTTGAAGG
>DATFDL010000557.1:0-2466 GCA_035252155.1 Pirellulales bacterium | reverse complement strand
TCGGTCGGCGGGAGTGGCCGCCAACAGCCGATCGATCAACTCGTCGCTGCCGAGATTGGCAGCCTGGGCAGTGTAGTTGACCGCGATCCGATGCCGCAAGGCGGGCCGCGCCACCGCCTGCACGTCGGCGGCCGCGGCATGATAGCGACCGTGCAAAATCGCACGGGCCTTGGCGCACGAGACCAACGCCAGCACGCCGCGCGGGCCGGCGCCCCAACTGACCCAACGCTCGACAAAATCGGGCGCGGACGGGCGGCCGGGACGCGACGAACGGACGATCGCCAACGCATAGCCCAGCACCTGATCGCTGACCGGAACACGCGCCACAAGCTGCTGGAACTCGTGAATCTCGTCGGCCGAAAGCACCGGACCCACTTCGCCCAGCGCGCCGGAGGTCACCCGCCGCGCGATTTCCCACTCGGCCGCTTCATCGGGGTAATCCATCCGAACGTGCAGCAAGAAACGGTCGAGCTGGGCTTCGGGCAGCGGATAGGTGCCTTCGTGCTCCAGCGGGTTCTGCGTCGCCAACACAAAGAACGGGTCGGGCAACACGTGCGACGTGCCGCCCACGGTGATCTGCCGCTCTTGCATCGCTTCGAGCATGGCCGCCTGGGTCTTGGGCGGCGTGCGGTTGATCTCGTCGGCCAAAATCAAATTAGCAAACAACGGCCCCGCCAAAAATCGATACTCGCGGCTGCCAGTCGCCAGGTTCTCTTGAATGATGTCGGTGCCCGTCACGTCGCTGGGCAACATGTCGGGCGTGAATTGAATTCGCCGGAAGCTCAGGGCCATGGCCCGCGCCAGTGAACTGACCAGCAAAGTCTTGGCCAGGCCCGGCACGCCTTCCAGCAAGGCGTGGCCGCGGGCCAGCATGGCGATCACCGCCTGCTCGATGGTTTCGTCCTGTCCGACGATGACTTTGGCCAGCTCGTCGCGCAGCCGATGGTACGACCGCTCGCATTGTTGCACCGCTTCGACGTCGTTGGCCATAACCATCCAGGTACGACAAATGTCTGTAGGGAACGCCCTCTGTGGCGTTCCGTGAAACGCGATCCGGCCCCGCACCGCCTACGTGGAACGCCACAGAGGGCGTTCACTTCAAAGAAATCATCCGATCGCCCGCTTAACTTGATGCGTAGTGAGATAGCGGTCAAGATCGCCGCCCTCCGATCGAATAATCTGCATCGGGCAGGCTTGACACCAAGACAAAATGTCTTAAAATCGTCCCAACCAGGCCATCCGGCCGCAACGTGCGCCGGCTGGCGCTGGCGGCAACGTGAGAGTGGCACTGCCATGAAGAAGAGACTATCTCCTTCGCCCGCGATCGACTACCGGCTGGTGGCGGGCTTTGAGGCGGCGCAGCGGCGCTTGCAAGCGATGGATCTGGCGGCCGACGGCGACAAGCCGCTGGGCTATTGGGCGTTGCCCAGCGACCGGCACCTGCCGCTGGCGCTGGTCGATCGAAAGCTCAGCGATGTGCTGTCCGCCCGGTTTGATGACTTGCGCGCGACGCCCAGCGTCGGACCTAAGAAGCTGACGGCCCTGATCACGCTGCTCAACCGGGCCGCCCTGCCGCGGTCGAACGGGCACAGCCATGAGCCGCCCATGGCCGCCGGCGAAACCGAGTCGGGCGTGTCCGAGGCCGATTGGTCGCGGCTGCGAGCAAGCATCGTGCGGCACGGCTTGGGCAACGAGACGCTCGGGCGGTTCGCCGCCCGCCTGTGCGACCTGCCGCGCTCGATGTGGCAGACCCCGCTGCACGCTTACGCCACGCTCAGCCTGGCCGAAATCCGAGTGCTCAAGACACACGGCGAAAAACGGGTTGCCTCCGTGGTGGAAATCTTTGAGCACTTGCACGCCGTCGTTTCGCAATTGGAGTCGTGTCGGCACCTGACGGTTCGGATTGTGCCGCGATTTGTCAACGAGATCGAAGCCTGGGCGGGCCGTCGGTTGTCCGATCCTACGCCGCTGGAGGCCGACGAGCTTCGGTCGGCGGTGGTTGCGCCGATGTTGCGGCAGGTGGCCGACGACGCACGCGAGCCGCTCGGGCGGCTGGTCGAATGCCGTCTGCCGCCGCGCAACCTGAGCGTGCAACGGACGGCGCGCGAGCTGGGTTTGACGCGCGGACGAATCTACGAGCTGCTCAACGACCTGCGGACGATCTTCGACGTGCGCTGGCCGGAGGGCGCGACGCTGGTCCACCGGCTACGCGAGCGCGCGGCGTGCGAGTCGTCTGACTCGGCCGCTTGCATTCTGCTGGATTCTATGATCGACTTGTGCTTCTCGAAACCCGCCGATCGTCCGCCGCTGGTGGCCCTGACCGACCGTCCTTGGATGCCGGAACCCGCCTTGACGCGCTGCGGTTAAGGAGCTCGAACTTCGAGGCGGCCTCCGACCGGTTTTCCACCAACGACACCGGCGTGTCCTCGCCGACATCTGTAGGGAACGCCCTCCGTGGCGTTCCGT
>DATFDL010000556.1:0-5232 GCA_035252155.1 Pirellulales bacterium | reverse complement strand
CCGGAACGCCCCGATGCCTGGCGGGAACTGGCCTGGTTTCTTGCCACCTGCCCGGACGCCGCACTTCGAGATGGTCAGCAAGCGATCGACTTCGCGACGAAAGCCCGCGACCTTTGGGCAAATAGCGAACCCGAATGGCTGCGAGGAACGAAGGTGGCCCCAGAGATGGCTGCTAAGTTCAAGGACTCACGAAAAAAGGGGCTTTCCGACGACGCTGCTACGTTAGCGGCCGCTTACGCCGAGGTCGGCAACTTCGAAGAGGCGATTCAGTCGCAGACGAAGGCGATTGAACTTTCGCGTTCCGATCAGGAGCGCAACGAACATCGTCGGCGACTCGCTTTATATCAGCGTCGAGAACGCTATCGCGACGCGGATTCGGACGACGGTCGGGATAATAAGTGATGAGGCAACCGCAGTGCGAACCAGACAGCCATGAGCCGCGTAGAAACAGGTAGCGGGCCATCTTTTGGCAGTTCAGAATGCGGCGCGGCGATCCGGGGAACCAAAAGGCCGCGAAGCGCGTCGAAGTGGTAGAGAGGCAATTTCTCAAACTCCCGGCAAAACGCGCCAGCGCGATATTTGGCTTGGCCTCCTGGGCGCCCGCGATCTCTTAAGCCTGTTTTCCCGCAGAAAACCGACCAAGCCAGCCGTTTGGTATAAAACGGGGAGAGGCCGGGCGTTCGGCGCGGCGGAGCGTGCCTGACGGCGGCGAAATACAGTTACCCCCCATAATTATGGTTGCGGTGGCAAAGAATTGCCAGTCGGATCGTGCGGCGCAACTCCATACCCTGCAACCTGTTAGCGCGTGAGGCGGGCGAGCGCGTTTTTTATTTTTGTCAACGGTAACTCGTTTCGACGCAACGGTAACTCGGGTCCGACGGTAACTCTGGTCCGAAGGTGGCCACTTTCTCACCATTAGGTCGCTTCCAGCTACGGCGTTGTTTCATGGCATCGGCTATAACGATGACGAGGCGCGCATGATCGAACATCGCTTGCGACAGCAACTCGACAAGGTGGCGGACCGGCTACGGCGGTTGTGGCTGTGGCGCGGACTGGCGGCGGCCTGGCTGCTGGCGGCCCTGGCGGGCGTGATTGTCTTCGGCATCGGCGCGGCGACGGGTTGGCAACCGCGGCATCCGGTCGGTTGGGTAGGCGTCGTGGCGGTGGCTGCCGCGGCCGCCGCGATGATTTTGGCTTGGGCCGCCGGGCGTGACGATCATGCCCTGGCGCTGCGGATCGAAGCCGCCCACCCCGAACTGCGGTCGTGCCTGTTGACGGCCATCGAACAGCGCCCCGAATTGCCGCTGGGCCACTTCCGGTTCTTGCAAGAAGCCGTCATTCGCCAGGCGCTGCGGCACGCCTATGGCCACGCCTGGGAGCGAATCGTGCCCACCCGCCGCATCGCCGCGGCGATGATGGCCAACGCGGCGGCACTGGTGCTGTTGTTGTTTGTGTTGGCGAGCTTGTCGTCGAGCACGTCGGCGCGGTCGGCCGTCGCCGGCCGCACGGGCAGCGACACCGCACCCGCGGGCGGCCAGCTTTCCGTAGCGATCGAGCCGGGCGACACCGAGGTCGAAAAAGGCGCCAGCCTGTTGGTGCTGGCCCGTTACACGGGAGATCAGCCGGCCGGCGCGACGCTCGTTTTCCAATCGCCCGGCGGCGAGCCGGCCCGCCTCTCGATGGCCAAAAGCCTCGACGACCCGGTGTTTGGCGGCCGCATTCCCACCGTCGAAGCGCCGCTCGACTATCACGTGCAGCTTGATGATTACACCAGCACCACGTTTCACGTGCGCGTGTTCGAATATCCGCGGCTGGTGCAAGCCGACGCCCGGCTGGTGTATCCCGAATACACGTCATTGGCCGAACGGCTGATCGAAGACGTGCGGACCGTTTCGGCCGTCGAGGGGACCGAGCTGACGCTGATCTGCCGCTTGAACAAGCCGGTGGCCTCGGCGACGCTCACGCAAAAAAACGGCGAGCCGATCGTACTCGCCGCGACGGACGATGAGTCGGTCTATCAAGCTACGCTGCCGTGCGACCATTCGCGGCGGCTGCAATTACAGCTTGTCGACGCCGAAGGCAGGCGGAACAAAACTCCCGCCGAGTTCATCATCGATGTGCTGCCGAACAAGCCGCCCGACCTGAAGCTGGCTTTTCCCGGCCACGACATCGAGGTTTCGCCGCTCGAAGAGACCGACGTTAAGGCGACCGCCTGGGACGATTTCGGGCTGGAGCGTTTCGGGCTGAGCTTCGCGATCACCGGCCAGGAGCCAACCGAGGTAGTGCTGGGCGAGCGCGCCGCGGCCAAAGAGCGGCAAGAGCTGGCCCACGTCATTCGGCTGGAAGAGCTGGAGGCCCAGCCCGATCAACTGCTGTCATATCACTTTTGGGCCGAAGACCGCGACGCCACGGGCAAAACACGGCGCACGCTGAGCGATATGTATTTTGCCGAGGTGCGGCGGTTCGACGAGATTTTCCGGCAGGGCGAGCAGCCGCCCGGCGGCCAGCAGCAACAGCAGGGCGGCAGCCCGAACGCTGACGCGGCCCAAAAACTGTCGCAGCTTCAGAAAGACATCATCAACGCCACTTGGAAGCTAATCCGCCGCGAGACGCCCGGCCCGCCGTCGCCGGAATACGCGGGCGATGCGCAGACGATTCAAGAGTCGCAAGCGACGGCGCTGGAACAGGCGAGCGAGTTGGCCCAAAAACTCGAAGACCCAAAGTCGCAGGCGTACGCAGGCGCGGTCACGCAAGCGATGGAAGAGGCCCTCAAACAATTGAAGGCGGCCCACGACGGGGCGGCGCTCGATCCGCTCGTGCCGGCTCTTTCCGCCGAGCAGGCCGCCTATCAGGCGCTGCTCAAGCTGCGGGCGAACGAGCATCGCGTGGTTCGCGGCCAGCAAGGCGGCGGCGGGGGCGGCGGCTCGGGCCGTTCGCAGCAACAGTTGCAGCAGCTTGAGCTGAAGAATGACGAGAACCGTTACGAGAACCAGCGGACCGCGCAATCGCAGCCCCAGCAAGACCGCGAAACGCGGCAGGCGCTGAACCGCTTGAGCGAGCTGGCCCGGCGGCAGAGCGACCTGAACGAGCGGCTGAAAGAGCTGCAATCGGCCTTGCAAGAAGCCCGCACGCCCGAAGAGCGCGAAGAGATCCGCCGGCAGTTGAAGCGGCTGCGCGACGAAGAGCAAGAGATCCTCCGCGACACCGACGAGCTGCGCGCCCGGCTCGAATCGCCCGAAAATCAAGAGCGAATGGCCGACGCACGGCAGCAGCTCGATCAAACGCGCGACCAGGTGCGTCGGGCTGCGGAAGCATTGGATGATGAAAAGGTTTCGCAAGCGGCGGCGGCCGGTACTCGGGCCGAGCGCGACTTTCAGGAGCTGCGCAATGAGTTTCGCCGCCGCGCCTCGGGCCGCTTCGATGAAGAGATGAAGCAAATGCGCGAGCAAGCCCGGGAACTCGATGATCGCGAGGGTCGCATCGCCGAGCGGTTAGGCTCGTCGCCCGACGACGCTCCGGCGAAATCGCTGCGCGACGACCGCCCGGACGAAAAACTGCCGGGCGAGCTCGCCGAGCAGCAGCAGCGGCTCGATGAGCTGCTCGAGCGGATGCGACAGACGATTGACGAGGCCGAATCGACCGAGCCGCTTTTGTCTCAGCAGCTCTACGATACGGCCCGCAAAGCGCAAGAGCAGGATTTGGCCCGTGCGCTCGAAGCGGCCGAAATCTCGGTCGAACGCGGACTGACCGACGATGCCCGCGAGCAAGAGCGACTCGCCCGTGCGGGCATCGGCCAGATGCGCGAAGGGATCGAACGGGCGGCCGAAAGCGTTTTGGGCGACGACGCCGAGGCCCTGCGCCGCGCCCGCGACGAGCTCAATCGGCTGGCGGAAGAGCTGAATGACGAGATCGCGCGAAACAGCGAGCAGGAGCCGGGGAGCGCGGGAGCACGGGAGCAGGGGAGCACGGGAGAGGGGGAGCGCGGGAGAGTGGGAGACGCGAAGACGCGGAGCAGGGGAGAAAGGGGGACGGCGAGACTCGGAGACGCGGAGCGTGAAGGCAGAGGAGACGCGGAGACGCGGAGAAACGGAGACGCGGAGACGCGGAGCGCGGGAGCTGGGCAGCAAACAAACGTCGCCTCTTCGCCCCCTCGCCCAGTCGCCCCCTCGTCGCCCGAGACCTCCTCGCCGCCGAACAGCCCCGCGGACCCCAATACTGACTCGACGTCGCCTTCCCAGTCGGGCGGCCGCGGTAGCGAGCGCGGCGGTCCGCGAAGCCTGTCGGGAATCACGGGCCCGGGCGGGCCACGGTCGCCCGACGACCAACGTCGCGGTTTTGCGCCGATTGCGGGCGAAGACTTTATGGATTGGAGCGACCGCCTGCGCGATGTGGAGGAAATGGTCGATGATCCCGAGCTGCGGGCCGAAGCCGCCCGAATTCGTCAGCGGGCGCGAGACATTCGAGTTGACCTGAAGCGTAATTTCCAAGCGCCACGGTGGGACCTGGTCAAAATGGAAGTGTCGGACGCTCTGGTCGAGTTGCGCGATCGCGTGGTCGAAGAGCTGCTGCGCCGCACCTCGAAAGACGCGGTGCTGCCGCTCGACCGCGATCCGGTGCCGCCCAAATATCTCGAAAAGACGCGGCGATACTACGAGCGCCTGGGGACGGGGAAATGATCGTTGGCGACCTTGTGTGGGGCGGCCGCGATTGGCTCATTACGGCGGTGCTGTTGGCCGCGGCCGGCGGCGCGGTGCTGGTTTGGTCGTACGCTCGGGCGGCCTCGGCGGCGCGGATACGCATCGCGGCGGGCGCGCTGAAGGCGGCGGCGTTTTTGGCGCTGGCCGCGTGCCTGATCGAGCCGCTCTTCAGCGGCAGCCGGGCGCGTCCTCAGAGCAACCTGTTTTTGTTGGTGGCCGATAACAGCCTCAGCCTGGCGATTCACGACCGCGGCCGGCGCGAATCGCGCGGCGAAGAACTGCGGCGGCGGCTCTCGGAAAAAACATCGTGGCGCACGCGGCTCGGCCAGGATTTCGACGCGCGATCGTTTGCCTTCGACACGCATCTGGTGCCGCTTAAGGATTCGTCGCAGTTGTCGTTCGACGGTGAAGCTTCGGCCCTGGCCGGATCGCTGACCGCATTGGCTGAGCGCTTTCGCGGAAGGCCGATTGCTGGCGTGCTGCTCTTGACTGACGGTAATGCCACCGATTGGTCTGAAGCGTCTGTCGCCTTTCG
>DATFDL010000555.1:0-4154 GCA_035252155.1 Pirellulales bacterium | reverse complement strand
TACACGATCGTCATCCCGCCACCCAACGTCACCGGCGCGCTGCACCTGGGGCACGCGCTGAACAACTCGCTGCAAGATATTCTGATTCGCTTCAAGCGGATGCAGGGATTCAACTCGCTGTGGATGCCCGGCACCGACCATGCGGGCATCGCCACGCAGGCCGTGGTCGAGCGGCGGCTCTTGACCGAAGAAAAGCAAAGCCGCCACGACCTGGGCCGAGACGAGCTGGTGCGTCGCATCTGGCAGTGGAAAGACGAATATGAAGCCCGCATTCTCGGCCAGCTCAAACGAATGGGATGTAGCTGCGATTGGCAGCGCACCCGCTTCACGCTCGACCCCGTCTGCGCACGGGCGGTGCGGCACACCTTCTTTCAGCTTTTCAAGGAACGGCTGATCTACCGCGGCAAACGGCTGGTGAATTGGGACACCTTTTTGCAGACCGCCGTCAGCGACGACGAGGTCTATCACGAAGCCGTGGCCGGCCATTTCTGGCATCTCAAGTACCCCGTGATCGATCCACGGCCCGGCGAGCCGACGCACGTGACGATTGCGACAACAAGGCCTGAAACGATGCTGGGCGACACCGCGGTGGCCGTGCATCGCGACCCGGCGGCTGCACTCGATCGCGCCGAAGCCGAGCTGAAGCAAAAACTGGCCGAAACGCCGGAAAAAGAACGCGAGGCCGTGCAGGCACAACTCGATGCACTCGCCCAGCGGCGACAGACCGTACTGCCGATGCTCGTTCGTTTGCGCGACATGGCCCGCGCGGGCCGGATGCTCAAGCTGCCGCTCGTC
Source organism: Pirellulales bacterium (assembly GCA_035252155.1). GTDB lineage: Bacteria > Planctomycetota > Planctomycetia > Pirellulales > JAICIG01 > JAICLL01. Next base: position 3,359 of record DATFDL010000555.1, on the reverse strand, counting down.
GATCGCCCCATTCCTCTGGTAGCCGATGAGTGGGCCAAGCCCGAGCTTGGCAGCGGCTGCGTGAAGATCACGCCGGCCCACGATCCGAACGACTACGACGTCGGCAAGCGGCAAAAACTGCCGATGGTCAACATTCTCAATGCCGACGGCACGCTGAACGCCAACGCTGGGGCGTATGAGAAACTGACCATACCCAAGGCACGCGAGCGCATCGTGTCTGACATGGAGGCGCTGGGACTGCTGGTCGAAGTCGAGGACCGAGAGATCGACCTGGCCCACTCCGACCGCTCAAAGACGCCGATCGAGCCTTACCTGGCCGATCAGTGGTTCGTGCGAATGGAGCAGCTCGCGCAGTCGGCGATGGACGCCGTGACCGATGGCCGCGTGAAGATCGTGCCGGGCCGGTATGCGCAGGGATATTTAGACTGGCTGGGCGAAAAGCGCGATTGGCCGGTCAGCCGGCAACTGTGGTGGGGCCATCGCATACCGATCTGGTACTGCGCCACCGCCAGCGAAGCTGATCTCCATCGGGCATTCGCCGACCGCGACGACGTCGTGTGGCGCCGCGATGAGGAGAACGACCGGTGGCTGATCTGTGCGCGAGAGGAAGACCTGGCGGATGACGCCGTGCGCGGCCATACGCTGACGCGCGACGACGACGTGCTCGACACCTGGTTCAGCTCGGCGCTGTGGCCTCATTCGACGTTGGGCTGGCCTGAGCCGACGCCCGAGCTGAAATACTATTATCCCACCAGCGTGCTAGTGACCAGCCGCGACATCATTACGCTCTGGGTGGCCCGGATGGTGCTCACCGGGCTGCACAACGTGGGCGATGTGCCATTCCGCGAAGTCTTCATCCACCCCAAAATCCTCGACGGCTACGGCGAGACGATGTCGAAGACCAAGGGCAACGGCGTCGACCCGGTCGATGTGATGGACAAGTTCGGGGCCGACGCGCTGCGGTTCGGGCTGGCTCACCTGACCACCGAGACACAAGACGTGCGGATGCCGGTCGAGTTTGAATGCCCGCATTGCAACAAGCTGATCGAGCAAACCAAAAAGAACCGCGTGTTGCCGCGGGTCAAATGCGCGCATTGCGGCCTTGAGTTTTCGACGCAATGGGCTACCAAGGCCGAAGACCGCTCGCTGGCGCGGGGGGCGGTGGTCAGCGACCGTTTCGAGCTGGCCCGCAACTTTTGCAACAAGCTGTGGAACGCCGCGCGGTTCGCCATGCTCAATCTCGAGGGCTACGCGGCCGCGGCCGTGCGCGACGATGAGCTGGCCATCGAAGACCGTTGGGTGCTCAGCCGGCTGGCGACCGTCACCGAGCAGGCGACCGAGGCGCTGGAGAGCTACCGCTTTGCCGATGCCATGCGTTCGCTCTATGAATTCGCCTGGGACGAGTTTTGCAGCTTTTACGTCGAGATGGTCAAAGGCCGCTTGCAAGACGAGGCGCGGCGCGGCGTGGCGCAGCGGGTGCTGGTGCATACGCTCGATGCGCTGGTGCGGCTGCTGCACCCGGCAATGCCCTTTGTGACCGAGGAGATCTGGCAACGGCTGGCGGAGCTGGCGCCTGAGCGCGGTTTGCCGCAACCGGCCCGCGCGGAGGCGAGCGTGATGGTCGCCTCCTGGCCGCGGGCAGACAAGCCGCGGCAGGATTCGCAGATTGAAGCTCGTTTCGCCAGCTTTCAAGAGGTGCTGCGCGGATTGCGCGAGATCCGCAGCCGGCAAAACATCAGTCCCAAAACGCCTATCCGTTTCGCAGCCCGGTGCGACCGCGCGACGGCCGATTTGCTACGGCCGATGGAGCCGTATTTCGAGTCGCTGGCCGGCGCTCACGCGACGAGTTGGGGCCCTGAGGCGGCGGCCCCAGCCACGAACGCCCATCTGAGCCTGAAGAGCGTCGAGTTGTTCGTCGACCTTGCCGGGCTGATCGACGTGGCCGCCGAGCGGGCGCGGCTCGAAAAAGAGCGCGGCCGCATTCAAGGCGCCATCGCCGCGAAGCAGAACAAGCTGGCCAATGCCAACTTTGTCGAGCGTGCGCCGACCGACGTGGTGGCCAAAGAGCGCGCCGGCCTGGCCGACTTGCAAGGGCAGCTTGGTTCGATCGACGCCGCGCTGGCTGCGCTGGCCAAATCGTAGAGGGGGACGAGAATCGTAGGGTGGGACGAGCTTGCGAGTCCCACCATTCGCCCGCGCCCCGTGTGCTAGCCAGCATTTGTCACGAGCTCCTCACTGTTGTTGTGGAACGGTCTCCGACCGTTTCACACACGCCGACCGAAGGTCTCCTCCACCAGGGCGGAACGGTGCAATGCTGCGGGAGACCTTCGGTCTGTCGATGTGGCGACGGTCAGAGACCGTGCCACAACCGAGCGGTAGCCCCGGCCCTCGTGGCCGGTCACTCGCGGCGAGTCACCGTGAGAGTCCGGCACAAGGCCGGGGGCTACCGATCCGTCGCAAATCGGATAGACTGGCGCGCAGAGGCATCGACGGCCCTTTATTGCGCGGAGGTTGCATCATGTCTCACGCGGCATCTTCGGGCGGGGCGGGCATGCGGTTGGGCGTTTATCTGCCGGCCCTGGCGATTGTCTTCGCGGCGGCACCCAGCAGTTGTTCGAGCTGCCTGAAGCTGGAATTGAACTTCGATTTTAGCGGGCTCGAGCCGATGAAATCGGCCTTCGATCTATATGCGGCTACCGAGTTACTCATGCTCGAGCGAGTCGTGCGGCCCGATGATGCAAAGCTCTTGCACGATTTCGGCCGCGAAGATGATTCGACGCTGGCGCAAGCTCGCAAAGTTGTTGATGACGGCGCACGGAATGCCGAGGCCGATTTACAAAAGAAATGGCCAGACGCAAAACTTGTAGCCCGAATGGTGAGTCTATCGCTTGTCATTCCGGCTTATGGATTGGGGGAAGATATCGTTGAGGAAGAAATTGTGCACCTCGACCAAGAGCATCTGCCGGAAATCGTCAAATCGCTTAGGGACATGTATCCAGACATTGCGGCGACGTTGCCGCCGCCGGCGAAAGTCGACGATGAGGAGGCCGCCGACGCTGAGACGGTGGATACTGCCAGCATCGAAATAGTCGCGCGCATGCGCATGGCCGAGACCGCACGGCCCGTGGGCGAGTTCAAAACGGATGGAGAACTGCAGCGCGCTCTGTTGAGCGAAGAACCGATGACGGCCGCCTTACGTATCGTTTATGAGGTCATTGCTCCTGCCCATCAACTGCGAGGCAATTCTCGCGATCCGCTGCTGAGCGTCGAAGTGGTCACGCTTCGATTTGAATACGACGGCGAAAAGTGGAGGGCGGTGAGTGATGCGGATAACGACGAACGGGCCGAACGAGGCAAGG
>DATFDL010000554.1:0-2829 GCA_035252155.1 Pirellulales bacterium | reverse complement strand
TGGTAGCGCAGCCCAGCCAGATCGAGCCAATGCGAGTTGAAGGGATACAGCGGGCGCCAATCGGGGTTGTCTGCCACGTGCTCATCGTAGTGAAGTCATTCACGCGCAGGTAGCCCCGGCCCTTGTGGCCGGCCCACCCCGGCCCTTGTGGCCGTCCTAGCCGGCGCCGCGTTTGCCCGCTATCATGGGCTGCCTATGAAAACGGACGAACTCCGCGAAAAGTATCTCAGCTTCTTCGAGTCGAAAGGCTGCACGCGCCGGCCCAGCGACGTGCTGGTGCCCAAGTGGGACCCGTCGGTGCTGTTCACGCCAGCGGGCATGAACCAGTTCAAAGACCATTTTCTGGGCAAATGCAAGCTCGACTTTACCCGCGCCACCACCTGCCAAAAATGCCTCCGCACCGGCGACATCGACAACGTGGGCCGCACGGCCTATCACCACACGTTCTTCGAGATGCTGGGCAACTTCAGCTTCGGCGATTACTTCAAGCGCGAAGCCATCCATTGGGGTTGGGAGTTTTTGACGAGCAAGAAATGGCTTGGCCTGCCCGCCGAGCGGTTGAGCGTGTCGGTCTATCACGACGACGACGAAGCGGCTGAGATCTGGTCGCGCGAGATCAAGTTGCCGCCCGAACGGATCGAACGCATGGGCGAGGACGACAATTTCTGGCCGGCCGGCGCGCCCAGCAAAGGCCCGGACGGCGTCTGCGGCCCGTGTAGCGAAATCTTTTTTCATCCCGGCTCGGGCGGCGCCGTCGAGATCTGGAACCTGGTCTTCACGCAGTTCAACCGCGTGGGCGATCCGCCGGGCAACCTGCGTCCCTTGCCCAGCAAGAACATCGACACCGGCATGGGCCTGGAGCGCACCGCCGCCGTGCTGCAAAAGGTCGATAGCAACTTTCATATCGACATCTTGCGGCCGATTGTCGAAGCCGCCGCCGAGGTCTGCGGGCAAAAGTACGGTCCCGCCAGCGACAATGGCCGCCGCCTGCGCCGCATCACCGACCATCTGCGGGCGTGCGCGTTCGCCATCCATGAGGAGGTCATTCCCGGTCCCAAAGGCGAGAAATACGTCATCAAGCGGCTCTTGCGCCGGGCGGTGCTCGACGGCCGGCAGATGGGCATGCGCCAGCCGTTTTTGTTCCGGCTGGTGCCCGTCGTCGCCCAAATCATGCGACAGTCTTATCCCGAGCTGTCGCAGACCGTCGAGCGCGTGAGCCAGGTCATCGAGAAGGAAGAGGACAATTTTTTTTCAACGATCGATGGTGGGCTGGACCGAATCGAGCGCACCTTCGAGGTCATGCGCCGCGAAGGCCGCATGATGGTCTCCGGCCACGAAGCCGCCGAAATGTACACCACGCACGGCTTTCCGCCCGAACTGTTTGAGACCTTGGCCGCCGAGCACAACTTCACGTTCGATTGGGACGGCTACCGCCAGGCGATGGAAGAGCACGGCAAGATCTCGGGCGGCGATCGCAAGCAAGAGCTCTTCAAGTCGGGACCGCTCGACGGACTGAAAAAGGCGATGCACGGCAGCGAATTCTTGGGCTATCAGCAGACCGAAGCCGCGGCCAAGGTGGTCGGGCTGATCGCTCACGACCGGCTCTGCGATCAGATCGACGAGATCAACCACAAAGACCCGATCGTCGTGGTGCTCGACAAGACGCCCTTTTATGGCGAAAGCGGCGGGCAAGTGGGCGACACGGGCGAGATTGTCGGCGAGGGTATGCGGTTCGAAGTGATCGATACGCAAAAGGAGAGCAATTTTATCTTGCACCGCGGGCATCTGCGGCAGGGCATTATTCGCCAGGGGGCCACGGTGACCGCCCGAGTCGATGTCGGGCGGCGGCAGGCCATTCGCCGAGCGCATTCCGCCACGCATATTTTGCACTTCGCCCTGCAAAAGCACTTGGGAAAGCATGCCCAGCAGCAGGGCTCGAAGGTCGACGCCGATTGGCTGCGCTTCGATTTCGCCAATCCGCACAGCGTGTCGCGCGAAGAGCTGGCCAAGATCGAAGATGAGGTCAACGCCCGGATCATCGCGGCCGAACCGGTGCGCTGGACCACGCTGCCCATTGCCGAGGCGCGCAAGGCCGGGGCGATGATGCTCTTCGGAGAAAAATATCCCGACCTGGTGCGGATGGTCTCGATGGGCGAGTTCAGCAAAGAGCTGTGCGGCGGCACGCACCTCGATAACACCGGGCAGGTGGGCCTCTGCCGGATCATCGGCGAAGAGAGCGTGGCGGCCGGCACACGGCGGATCACGGCGCTCACCGGCCGGCAGGCGCTCGATCGGCTGCGGACGAGCGAGACGGCGTTGGCCGAAACTGCCTCGGCCTTGCGCGTGCCGCCGGCCGAAGTGCCTCACCGGGTGGCCGCGCTGGTCAAGGAGGTGCGAGAGTTGAAGAAGCAGTTGGCATCTGGCGGCAAAGTGGCCGGCGCGTCGGCGGATGAGCTGCTGGCGGCGGCGCACGAAGTCGGCGGCGTCAAGCTGATCGTAGCCGAAGTGCCCGAAGCCACCGCCGACGGCCTGCGGCAACTGATCGATCAACTCCGTCGCAAGGCCGGTTCGGCCGCGGTGCTGTTGGCCAGTGGCGCGGACGACAAAGTGGTGTTGGTGGCGGGCATCACGCGCGATCTGGAGGGCAAGGGCATGAACGCGGGCGCATGGGTGCGCGACGTGGCCAAGGTCGTGGGAGGCAGCGGCGGCGGCCGGGCCGACATGGCTCAGGCCGGCGGTAAAGATCCCGCCAAACTGCCCGCGGCGCTAGAGCTGGCCCGAACCAAGGCGAAAGAACAACTGGGCCGATCATGATTTTACTATTTTGAT
>DATFDL010000553.1:0-8768 GCA_035252155.1 Pirellulales bacterium | reverse complement strand
GATGTCGTGTTTCTTGAGGCAGTGGAGTTGGTCGCCCAATTTGAATGGATCGTCCAGCTCGACATTGCAGCAGCCGGGTCCAAAGCAGCCCAGGCATCCGTCGGGGCAGTGGACGCACGGTTTTTCTTCCTCTTCTTTTTGCTCCTCTTCGGGGCAAGGGCATTCTTGCCGCGCGAAGGCGGCCGAAATCGAACCGAACTTGGGCCGGGCCACTTTTTTTGGGCCGGCCGCGGGCGGAGCAGACGGAGCCGACTGTGGCGTGTAGTAACTGTCGTTGGCAACCGCGTTGCCGGCGGACGACCCCGATTCCGGGGGAGAGAAGATCTGGCCGCTGCCAGGTTGCTGGGCGACGCTCGCACCGGCGCAGAGCAGGCCCCAAATTGCGGCCGCCACCGCCAGTCGATTGGTCATCATGTCCCGGTACTCCACTACCCTCCCACTTGGGTGAAGTGCCACGTGCCCGCCAAGGCAAACGCTCGAGCCCCGCCAGGCCCGCGCGCCATGCAGCGCAGGAGAGAAACCATTCTCTCGCCGACCGCCAATCGGCCTTAAGTGCTATCGGGCCACAAAACCAAAAAATGGACGAGTTTGGGGTTGCCACCTCCTTTTTTATGACCTGCGTGTGAAGATTTTCCGCTCGGGCAAAGAATGACAGTCCGCTTGATTCACAACGGCCCGTCACCGACTTATACTGCGACCGGTTCGTTCGACACCCTGATTTTCTGCATGCACCATTAGATTCGGAGACATTGAGATGCGCACCTTGATTGGCCGCTTGAACCCCGCGGGCATTTTCTCGACCAGAGGCGACACGCAACGACGCCGCATGCCGGCCTCGAAAAGGCGGCGATTCATTGGCGCGGAATTACTTGAGCCGCGTCGGCTCTGCGCGGCCGATGCCCAGGCAGTTGCGTGCTACTTGCCCGGCCAGCCGGGCGACGGGACGAACGCCACTTTTGTGAGTAATCTCTATCGCGAACTGCTGGGGCGCGACGCCGACCCGGGCGGACAGCAAGCGTGGACGGCACTGTTGGGCGGAAACACACCAGCCAGCGCGGGCCTGCGCGACTTTGTGGTCCAGGTCTTCCTGACCACTCCCGAGTACAAACAGCACCTGGTCAACTGCGTGTTTCAGCAGTTTTTGCACCGCGATGCCGACCCTGGCGCCTTACAATTTTTCTCCGCCCAACTGGGTGAACCTGACCACGTCGGGCCGGCGGTAGCGACCGACGAGCGTTTTTTGGTCGCCGAGATCATGGGGTCGGACGAATACTATGCGCTGCACGGAGCGACCGACCAAGGCTTTGTCGACGGCATGTATGCCGACATTTTCGGCCGGGCTGCCGATCCTGGCGGAGAAACGTATTGGCTGAATCAACTGAACGCCTGGGGCGCTATCTTCGGGCGCAATGGCATCGCCCTGATGTTCAACAGCACCGATGAAGCCGCGCTGCGACTGCTCAACGATCCGGGCGATTCGGCGCTGGCCAACCTGACCGGCGGCGGCTGGAATCAGCTCTACTTTCAGGGCCGCTTAACGCCACAGGCCCAGCAGCACTTCTTCCACGAACTGCAGGTGAATAGCCCCTACGCTCAGAAGCAGCCGTTCTGGGACGACGCGATCGACGAGATGGTCGATCTACCGCAGTATTTTAATGAGGCGCAGGTGTTCAACCCAAGCGCCACCTAGTGGCCGCCCATCAACAAGTACAACAACAATAAGATCGGCAGCGGAATTCCCAAAAGCCATAGAATGACCCAGCCAATTTTCCCAGTTCGTTCTTCGAGTTTTTGAACCACGTTCGAGCTCCTAGCGAAGGGGTGCGTACCTCCGGCTGAGCCGCCACGCGACCCTTTTGTCACCGGATACGAGCGAAAGAGCATCGTGCAATCTCGATGCCAATCGCTCTTCGCTCGAAGCTAATGCGTCCGGCGTTTGAGCACGAGCGCGGCGCCATCGATGGCTGCGTCGGCCAATATCGTGGTGAGCTGGTCGCGGGCCAACTCGGCCAAGACCGCCGCCGGTTGATCGAGATGCGGCAGGAGGCGCGCGACCAGGTCGTCGAAGCACGGCGAAGCGTCGGCCGATTGCAGCAGCGCACGCACGCCCGGACTGAAGACCAACAACGCCTCTCCGGGTTCGATGGTCGCGTGGCCGTCGAAGTAGCGAGCTTCGGAATCACCGCCGAGCGCCGGCCCAGGCGCGGACAAGCGCCTTACGCCGCGCGGCGATAGTACGAGGGCTTCAATCTGACCCGCCAATGCGTATCGCACTTGGCCTTCGCCCGGCGCGACTACGGCGTAAAACAGATCTGCCGATTGGTCTCCGGGCGAGCCGCGCCAGAGCGTCCGGCTGACGCGCTCCACCAGTTTATTGGGCTCATCCACGTGTTCTGCAAGGGCGCGGAGCGCTGCCCGTAGCGAGGCGGCCGCCAGCGCGGCTTCGAGATTGGATGGGGCCACGCTGGTCGCCGAGGACCGTTCGACCGGCGCCGTCGAGGCGCGCGATCCCGCGCAACTGCCCAGCGCGAGAGCCAACTTCTCATCACCCAACCTCTCATCATCGCGGACAAACCAGTCGTGAAAATCGCCGCCGACTTCCGCAGCCAACCGCGTCCACCCCGCGACTTGCCAGTCCTCGACCAACGGCGCGATTTGTGGCAGTTGTTGTTCTTGCCAACGGCCGGCCGCCGCCCATTGACGTTCGAGCCGCGCGCCCGCGACACCACTGGCCAGCAAGGTTTCGCGTTCCAGTTCGGCGGCAATGCGGCCCGCCACGATCTCGATGAGGTTTACGTCGACGTCGCTGAACGCGCGCGGCCGCTCGCCAAACACCCACAGCGTGCCCAGCGGGATCGTAGCGCTCGACACCGGTACACACACCGCTGAGGCGGCGCGTTCGGGCAGTCTCCAGTCGGGCTGTCCGGCAGCGTCCTCCACCACGACTGCGTGGCCGAGCAATGCTTCGAGATCGGCATTGGCTTGAGCCAGTTCGCGCGGCGGGGCGAGCAATCGTTGCCGCGGCAGACCCCGGACCGAACGCAACTTGAGGTGCGTCGTCGACTCGTCGAGCAAGTAAAGCGCGGCCGACTGGCAGCCCGCGGCATCGGCGGCGCCCGCCAGCGAGGCTTCAAGGCGGTCGGCCAGATGCTGTGGCGATTCTCGCTGGGGGGATACCGGCACCTGTGCCGCGAGCTCGGCCTCGCGCCGCCAGACGGCTTGTCGCAACTGAGCGACTTCGGCGACCAGCTCGCCTAAGGTCGCCGCCAATTCGACCGCCGCCGGCAGTTCCACCGGTGTTGAAGGCTCGTGCGGCGCTTCGTCGGCCGGCCCACCGGCCAAACCGACGTGAATCTGAGCGCCGATGGCCGTGGCGGTGTCCTCGGAGGCCGACCAAACCAGCTTCACGTCTTTGGCCGGCGTCTCGCCGGGCAGACATTCCAGCGGCCAGCCGGTGGCACGTTCAAACGCCCGACATAGCTTCTCCATACCGGGCCAGGCATCGCGGCCGCGGTGGGGCGGTTCGGGAAGGGCCTCGCTATAAAGCCGCGGGTAACCGTTCGGAACAGGTTTGGTCACGAAAGCACCACCAGGAAGTCGAAAGCAACTGCCGCCCGAACCTCCCTGACCGGCACGTTTTATCAGCATCGGCGTGAAGCTGCCGAAGCTTTGAGTCGCGAACCGAATTTAGCGGTGGTGCGGAGTTTTACTTCTTCACCGGCGCCAGCGGCGCCGCGGGCGGCCGAGGGGCCGTTTGCTTGGGGCTGAGAATAAAGCATCCCGTTCGCGCATGCCGCGTGATCTCGAACGCGCTGCCATGAAACTTGATGTCGAAACAGGCGACGAAATCGCTCGCCGGAATCACAAACAGATCGTTGTCGCGCACCACCTTGCGAGCCCCGTCCTCCTTTTCGGAGGTGAGCTTCACCAAGATCCGTCCTGACTGGCCGTCATAGCCCAATACGGCGAAGCTCGGCAACGACGAGGCGTCGTCAAGGCAACTTAGCGGCATGACCAGCGCGCCGTTCGAGCGGCGGAAAAACGCCGGAATCTGCGGCTTTGATTCCGCCGCCGGCTTATAGAGTTTGAATTCTTCTTCAAGCTGCGGACCCCGCTTGCCCGCAATATGCCGCAGGATATCCACGATGCTCAAGCTGCCGACGAGCCGCTTGTTCTCGTCGACGACCGGCAGGCAACCAATCTTCGAATTGGTCAGCACCATGCCGGCGCTGGCCAGCGAGACGTCGGCCAACACCGTGACCGGCTCGCGTTGAATGAGGCTGCCGAGTTCCCACGGGGCGCGCTCCTCCGTTTCCGACTCCGAGGGACCTTGTTCGGCCATCGACTGGATGAAGTGCTTCAGAACGTCGCGCTGCGACACCACGCCGACCACGTGTCGGTCGCTGTCGACGACGACGGCATGCCGCACGCCATTTTCTGCGAGCAACTCCGCGGCCTCGGCAGCCGACGCTTTGGGTGTCACCGCCACGATCTGGTCGCTCATGGCGTCGCGCACCAGCCCCTTGAGTTCCGCCGTCATTTTGTCGTTCATCCGCGCTCCCCCAATCGTCAGGTCCAGCCCAAGCTTTGGACAAAATTGAACGATTGGCAAACCGCAAAACCGGCTTGCGCAGAGCACGTAGGATGGCCTTCCAGGCCGTCTTCTCACGAACTCTGCAATTCCGCGTTACCCGCAGAACCGGTGCGACCCTACCTAAGCCGGCACATGACTAGCGGCGATCCGCGCGATCTCGCGGGCGCAGACTGCCGCTCCGTCGATGGGCAGTGTCGATTCAAGAACCGGCTGATCGAGCAACCACCGCAACGGCTGCGACCAGCGGCCGGCACGGAAATCTGCCTGCGAAATCATTTTCAGGCGAAGTTGTGCGGGCGCCTCGCCGGCAAAGATTTCGTCCTCGCGAAAATTCAGCCGCGGCGGACAAAGCAGGCGCTTGCGGGCGGCGATGCACTCCGACACCATCCCGTAACCGAACTTCGAGACCACTACGTCGGCTACATTCAATACGTCGGGGAAGGCAAGATCCACGCTCAGCGTCACGCCGATTTCATTCGGCTGTCCGGTGTCGGCCGCGTCGAAGTGCAAAAAAAGCAGGTCCTGGTTTCCTTTCACCGCCGCGTCCCGCGCCGCCGGGGGAATGCGGCCGCGCATCGCCAACACCACCCGCGGCCTGAGGTCTCCGGCGTCGATTCCCAATTGCTCGAGCACCGCCGCCGCCGGCCGACGCGGGCGCCGCGCCACAAGTGGGACGTCAACGACGCGCGGAAACACATCGCCGTTCTCTTCGTGGCTGAAAGGCAGTTTAAGCCAGCAATGCATTTTGCGATAACCGCCGCGCAGCCATGCTTGCAGAAATTGCCGTTCGTCGTGTTCAAAGAGCGGCTCATAAATCCAGTCCCACGTGAAGTTGCCGACGCCCACACACGGCACTCCACAGACGGCGGCAATTTCGCCCGCCAGCGGAGGAAAATCGGCGACGATCAGGGCGATCTTCTGGGAGCGGACCCAGGCGACTTCGGTATCGATGATTTGCAAGCGTCGGCGATGATACCGTTCGATCTCATCGAGCGTCGCGGCCACGTCGATGCCCAGCGAATCGGCGTCCTCGACCACGCCCGGATCGAGCGATTCGGGCAGCCGGTGAAACGTCAAACGGTCGATGCCGGCGAACAAACGTTCGGGCACATTGCTCCGCACGTGCAACCGCCAGTCGGGTTGTTGACGGGCAATTTCGCGAAGCACTTCCGAAGAGCGGGTTGCATGGCCGTAGCCATGCCCGCTGATGTAGAACAGCAGTTGCATTCAGCATCAAGAAGTCATTGCCATGAGCATTTCCCGCGGTTAATTTGTCCTGTGAGGATAACCGACTCAGCAAAACCGTGCTACCAGTTTGCACGATGAGCCACACCGACTTACCATCGACGATTCTTGCAGCGGCGCAGGCAATTCAGTCCCGCCGACTGACACCCCTATCGCTGGTCGAAAATTGTCTCGAGCGGATTGAGCGCTTCGAGCCAAAGATCCGCGCCTGGGTATTGATCGACGAGCAGGCGGCGCGCGAGACCGCGCGGCGCATGGGCGACGAAATCGCCGCGGGCCGTTACCGCGGGCCGCTGCACGGCATTCCGCTGGGCATTAAGGACATTGTCGATGTGGCAGGTTGGCCCACGCGGGCCGGCTCGCCGTTGCGCAGCCACCATCGCGCCGATCGCGACGCGGTGATCGTCGCCCGACTGCGCGCGGCCGGGGCCGTTTTTCTCGGCAAGACAGTCACCACCGAATTCGCCAGCTTCGACCCACCACCAACCCGTAACCCGTTTAACTACGAGCGCACGCCCGGTGGATCGAGCAGCGGGTCGGCCGCCGCGGTGGCAACCGGCATGTGTCTGGGCGCCGTCGGCTCGCAAACCGGCGGCTCGATCACGCGACCCGCCAGTTACTGCGGCGTCGCGGGGTGTAAACCGACGTACGGCCGCGCGCCCCTGACGGGCATCGTGCCGCTCAGCTTTCATCTCGACCATCCCGGACCGATCGCCAAGACGGTGACCGACCTGGCCCTATTGCTGAATTGCCTGGCGGGCTACGACGCCAGCGATCCCGTGTCGGTCGAGCGGCCGGCGCCCGATTATGCTGCGGCACCCGATCAACCCGCCGTGCCGCGGTTGGGAGTGCTGGAAGATTTTTTTATGACTGGGGCAGCTCCCGCGGTGGCCGAGGTCACGCGGTCGGCCCTGGAACGGCTGCGCGCGGCGGGGGCCGCGGTTCGCGCCGTGTCGCTGCCGCCCGAGTTTGCCGATGTGCTCTCTCTGCATCGGCGCGTGATGGCGGTCGAAGCCGCCGACTACCACCGGGCCACCTACCGAGAGCATGCCGGTCAGTATGGGCCGAACATCGCCGCCTTGATCGAAGAAGGACTTGCGACGTCTGCAATTGATTACGCCGCGGCACTGGTGCATCAGCAGCGGCTGCGGCGAGCGATGCTTACGTGCTTTGCCGACGTCGACGTGCTAGTGACGCCCGCCACGACCGATACCGCGCCCGGAATCAAAATTACAGGCGACCCAAAGTTCAACTCGCCCTGGAGTTACACCGGCTATCCGACAATTTCGTTTCCCTGTGGACTGGCCGACGACGGGCTGCCGCTGTCGTTGCAGCTTATTGGCCGGCCCTGGCAGGAGCCGCAGCTTTTTGCCGCCGCCGCCTGGTGCGAGCAAATCGCAGGTCAGGTTTTCCAGCCTGACGGAGTCGCAGAGCCATGAGCGCGCCTGCGTCCGAGGCGGCCCGGCTACGCGCCGCCATTCGCTCGGGCAAGCACACCGGGCCAACGGCGGGGCTGGCGCCGGGCTTCGCGCAGGCGAACGTGGTGATCTTGCCCGCCCGCGACGCCGCCGACTTTGCCGAGTTCTGCCGCCTGAATCCGCGGCCATGCCCGTTGATCGAGCAACTTGAGCCGGGCGATCCCGAGCCGCGGCGTTCGGCGCCCGGCGCGGACCTGCGGACCGACGTGCCGCGCTATCGCGTCTTTCGCTCGGGCAAAGCGGAGCCGCGCGAGCCGACCGACATTCGCGAGCTATGGCGCGGCGACCTGGTAGGCTTTTTGCTCGGCTGCTCGTTCACGTTCGAGGCGGCGCTGATCGCCGCGGGACTTCCGGTGCGGCACATCGAGCAACACCGCAATGTGCCGATGTATCGCACCAACATCGCCTGCGCGCCGGCCGGCCGCTTTGCCGGTCCGCTGGTGGTGAGCATGCGGCCCTATCGGCCCGAGCAAATCGCGCGCGTGCGCGAGATCACCGCGCAGTATCCGACGATGCACGGCGCGCCGGTCCACGCGGGCGACGCGGCGGCGATTGGCGTCGCCGACCTCATGCGACCCGACTTTGGCGATGCCGTGACGATCGAGCCGGGCGAACTGCCCGTCTTTTGGGCGTGCGGCGTGACGCCGCAATTGGCCCTGGCCGCCGCCCGGCCCGAACTGACCATCACGCACAGCCCCGGCTGCATGTTTGTCACGGATTTGCGCGACGATCTTCGTGCGAGCAACAATTTCTGATCGGTTTTGACATTCAAAATCGGCATGTGGACCAGCCGCCCTCGGCTGGGTCCGCTACGCCGACTGGCGTCGGCGATGCACAGCCGAGGGCGGGTGTGCCACATAGCGAATGAGGGCGCGGAGCCGAATCGCAGTCGTAGTGGTAGGGTGGGACGAGCTTGCGAGTCCCACCTTTCGGTTGCGCTACGGTGACCCATCATGCGGAGGCAACGGTGGGACTCGTTTCACTCGTCCCACCCTACGGCTCCAGCACCCTACCGCTCTACCGCACGCATCGCCGCTCGATATGATGAGGGAGATGGAATCGCACCCGACCAACCTGAGCTTGACGGCCGATGAGCGGCTGCTGATCGAGTGGAACGACGGCGCGCGGCGGAGCTATGCCTATCGCGAGCTGCGCGAAGCTTGCCCTTGCGCTACCTGCCGCGAAAAGCGTTCGCAGCCGCCGCCCCCGCCCACGGCGCTGCCCATTCTATCGGCCGGCGAGGCGCAGCCGTTGCGGCTGCTCGACATGCGCCCCGTCGGCAACTACGCCTACTCGATCACCTTCAGCGACGGCCACGACACCGGCATCTATACGTTCGACCTGCTGCGGCAGTTGGGCCGCGAAGAACAAAGTAGCTCAACGCGCCCAGTGACCTAGAAGCTGCTAGGCTGGCGGCAACTCGTACGCGCCACCTGACTTCTCACGAAGTC
>DATFDL010000552.1:0-5614 GCA_035252155.1 Pirellulales bacterium | reverse complement strand
ATCAAACGCAAGTGGCGTAGGGTGGGACGAGCTTGCGAGTCCCACCTTTCGGCCGGCGCCGCAGCGAGGGGTGCAACCAATGGTAGGACTCGCAAGCTCTTCCCACCCTACAGATTTCAGGAGATTCCATGCCCGATCGCTGGTACGCCATTGAAGACGCCGACGGTATCGCTTCGCCGGCACTGATTGTCTATCTCGATCGAGCGCGCGAAAATCTGCGGCGCATGATTGCGTTGGCCGGCGGCGTCGAGCGGCTCCGCCCGCATGTCAAAACGCACAAGATGGCCGAAGTCGTTCGCATGCAGCTCGACGCCGGCATCGAAAAATTCAAATGCGCGACCATCGCCGAGGCCGAAATGCTGGCCCGGGCCGGCGCGCCCGACGTGATGCTGGCCTATCCTGTCGTGGGACCAAACGCCGCCCGGCTGGCGCGGCTCATCGAGGCATTTCCGTCAACCAGGTTCTCGGCGATTGCCGATGATCGTACGGCGATTCATGCACTTTCCGCTGCATTGGCCGGCCCTAAAAAGCCGCTCGAAGTGCTGCTCGACATCGACAACGGCATGCACCGCTCGGGCGTGGCCCCCGGCGGCGCCGCGCGTGAATTGTACCAACTGCTGGCCGACCTGCCTGGGCTGACACCGGGCGGCCTGCACGTTTACGACGGGCATGTGCGCGACGCCGACCTCAAGGCCCGCACGGCTCACGCCGAGGCCGAGTTCGCCGCGGTCGATGATTTGCGTCAGCATCTCGAACGTGCCGGCCTGCCCGTGCCGCGCATCGTCGCCGGCGGCACGCCGACCTTTCCCATTCATGCGCGGCATGCCGATCGCGAGTGCAGTCCCGGCACCTGTGTCTTCTGGGACATCGGTTATGAAACGAAGTTCCCGGACCTGCAGTTTCTGCATGCCGCGTTGCTGTTGGGCCGCGTGGTGAGCAAGCCCACGGCCGATCGGCTCTGCGTCGATCTGGGTTACAAAGCGGTGTCGCCCGATAATCCGCAACCGCGCGTCACGCTGCTCGATCTGCCCGATGCCCAGCCGGTAGTGCACAGCGAAGAGCACCTGACCGTCGAGAGCAGCCGCGCCGCCCACTTCCCCGTCGGCGATGTTTTGTACGGCGTGCCGTATCACATTTGCCCGACCGTGGCCCTGCACCGCGAGGCCGTGGTCGTGGACCAAGGGCGCGTTGTCGGCAATTGGCCCGTCGCCGCCCGCGACCGGCGGCTTACGGTGTGAATTGCCCCGGGACTGACCTGTGGGTGCCACGGCATCCGCCGCGGCGCGGTTGGCATCGACCCCGACGCGCGACACAAATCGCCGCGGCGGACGCTGTGCGAAGCAGTGCTAAAGTCGGGCCGGTGAGCAGTTCTGCACGGCGTCTGCCGCAGCGACTGCGCGTGTGCATATCGCGACGTCATGAGCGCTGCGACAGATGCCGTGGCACCCATGCACCTGCTTCACTTCACGAATAGGCAACTGACTACACACTAGCGCGTCGGGTTGGTGTCCGTCTCGTCCCCCAACCCCTTTGCATATCTCCGCCAGCGGTTGACATATCGCGTGGCGGCCTCGGCAATTCGTTGTGAGGATGTTTCATCCAACTGGCGGACTATTTTGCCGGGCACGCCGAGCACCAGGCTGTTGTCGGGAATAACTTTCCCTTCGGCCACCAAGGCACACGCGCCGATCACGCAGTTGTGGCCGATGCGGGCGCCGTTAAGCACCGTGGCGCACATGCCCACGAGCGTATTCGAGCCAATCGTGCAGCCGTGCAGCATGGCGCGGTGCCCGATGGTACAGCCGTCGCCGATGGTGAGCGGAAAGCCTGGATCGACGTGCAGCACGGCGCCGTCCTGAATGTTGCTGCGCTCGCCGATTTCGATCACGTCGTCATCGGCTCGCAGCACAGCGCCAAACCAAACACTGGCCTCGGCCTTGAGCCGGACATCGCCGATCACGACCGCCGTCGGCGCCACCCAAACGGCGTCGCTCTCAATCGTCGGTCGAACGCCATCGAGAGAGTAAGCGGGCATAGATTTCAAAAGTGTACAATACCGTGACGTCTGTAGCGAACGCCCTCTGTGGCGTTCCGTTAGGGGCGGGACGACATCGAATCGCAGTTCGCGGAACGCCACGGAGGGCGTTCCCGACAGAGGATGCGCGGCGTCACCATTAATAAACCCCCGCCGCCAGCGACCGGCAATGCTCCAGGGCTTGCTCGACCGCGATCGTCCGCGACAGCTCTTTCGGCCGGCTGCGGAACCAGCCCGCCACTAGTTGCACCACTTCGGTGTCCTCGGGCGTGTCGCCGATCGTTGCCCGCCCGTAGATCGAGCTCAACAGCGTCAGACATTGTTCGGCGCTCTCGGCCGCTTCAGGCCGCGACACAACGCCCCGCACGTCGCCGCCGCGAATCAGATACCAGCGTGTCCGCCCACTGCGGCCGCTGATTGGATAAACAAACGAAAACTCCTGCCGCGCGTGCCGCAGCCGCCCTAGCTCGTCGGCCAGCCACTCGACTTCGGCCAGCTTGTCGCGTAAGGCCGCGGCCCGTTCGTAGCGGCGCGCCTCGGAGGCCGAGGTCAACTCGGCCCAGAGACGATCGATCAGCATTCGATCGCCGCCGAAAAACTGTGCGGCCTGCCGCACGTGCGCAGCGTATTGCCGCCGCGAGCAGCCGCCAAAGCATGGTCCCAGGCAGGCCCCCAGCTCGTAACGCAGGCAGCGCGGCTGCCGTGCCTCGCCGAACAGCTCGACCTGATCGCGAAACACCATCGTCACCGGCTCGGGGCAGTCGCGCAACTGCAGCAGATCGTTGACGATGGCCAGTGCGCGTTGTGCCCGTCGGCCCGCCCGAACCGGGCCAAACACCTGCTCGGCCGTGCGGGCCGGTGTCGCGGCCAGGTAAGCGTGGGCTGCCGGCGGCCTGCCGAGGCAAACATAGGTCCGCCCTCTCCGGCCGGGCATTCCCCGGCGATTGAAGCGCGGACGCCAGCGGCGGATCAGCTCCAGCTCGCGCAACTGCGCGGTTAGTTCGTGCGGCGATGTTTCCCACACAATCCGCGCGGCCATGTCGGAGATCCGCCGCGCCTTGCCCTCGGCCGATCGTGCAAAATAACTGAGCAACCGCCGCCGCAGCCGCCTCGACTGGCCGACATAGGCCAGCTCGCCGGCTTCATCGAGCATGCCATACACGCCCGGCCGTTCCGGGCAGTTTTCGCGTATTCGCCGGCGCGTCGTCCGCCGTTGCGCGCCCACCGCCAGTTCCGCCAGCGGCCGCGCCCGGCCCAGAAAGCGGCTCGGTCCAAAGCCCTCAAAGATCAGTGCTTCCGACGAGATTAGCATCGCATTCCTCCTTGAACGCTGCCGGCGCGTGCCCGCGCGCCGCGGCGGCTCCCTCCCTGCGGCACGGCCGATTATAACGGAAGTCGCCGTCGTGCAATATCCAGCAAGCTGTGAGGATTTCAAATGATGATCGACACCATGAGCCGCCGGGACTTTTTGGCCACATCGTGCGCCGCCGGGGCCGCGACGCTTGCCGCACGAACTGCTGCGGCACAGCCGGCCAAACGCGACGATGCGCGCAAAAAGCTGGCCATCGTCACCACGGTCTGGCGCTATCATTCGCATGCCCAGCACATGGGCGATCGGTTCTTGGTCGGCTATCCGCAAGGCGGACGCTGGCATGAGCCGGGCTTGGAGGTCGTTTCGCTCTACGTCGATCAAACGCCCGACGACGATCAAAGCCGCCAGCGGGCCGAGGATTTCGGCTTCAAAATCTATCCAACCGTCGCCGAGGCGGTGCGCCGCGGCGGCGACAAACTGGCGGTCGATGCCGTCTTGGTCATCGGCGAGCATGGCGACTACCCGCGCAACGAGCTCGGCCAGGTGCTTTATCCGCGGTACGAATTCTTTCGACAGATCACCGAGGTGTTCCGAGCCGACGGCCGGTCGGTTCCCGTCTTCAACGACAAGCATCTCTCGTGGAAGTGGGAGTGGGCCAAGCAGATGGTCCACACCTCGCGTGAGCTGGACTTTCCGTTCATGGCCGGCTCTTCGCTGCCCGTCACGTGGCGAATGCCGGCGGTTGAAATGCCACTGGGCGCCGAGCCGGAAGAAGTCATGTGCGTGGCGTTTGGCGGTGTCGATAGTTACGATTTTCATGCGTTGGAAGTCATTCAGTGCATGGCCGAGCGGCGACGCGGCGGCGAGACGGGCGTGGCTTGGGTCGAGGCCCTGCGCGGCGACGCCGTGTGGCGCGCCGCCGACGCCGGCTCTTGGCGGGCCGGCGGATGGGATCCGCGGCTGTTCGAGGCCTGTCTCTGCCGCAGTCAGACGCTGGTATCGCCGAAACCCGGATTCGGGCATCGCAAGCCGTCGCGGGACGATCTTCCGCGGCTCGTGGCCGACCCGGTCGCCTATCGCTTCGGGTACGCGGATGGTCTGAAGGCCACCATGCTATTGATGAACGGCCTGGTGGGCGATTTTACGTTCGCGGCGCGGCTGCCCGGCCGCGAGCAGCCGCTCTCAGCGCTCTTCTATCTGCCGCCCAATCCCAACGTGGTCTACTCGGCCGAATTGATGTCGAAAGCCGAGCAGATGTTTTTGACCGGCAAGGCCCTGTGGCCTGTCGAGCGCACCTTGCTGACCAGCGGAATCTTGGCGGCGGCCATGAAGTCGTTGGCTGGCGGACAAAAGCGGATCGACACGCCGCACCTGGCGGTGCGATACCAGCCAGTCCACGAATCGCAGTTCGCTCAGGCCGCGGAGGCCGGCTAACCGCGGCCGCTAACCCGGATTATTATCGGCCCACACCAACCCGAAGCGTAAGCGAGGTGCATGAAAGTGCATGACGCGCCTTGCCTCGCTTACGCTTCGGGTTAGTGTTGACGCAGCCTTGACGCGAATCTGTGGGGCAGTGCCTTATCCGCGCTACGCTTACTCTGGCAGGGGCTGCCCCTTGGTTTCGGGGGCAAACGGCAAAACGAGCAAGCCCAGCAGGAATATCGAGCACATCGCGATGCCCGAGTAGCGCATCGGCTCGTCGTGAGCGGCGAACGCTTTATTGAGCACGCCGAACGTAAACGGTCCCACCGCAGCCACCAAGCGGCCCACGTTGTAACAGAACGAGGTGCCCGTGCTCCGCAACCGCGTGGGGAAAAGCTCGGGCAGGTAAATCGCGTAGCCGCCGAAGAGCGCGAGCTGGCAAAAGCCCATGATGAAAGGCATCCAATATAACTCGTGGTACTCGTCGAGCTGCGAGAAGACCAGGGCGGTGCTGAGCATCGCTAACACGAAAAAAATGGCGAAGGTCGCCCGCCGGCCAAGGTGATGCGTGACGCGCGCAAAGGTGTAGATGCCGAGAAAGCCGCCCAGGTTTTGCATGATGAAGGCCACTCCCTTGAGCTTGAAGAGCTGGCCGCCGATCTCCTGCGCGCTCAGGTTCTGTGCCTTAAGTTGTTTGCCATATACCGAGTCGATCAGATCGGCGCTGAAAAAACCGATGCCCCACAGCCCCACGACACCGGCGAACGCCAGCCCCAGGCCGATCGCCGCCCGTGGGCCCCACTTCGGAGCGCCCAGTAACTCACGATACGATCCGAGCTTGGCGT
>DATFDL010000551.1:0-14121 GCA_035252155.1 Pirellulales bacterium | reverse complement strand
AAGAGCTGGACGCGGTCGTCAATTTTGACGCGAAATTCCGGCTGGGCCAAGATAGTGGCGACGACTCTCCGACTGTCGCCGACGTTGTACCCGCGGTGCATGATGAAACGAAGTCTCAAAAACATGCAGCTAAACCAGGGCCGATTCAGCGTCATTCGTCGGCCTGGTGGCCGTTTAGTCTATGACTGGGACGACTTCGATGACTTGATCTACTACATTCTCGACACCTTTGTGGACCCCTCAAAGCGCAGGCGAGGAATCGCCAAAAAAATGCTGGAAACCCTCTTCAAACGCGCAAAACGAGACGGAGCCGTAATCTCAACAGGAATCTTCCTTGCCGATGGCAAGCATCTGATTCCCACCCTGGATTACCTCGCCAAAAAGCACCAAGTAACGGTCGTGCATTAGCCGTGAATCATCAGCCAAATTCCGACTCGCCGAGGTGAGGCATGAGCGCGACGTCGTCGATCGAATGGACCGATGCCACGTGGAACCCGGTGCGCGGTTGCACCAAGATCAGCCCAGGTTGCAAGCACTGCTACGCCGAAACCTTCGCTGAACGCTTCCGCGGCGTGGCCGGGCATCCGTATGAGCGCGGTTTCGATTTGCGGCTCGTGCCCGAGAAACTGGCCGAGCCGCTGCGGTGGTCATCGCCCAAGACCATTTTCGTCAACTCGATGAGCGATCTGTTCCATGAAAGCATCGCGGAAGATTACATCGAGCATGTGGTCCGCGTGATGCAGGTTGCCAACTGGCATACCTACCAAGTCTTGACCAAACGCGCGGAGCGCATGGGCGAACTGCTACGTGGCCGGCTGGCCTTCGCCGGCAAGCAGCCGCACATCTGGTGGGGCGTGAGCGTCGAGAACCGCAAGCATGGCATTCCTCGCGTGGACGCATTGCGGCGAGCGCCGGCGGCGGTTCGTTTCCTCTCGGTCGAGCCGCTGTTGGAGGATCTCGGTACGCTCGATCTTGACGGCATTCACTGGGTGATCGTGGGTGGCGAGAGCGGGCACGGCGCGCGACCCATCGACACTGCCTGGGTTCTCGATATTCAGCAGCAATGCGCTAGGGCCAGAGTACCGTTTTTCTTCAAGCAGTGGGGCGGGGTGCGCAAATCGGCGTCCGGCAGAGAGCTCGGCGGGCGAACTTACGATGAGATGCCGAAACGGAAGGCCGTGGCAGTGCCAGCGCGTGCTGACCGCATGCGGCTCGTTCAAGAAATCAATGCCGCGCCATGGGGCATCAGCACTCGCCCAGCCGCGATTGTTCCGAATTCACTGGTTGCGAAGCCTTTCGATGCAGCCGTCCTGCCCATTTGTCAGTAATGCGATTCCATTGATGCGGTGCCAGCGATGCACACGGTTGGAAAAAACCAGCGCTCAATTGGGCTCGACCACGGATAACACGGATTGGCACGGATTTTTTTATCCCTGCCCATCCGTTTCATCTGAGGTCAATATCGTGCGTGTCCATAAAAGCCTACCGCGCTACCCACCCGCACTAGCGGCGTTTCTAGGCGAGACCGCGCCGGAGCGGACTGCGTATCGCGGCCCCCATTCACCGAGAGCGAGACCGAAAGCCTTGCCGACCGCGTTTACGGCTACGTTTCGCAGCGCAGCCAGGCCGGAACGCTATCGTGAGAGGCTCGTTTTGATCCAATTCAGTAGGAACGAATGGTGCTGCAATATGCCGCGGCACACGGGCGAATCACGCGGAAAGAAGCGGTCGAGCTGTGGCACGTGAGCGAAGACCATGCCAGCCGATTGCTTCGTAAACTCTTGGACGAAAACAAGTTAGTGCCGAAAGGCCGGGGCAGGAGCCGAAGCTACCGTCTCCCCTAATCGCGCGGAATCGCGCACCGCGCGATTCTTAATCGCGCGAGCGCGATTATTACCGGAGGCCCGGCGCGGCTTCCACAAACCCGAATCGCAAGTTTTGATGTTGCGCTTCCGACCCCATTGAGCTTGTCTCAATGGTGAAGAAGATGGTGTGCTAGCCGTAAATCGCGGCATTTTTCTCGACCCCACCCAGCTTGTCTGGATGGTGAAGGAGATGTGGGCCGGCGATGCAGTCCTGCGGAAGCTGATTCACCATCCAGGCAAGCTTGATGGGGTCTTTCGCCCGGTTTTTATGGTAGTTACTAGCTCTCCATCTTGTTCACCGATCCGCACAAGGCGGATGGGGTCCGCAAAGCGCAACATCAAAACTTGCGATTGGGGTTGGTGTGGGCTAATGAATAATCCGCCCTGGGGTCAATGCCATTGAAAGAATCGGTTGGATGGATCGCCGATCCCCGGCGCGGGCGAGAGCCGCCGAAACGCTTCGCAGGGCTTCAGATAGCCGAGAGACGCCATCGGCAACTGGTTCAACATGCCGGCAGCGTCGAACGGCGAGCGTCTGCGCTCGGCAAGATGGAATTTGGCGTGGAAAATCAAGTCGTTCATCGAGCCGATGACCGATCGATTCAGGGCGGTCGAAAAATAGACCTCGTCGCTCGCCGGGACGACTAACTTTTCCAGCACGAAAGCCTGGCCGCTGGAGGTCAACAACTGGCCGATCGCGGCCCGCGCGGCGTCGATGAAGCAGTGGCTATTCGTAATGCCGCGCGCCGGAACGATCGTGGAAAACAGGGACGCGGTGTTCGTGAGCAGGATGTACTGCACGCGCTGGGCCGTAAAAACGTGCGCCGACCAATCGAGATATGGGTTTCCCCCGGGCGGCACGCAGACCGACGGCGCCCTTTTGATTTTGTCCGCAAGTTTTTTTGAGAGGCGGTAGATCATGGCGGGGACGTCAGTATTCGCCGCGTTCGCTGATGATTACGTCGGACAGCGCTCGCAATATTCTTTCGACCAGGTCCATGTGGAGTCGCGCCCTTTCAGGGCTGAGATTGTCGTTTGAACCAAGACCCAGGGCTGCGCCCTGGGCTGTCGAATGACGCCCGTTCCGGGCTACGTTCCCAAGACGGCGCTTCGTTCGGCGCGAGAGCGCGGTGGTGGTTTACCTCACGCGGAGCGTGAGGACTACTATACGCCGAACCACCGGCCGGAACCATTTCAGCCGCAGATTACCACCGATCGCGGTGAACCGCTTGCGTCAGGCTGGAAAGCCTGACCTACAAGCCCTGACCCCCGGCCTCTGACCTCTGACCCCTCGCGCAACCGGCCACAAGGACCGGGACTACACGTCCAAGTTGCGGACTTCAAGAGCATGTTTTTCGATGAACTCGCGGCGAGGTTCCACCTTGTCGCCCATGAGAATGCGAAAGAGATCGTCGGCGGCGCTGGCGTCTTCCATGCGCACTTGCGACATGGTGCGGTGGGCGGGGTCGAGCGTCGTGTCGCGGAGCTCTTCGGCGTCCATCTCGCCGAGGCCCTTGAAGCGGGTGATCTGCAGGCCCTTTTCGCCGGCGGAACGCACGGCGGCCAAGAGGCCACGCAAGTCTTCCAGCCCGATTACGCTCTCGCCGCGGCGCAGCTTGTAACGCGCCTCTTGCAGCCCAGTGCGTTGCTGAGGAATCAGCGATTGAATGTCAAAACCCATCTTGGTCAATTCGACCAACTGGTTGTTCAGCGAACGCACCTCGTGCAACTCGACGATGGTCAACCGCGAGGGAGCATGCCCGTTGGTCGGCTGGCCGTTGGGGCCAGGCGTGTGCGAGGGATGATCGGTCACCGCCAACTCTCCGCCGGTGGCTTCCTCTTGCGATTTCACAAAAGCGTCGAGCTCTTCGCGGGTGGTGAACCACCGCTCGTGCGTGCCCACAAAGACGTGATAGACGGGCAGCCGCTTGGTCACCGGATCTTGCCGGAAGGCATGCTGCCGCAGGCTGATGCCGCGCCGCTCCAGCGCGATCAGCGACTCTTCCATCGCGGCCAGCACCGTGCAGAGCCGCTTCATTTCGGCGCCTTCGATCAGGCGGTCGTCGCCCGGCTCGAAAACGCCTTCGGCCAGGCCCATCTCCAAGAGCTGGGCCTTCATCTCTTCTTCGGTCTGCACGTAATACGATTTTTTCTTGGCCCGCACGCGGAACAAGGGCGGCTGGGCCACGTAGACATAGCCGCCGGCGATCAGCGGATACATCTGCCGATAGAAAAACGTGAGCAGCAGCGTGCGAATGTGCGAGCCGTCGACGTCGGCGTCGGTCATGATGACGATCTTGTTGTAGCGGCGCTTTTCGAGGTCGATTTCCTCGCCCACGCCCACGCCGATGGCCGAGATCATGCTGCGCACTTCCTCGTTGGCCAGCACTTTGTCTTCGCGGCTTTTGAAGGCGTTGATGATCTTGCCGCGCAACGGAAGAATGGCCTGATATTCGCGCAGCCGGCCATTCTCGGCGGTGCCGCCGGCCGAATCGCCCTCGACCAGATACAGCTCACACTTCTGCACGTCGCGGCTGGTGCAGTCGCGCAGTTTGCCGGGCAGGCCCCCGCCCGAGAGCGCCCCCTTGCGATCGCGCACCATCTGCCGGGCCTTGCGGGCGCTCTCGCGGGCCTCGGCGGCCAGCAGCCCCTTCTGAGCGATGATCTTGGCCGCTTTGGGGTTTTCTTCCAAGTAGCGAGAGAACGCGTCGCCCACCGCCGAGTTGACCAGCCCTTCGACCTCGCCGTTGCCCAGCTTGGTTTTGGTCTGGCCTTCGAACTGCGGTTCGGGCACGCGCAGCGAAATGACCGCCGTCAGCCCTTCGCGAAAATCGTCGCCCGAGGGCACCAGGTCTTTGAAGATGCCTTCCTTCTTGCCGTAGGCGTTGAGCGTGCGCGTCAGGGCCGAGCGAAAGCCCGACACGTGCGTGCCGCCTTCGATGGTGTTGATGTTGTTGACGAAGCTCGAGACGTTCTCGGTGAATTCGCTGGAGTATTGCATCGCCACCTCCAGGCCGACGCCCTCGAACTCGCCCGAGATGTAAATCACGTCGGGGTGGGCCGCCTCGGTCGCTCGGTTCAGATACTCGACAAAAGCGATGATGCCGCGCTCGTATTGAAACACGTCGCCTTCGCCCGTCCGCACGTCTTTGAAGGCGATCTTCACGCCGCGGTTGAGAAAGGCCAGCTCCTGCAGACGCTTGTGCAGCGTGTTGTAGTTGAACTTAATGTTCGGAAAGATCAGCGGGTCCGGCTTGAAGGTGGTCTTGGTGCCGCGTTTGTCGGTGCTGCCGATACGGCGCACATCGGCGGTGGGCGCGCCGCGTTCGTACTCTTGCTGAAAGACGTGCCCGTCGCGGCGGACTTCCACCTCGCACCACTCCGAGAGAAAGTTGACCACGGTCACGCCGACGCCGTGCAAACCGCCGGAGGTTTGATAGGCGCCCTTGGTGAATTTGCCGCCGAACTTGAGCACGGTCATCACGCCTTGCAGCGTCGAGAAGCCCAGGTCGGGGTGCGTCTCGACGGGAATGCCGCGGCCGTCGTCTTCGACCGTCACCGAGCCGTCGGTGTTGATCGTCACTTGAATGAATTTGGCATGCCCGGCCATGGCCTCGTCGATCGAGTTGTCGACGACTTCATACACCAGGTGGTGCAGCCCGCGCACGGTGGTGTCGCCGATGTACATGCTCGGCCGTTCGCGCACGTGCTCCAGGTCGCTCAGATGTTCGAGCTGCTCCGCGCCGTAGTCGCCCTCGATCTTGCGATACTCCGGCATATCCGGCGAGACCGGCTCGGGCGTGCGGTTAGGGTCGTCAGCGGGATTGGGGCTCGGTGTATTTTCGGTCATGAGAATGCGAAAGTGTTAGGTTGTGTATGGTTTGTGTAGGGAACGGACTCCGTGCCGTTCCGGTAGCCCCGGCACTCCGTGACGGGGTTGCGGTCGCCTTCGGCGGCCGTCCTGGCCTCCGCCACGGAGTGTCGGAGCTACTTTGCGGCGTCCGCCCCTCGCGGAACGCCACGGAGGGCGTTCCCTACAGAGCTGTTTGCCTGCGTCGGTTTATCCGGTCCGGCGTAGCGGCGCTGCCGTCGCACCTGTCAGGCTGGAAAGCCTGACCTACGTGATCGGTCCCACGCGGAGGCGGAGGTTGGCAATCCGTTCGTCGGGCAGCAAACGGCTCAACTGCCCTAGTATCGACTCCTTCTGAAAAGTTAGCTCCTGCAACAACACCGAGTTTGCGACCGTCACTTCCAACGCGCCCCGCCGCACCAGGCCGACGCGGGTTTGCTTGGCCAGCATTTCGCCCGCCGCCGCGGCCCAGGCCTGTTCGTAGGCATTGGCCGCCTGCGGCCGCGCGTACCCGCGGCGGGCCAACAGCTCGGCCAGCACATCGCCCATTTTTTGCGGGCGTCGGTTCGGCGATCGCTCGGGTTTAGGCATCGTAGAGGGTTCAGGGTTCGTTAAAGGGTTCAGGGTTCAGGGTTCAGCATTTTTACTCGGGGTCGCTTGGTTCGCGCAGACAGTTATCGGTCGTGAAGGTTTGTTGATATCGGTTTCCCACTCTTCGCTGAGCACAAGCGATTCGACGTTCACAAAGATCCTGAACCCTGAACCCTGAACCCTGAACCCTCCGATGGACTCGCTTCGCTCGGCCCACTATCTCTCCCGCGCCAGGGGCATGATGACGTATCCATAACCGTCGTCGGTGGTGCAGACGGCGGCGCTCTCGGCGTCTTTCAATTCCAACGTGAAATTCTTTTCGGGATCGAGCACTTTCAAAAAGTCGATCAGGTAACGCGGGTCGAGCGTGATGACCATCGGCGCGCCTTCATACGCCACCGGCAGCTCGACGCGCGACTGCCCGACCGTGGCCGAGCGGCCCGAGAGCACCAGCTTGCCGTCGGCGAAATTGAAATCTACGCCGCGGCTTTCTTCGTCGGTGACGATGGCCGCCTGCCGCACCGCTGAATAGACCGGGCCAACCACCAGTTCGATCTTGACGGCATCGACGCGGCGGGGAAACACATCGCGCCACTTGGGAAACCGCCCTTCGACCAGCCGCGAATAAAACGTGGCCCGCGGCGTTTTGACCAGCACGTCGTTGGCCCGTGTGGCCAACTGCACCTCGGCGTCGCCGTCGGCCAAGGCCCGCTCGATGAAGTGCATCGCCTTGGTGGGAATGATCGTGGTGTTGTCGCCCGTTTGATGCCCGGACACAGCCTTTGCGGGGCCTTCCATCATGGCCAGTCGGCGGCCATCGGTGCCCACGGCCACCACCTTGTCGGCGGTCAGCTCGATGAGCACGCCGCCCAGGGCGTAGCGGCTGCTTTCGACGTCGGTGGCGAAGACAGTGCGGCGAATCAGCTCACGCAGAAACCGGGCGGGCAGCTCGTGGTACTTGGTCTCACCAAACTCGGCGACCATCGGAAACTCGTCGGGGTTTTGGGCCGGCAGCTTGAATTCGCTGCGGTCGCCCCGCACGATCGTGCCTTGCCCGTCGGTCTCCAAACGCACATGCGCGTCGGACGATTCACGCAAGATCGAACCGAACCGGGCGATCGGCAAGATGGCGCTGCCCGGCGACTCGATCGCCACGCTGGGCACGACCACCCGCACGCCCACTTCCAGGTCGGTGGCCATCATCATGCCTTCGCCTTCTCCGCTGCCGGTAACGTCGAAGCGGACGTTCTGCAAGATGGGCTTGGGGCTGCGGGCGGGCGCCACGGCGCTGGCCGTCTGAAACGCGGCCATGAGTTTTTCACGATCACAGATGACTTTCATCGCAGTACGAATTCCTTCTGGGCTGCGGAACGGACGAGCAATAACTTCGGAAAACTTGCCGGCCCTCACCGAACCTCTCCCAGAGGGAGAGGAATCTATGGTCGAAGTTATTGCTCGTCCGTTCCTTGGATTGCCACTCTTGGTTCTGTTAATAGATTCTTTCAATACAGCAGTAGTAGTAATGCGGCGACGACCCCTGTTCGTTGAGCCGAATTACTCGTCGCAATCCTTTGCCTGGTCAAACGTTGCCGGGCCTCCGCCGGCTGTGCAAAACGTGTTCAGCCGCTGTTGGCCGGGTGATGGTTGAATGTTTGCGTTTGGGTGCCTTTTTCTCAGTTGCCGGGGCGGATGTTGGTAGATGCGGGTAACGTGATTTTCACGGACACTCGATCAACAGGTCTTGCACAGTATTGCCTCTCGGCCGTAGGGTGGGACGAGCTTGCGAGTCCCACCTTTCCAAAAACACAACCGTCACAGGTGCGATGCGGCGAATGGTGGGACTCGTTTCACTCGTCCCACCCTACAGCTCTCCGCCACGGCGGAACGCCACGGAGGGCGTTCCCTACAGACGTCGCATCGCGACAACTCCGCACTCCAAATTCCGCACTCCGCACTTCCTTCACACTCCCGCCAGTCCTTGCCGCAGCTCGGTGACCGCGCCGTGCGTGAGCGGGTCGGTCTGCATCAGACTTTCGGTCTTGCGGCAGCCGTGCAACACCGTGGTGTGATCGCGTCCGCCGAAGAACTGCCCGATCTGCTTCAAACTTTTGCCCGACAGTTGCCGGGCCAAATACATCGCCACGTCGCGGGCCATCACC
Source organism: Pirellulales bacterium (assembly GCA_035252155.1). Classification (GTDB taxonomy): domain Bacteria; phylum Planctomycetota; class Planctomycetia; order Pirellulales; family JAICIG01; genus JAICLL01. The sequence continues at coordinate 5,656 of DATFDL010000551.1, read as the reverse complement.
ACGCCCCGGCGGCGCGAGGGGCTTTTCAGGTCGGCCACGTGCAGCGTGAAATAGCGGGCCGTCTGCCGGGCAATGTGCTGCAAGCTGGGCGGCCGATGATGATCGTCGCCCGCCAGCAGTTCGCGCACGCCCTGCTCGTTGATCGTCGCCGCGACGCCGCGCTTGCCCGACTGCTCGGCGGCCAACGCCAGGCTGGCCACCGCGCCGGCCAACTCGGGCACAGTGACCGGCAGCGAATCGGCCAGCAATCGCAACGCGCTATCGGTGATTTTCAATCCGCGCGCCTCGACCAACCCGGCCACGATCACGCGGCGCGATTCGATCTCGGGCGGCGCTAGACAGATACTCAACCCCGCCGTCAGCCGGCTCTGCAAGCCGGGCAGCAGCCGGGTCATCTCATGCGGGGCCAATCGCGAAGTGACCAGCACCAGCCCGAAGCGGTCGGCGATGGCGTCGAGCGTGTGCAGCAACTCGGTCTGCGCGGCGGGCTTGGTGGCCAGCGTGCTCAGGTCTTCGAGCACGAGCAGATCGGCGTCACGGTAGGCCGCGCGCCAGCGGCTGATCGATCGCTCGTCGACCGCCTGGGCATATTGCTGCGCGAACTCAGCCGACGTTACGCAGACCACGCGCTGGTCGGGATGCCGCCGTTGCCACTCGGCGGCCAGTCTTTGGGCCAAGTGCGATTTGCCCGTGCCAGGCACCCCGTAGAGCACCAGCGGGCTGAGGGCGTGGCCGTGGCCGTCACCATTGGTCGGGGCGTCGGCGGCGGGAATTGGTCCTTCGGCGAGCAGCCGCTGAATGGCCGCGACAGCCAGCCGGTTCTCGGGCCCCGCCACAAATTCGCGCGAGGCGCAATCGCCCGGCGGCGAACTTCGATGTTCAGGGTTTCGGGCCGCGAAATCGCGACCAGGCGCGCGGCCCGACGGTTCTCGCAAGGAGGCGATCTCGTCCGTCGTCGGTCGCCCCGCGAGGGGGAGCGTAACCACACCACTTGTCAAAGCCAGGGTCCGTCCTTCACTGCCGCCAGACCGTCGGAAAAATGCTCATTTACCAACCGCTGATTATAGCGGATTGGCAGGCCTTTGCTCAACGGAAGGATTCGGGATTCAGCATTCGGGATTCAGGGTTACGGTGCCGAACCGAACAGCCGATCAGGCGCGAGAACCCTGAATCCCGAATCCCGAATCCTGAATCCTGCCCCCGGCCCCTGCCCGGTAGATCCGCAGGATCTCGCGGACCGCTTCGGCCACTTCGTCGGGCGTGGTTCGCACCCCAAAACTGAACCGCAACGACGAGCGTGCGGCCGCCTTGTCGAGCCCCATCGCCAGCAGCGTAGGCGAGGGCTCGCTCGATCCGCTGGCGCAAGCCGAACCGGTGGAACAGCATACGCCGGCCAGATCCAAGGCCATCACCATCGCCTGGCCGTCAACGCCCGGAAACGTGATGTTCGAGGTGTGCGGCAGGCGGGCCGCGGCAGCCCCGTTGACGATCAATTCTGGGCACTCGGCGAGCAAGGTGCGCTCGAACTGCCCGCGTAACGACTCCATCCGCTCCAATTGTGCGTTGTGTTCGCGGCGCCAGGCGGCCAAAGCGGTGTGCATGCCGACGGCCAAGGCCACGGACTCGGTGCCCGGCCGCGCCGCCGCTTGTTGAAATCCGCCGAAGAGCCGCGGTTCGATCATCACGCCCGCCCGGACGACCAGCGCCCCGCTGCCCACCGGCCCGTGAAACTTGTGGGCGGCGATGCTCATGGCCGCCACGCCCAACTGGTGAAAGTCGAGCGGTAGCTTGCCGGCCACTTGCACCGCGTCGGTAAAGACCGGCACGCCGGCGGTTTGGCAACGCCGGGCGATCTCTTCGACCGGCTGCAACACGCCCGTCTCATTATTGCCGAGCATCACCGCCACCAGCCGCGTCTCGGGCCGCAGTAGTTCTGAGAGCTGCTCAACCATCACTTCGCCATCAGGCGAAACGCCGAGCCGGTCGACCTGCCAGCCGCGCTTGGCCAGCGCCTCGGCGGGGCCGATCACCGAGGGGTGTTCGATCGCTGAGACGATCAGATGCCCGGGTTGCTGCCCGGCGAGTCCGAACATCGCCAGGTTGTTGGCCTCGGTGCCGCCACTGGTAAAGATGAGTTGATCGGCGGGCGTGCCCTCGAGCCGCGCACCGATCAACTGCGCGATGCCTTCCCGCGCGTCTTCCAGCGCCCGCCTGGCGCGGCGGCCCGCGGCATGCTGGCTGGCCGGATTGCCGAACGAGCGACGGCTGCACTCCGCCATCGCCTCGGCCACTTCCGGCAGCAGCGGAGTCGTGGCGTTGTGATCGAGATAGATCATGAAGATAGGGTACAGGGGAGAGGGGACAGGGAACAGGGAAGGGGTCGGAGGCCAGAGGCTGTAGGTCAGGCTTTCTAGCCTGACGCCATGTTGAATTGTGTGGCGTGGTAGCCCCGGCCTCGGCTACGCAAAATCGGTGATTGTAACGGCACCTGTCTGATTCCGTTTTTGTTCCATCGATGGGTTCCGAGTGAGATTGGAAAGCCTCCGAGCGCGCATTCGCTGTGCGGTCGCCGCACCAGCGTGGGCTGCACCTTTTTGCGTAGCCCAGGCATTTATGCCTGGGCTACGCAAAAAGGTGCTGCCCGCCTTCAAACACCGAACCCGCGAGTATTCAGCTTGGCTGAGCAATCCGCAGGTGGGCAAAGGCGCTGGCACTTTGGTGGAATAAAAACGGCACCAAGCCCGAACGGCGATTATCGCAAATTTTGCGAAGGCCGGTCCCGGCCTTTGCGGCCGCCGGTTCGTCAGGCTGGAAAGCCTGACCTACGGGAGGGCCGGCCGCCTTTGCAAACGCGCCGCCCGGCGGCGTAGACTATGCTTCGCGGTGATGAGTTAGTAAACGCCCTTCGCTCAGACCCGATTTCCGCTTCATGGCCGGCCGTCGTTTCACGCTTGCGGGCTTGCTGCTTTCGATCACGCTGGTCGGCCTGATTCTCGCGTTTGTCGTGCCGCTGTGGCGCTATCGGCAGCGCAGGCTGGACTTGGGCGACGTCGTCACCGCCATCGCGGTCTCTGCCGATGGTTCCACGGCGGCGGCCCTGACGGGCGATGGGAGACTACGAGTCTGGGATCTAGCTCGTGGCACCCATCCGACGACTATGGCTACCGGCGGCGGGTTGGGCGGGTCGCTCGCATTGTCCGGCGATGGCAAGTTTGCCGCGATTCAACCACTGATCCCCCGTGAGATCGAAATCTGGGACATCCTCGGCCAAGCGAGGAAGAGGAAGCAGACGGCGCCGATGCACTTCGGTTCCCAATTTTTTTTCTCGCCAACTCAAAACACAATCGTCGTCGAGAATGCCGGTGCGTTGATCTTGCATTCTCTCGATGATGGTAACGAGCGCGGACGGCCTGTTGCAAAATCCGGTCCAGCGGCGTTCTCGCCCGATGGCCGCACGATTGCCGTCGGCGGGCGAGGCGGGATCGGTCTCTACGATGCAACGAACCTCGAGCGGCCCAATGCCTTGCTCGCGAGTGACCGGTGGGCCGTTAGTTTAGCGTTTAGCCCCGATTGCACCGAGCTAGCGGTGCTCGAGGTCGGCATGGGCACAAAAATCACGGTTTGGAACTTGGAGCACCAAACATCGCGACACGTTGCATTCGAACCTGCGCCCGGCAAATTGGGGCAAATTATTTTTCTGCCCGATGGCCAAGCGATTGCAGTTGCCGAACAGGCTGGGTTGCGACTTTTCGATGCAGGGACACTTAAACGGCTGAAATTTGACGCAACATTCTCGCAGCTTGCGTCGGGCCTGCGTGGCCAATACTTCGTCGTCGCGGACCGCAGCACGGTGGATCTTTATGATGCGGCAACGTTGCAGAAAGTCCGGAGGTTGCTCGATGCCAATTCAGAACCTAATCCGGTTTTGCCCGTGGCGGGCTTGTGCCTTTGGATCACCGTCTTTTTCAACCGGCGCATGCGAAACCGGATGCGGGCGTGCCCGGTCTGCGGCGGACGTTTCGTGCCGGAGGGCAAAAACGCTGCCAACACCCAGTGCCCGACCTGTCGTGAGCAATCGCAATTCAAAACGCTTTCGGTAGAGCAGGCGGCCAGCGAGCAGCGGACCCAGTCGCGGCGAAATTGGAAGAACCTGCTGATCCTCAATGTGCTGGCCGCCACGGGCATGGCCATGGGTGGGCGAGATCGCTTTGGCTTCTTGCCCAGCTTTGTGGTTGCGATGGTCGCCGTGCCCGCCTTGGTGTTCATCGCGGTTCGGCTCTTGCGAAAATGGGTGATCGTGCTTCCTTCGAACCTGCCGGCCGAAATTGCGACGGCCGAGCGGGCGGCGGGTTCGCCGGGGCAGGTGCGCTATGTGGGCGACGTGCTCGTCTGGTCGCCCGACGGCACGACACTGGCCGATGAGTTCGAGCTGCAACTCGCAGCCGCGCGCGAGCGGTTGGCGGAATTGTCCGGGCGGCTGGTGTCGCCCTCGCCGCGGCTGCGAGCGTTTATTTTTGCTGATGGCGACGGGGTGATGCGTTATCTGCAGGCACTGGGATTCCGGCTTGACGATCGCGCGGCTCGTCGAGGCATCTACATGTCGGCGCCCGCCAGCAGGATGTTTGTCGGCGAGCGCGATCTGCCCGGAGAAGAACCGGATCGGCGTTCCATCCTTCGCTGGTGCATTTCGCGGCATCTGATCGAGCAGGCCGGTGTGCCCGTGTCATGCGCCTGGCTGGTCGATGGGCTGTCGAACCTGATCGCGTATGAGAAATCGGAGGATGAGCGGGCCAGCCTCAATCGACGCGCGCTGGCCGGCAGCGCGGCGGGGCGCACGCTGCCGGACGTCGAATGGCTCGCCGGTAAGCCGACTGGCCGCCGGCGAAGACACCGCCTCGACCCGGATCTGCAGGATTATATTTGGCTGCGGCAATTCGAGGCGCAGTCGTGGTCGCTGATGGAGTTTGTTTGCGGTTGCAACGCGACGCCCGAGCGCCGCGCGGCGTTTCAACAGCTCTTCAATGACGCCGAGTTGTTGAAAAGCCCGGCCGAAGCCTTCGAACGGCATTTCGGCGGTTCGCTCGACGAGTTGTTCGGGCAGTGGCGGGCGTGGGTCGAACAGCAAGGCGTGGGCGAGCATCATTCGCCTCCGCAGGCGGTGGCCGAATATCTGACGCAGGGGCCGCTGGCGCAGATCACCGCCGCTGGAACAACACGCCGTGCTCGGGTCGAGGCGATCCGCGAGTGGAGCGAACGTGGATACACGATCGGCGCCGAGCAAGTCATCGGGCTATTGCGCGGCGACGATGAAGAGTTTCGCGAAGAAGCGATCTACGCACTCGAATGTGTCTCGGGTTTCTCGCTAGGTTCGTCGGCTGAGGCATGGGAAGCGTGGGCGGAAGGGGTCAGAGGCCAGAGGTCGGAGGCCAGGGTTCGTAGCCTGTAGGGAACGCCCTCCGTGGCGTTCCGCGAACTGCGGGTCGACGCCAACTCGCCCCTCGCGGAACGCCACGGAGGCAATCCTGTTCGGCACGGATTTTGCGCCATTCAGGCAATCAGTATTGGGTTTAATCGATGCGGCGGTTTGGCATGTCTTTTGCGCCACGGGGCCGATCATCGTTTCCCCGGTCATTTTGGCAGGTGCACGGATGGCTCG
>DATFDL010000550.1:0-2452 GCA_035252155.1 Pirellulales bacterium | reverse complement strand
TCCGCCACGTCGCCGGGCTTCAAAAAGACGGGCGGCTTGCGGGCGAAGCCGACGCCGGGCGGGGTGCCGGTGAAAATCAGATCGCCCGGCCGCAGCGTGCAGACCTGTGAGATATAGGCGATCAGCTCGTCGATCGGAAAGATGAACTGCGCGGTGTTCGAGTCTTGCATCGTCTGGCCGTTCAGCCGGAATTGCACGCGCAGCTTGCCGGGCTGCGGCACCTCGTCGCGCGTCACCAGGGCCGGGCCATAGGGAGCGAACGTGTCGAACGTTTTGCCCAGCAGCCATTGCTTGCCCGGCTTGCGAAGCTGCCAGTCGCGAGCCGAAACATCGTGCCCCGCGCAATAACCGGCGACGTGCTCGAAGGCCCGCTCGCGGGCGATGTGCCGTCCGCCGCGGCCGATCACCACCACCAGCTCGGCCTCGTAATCGACTTCGCTCGATTCGCGGGGCAACCTGATGGCGTCGCCGTGCGCGGTCAGCGCCGTGGGAAACTTGTTGAACAGCACCGGCTCTTCAGGCGGCTCGACGCCGCCTTCACGAGCGTGGTCGGCGTAGTTCAAGCCGATGCAGATGACCTTTTGCGGATCGGGCACCGGCGGCAACAACTTCAGGCCCGCCACGTCGAGCGTCGGTGCCGTGGCGGCGACCTGGACGGCTCGCCGCAGGCCCTCGTCGCCAAGCTCCAATAGCTCGCGCATCGAGCCGGGCAGCCCGCCGCGCGTCAGGTCGATATGATCGTTGCCTCGCACGGCCACAATATGTGGGCCGTCCGCCGTCGAATAACTCATCAGCCGCATCGTAAATCCCTTGCTCTCTTGGTGTATTGCATATCGGGGAACCAGACATTGTACGATCCGCCGACCGTTTTGCCGAACCGATTTTTTGGACATTTGAACAGAAGGCAACCAAGGAAACAAAGGAAGAGAGAAGAAAAATACCGAGCGGACAATTTAACGGCGCGAGCGGCGACTTCTTCGTTCTCTTTGTTTCCTTCTGTTCAAATCCATTTCCTTCTGTTGAGAATTCTTAGCCGGTGGCTGGCGGAATTGTGGCGAAGGGGTAAAATCAACCGGTGAGAGAGGTCCTCGCGCCGCCGCACATTTGCCTAAAGGAGTGCTTGCTTATGGCCACCTCCAGCTCGCCTCTCCGCGTATTGGTGCTCGACGATCATCGCGACACTGTGGACAGCATGTCGCTCTTGTTGAGCTGGTGGGGGCACCAGCCGCACCTGGCTCACGGCGGCTCGCCGGTGGTTGAGCAGGCTTTGACGATCAAGCCCGATTTGATGCTGGTCGATATGGCCACGCCCCGCTGGGACGGCCTGTCGCTGGCCCGGCAATTGCGCCGCGAAGTGCTTCTCGCGGCGATGCGTCTGGTGGGCGTCACCGCCGGCGACGACGAATCCCAGCGCGGCCGGGCGCTGGAGGCCGGCTTCGACGAGTTGCTCGTCAAGCCAGTGGCCGCCCACGACCTGCGGGGGTTGATCGTGCGCGTTCAAGAGCGCATCTCGGTGACGCAGGCTCGTGTGCTACGCGCCCACGCGGTCGCCAGGGAAACGCGCGATCTCAACCGCCGAGTGAAAGAGCGACACGGCATCGTCCGACCGGCCCCCGCGACGATCGCGCTGCGGATCGAGAAGTCGGGCATCAGCCGGCTTGTCTCGGCCGAAGATCGGGCCGGCGCCGACGATGCCCGCAACTGGCTGCGCGCCCACGGCTGCCGTGTCGGCCCGCTTTTCGAAACCGGCGCCGAGGGCCAGACCGGGTTCTTTGTCTATTCCAGGCGGCTAGGCCTGCGCGAGCTATTCGAGCAGAACCCGTTGTTTCAGGTGCGCTAAATGACCTTGCACGATCAGGGGAGACCAAATCTCTGTAGGGAACGCCCTCTGTGGCGTTCCGCATTCCCGTGATCGTGCAAGGTCATTTTAGCGACGAGTCGTCTTCTCATCGATTTGCTTGCGGAAAACAAGGGGGGGCCTCGCCTTGCTCGCGCGAGGCAACGCCGTTACGGCCATCGCCTTGCGTCGACCCAACGAAGCATCAAAACTCGCTTACGCAAGCGCGGGTGCAAGGCAGGTAGCCTGCTCGGCCCAACCTGCCGGTTAATCAATAATCTTATTGCCAAACAGCAAGCGATCGATCTCGAGCAGGCGAAAGCGATCGCGCTGGCCGATGCTGTCGCTGACCAATTGCATCAGCGCGTGCGCTTCGATGAAACACACGCTGCGGATCGGTTCGGCGGCCATGAGCTGCGCCAGGTTCTCCAGATCGTGCTGACGAAATCCGGCGCCAATGACGGCAAAGTAGACGCGGTCGATGCCCGACTGGGCCAATTCGCGACTGTGCCGCGCGGCATATTCGCAAAACTGCCGGTCGTCGGTGCCCAGCGTATAGCCGTCGCGCCGCACTTTGGCATCGAGAATTACGCCAAACCTGTCGGCCGGCGCCAG
>DATFDL010000549.1:0-16067 GCA_035252155.1 Pirellulales bacterium | reverse complement strand
TCGGCGGGCAGGTCGTCGCCGGTCTCGACCACGATGTTCTTGTGGCTCACCACCACCGAACCGATCTCGACGTCGGCGCTGATCACCACGCTGCCGGCCCGCTCGTTGACCACCACCCGCGCGTTCGTCTGCGGTTCGGCCAACGTCATACCGAGCACCTCGGAGACGAAGCCAACAGGCTGATCGCGATACGCGGGCGGAATGGCCACCTCCACAAACTTTTGATTCACGGCTTTGGCGATGATGCCCGAATGGTCGGCTTGACTCACCAAGCGTCCTGGGGAGCGGCGCAAGGCGCCGGTGCGGCTGGTGTCGTACCAGTTGCTGTTGATCAGCTCGGCGATTTCCTGGGCGACTTCAAAGTCGGCGTGGTGTTCGTCGATCACCAGCGTGATCTTATTGTCCTTGGTGAAGACGTTCAGAAAATCTTCTTCCAGGCGGCAGCCGGCGTGAATGTAAGCGGTGGTCTTGACTTTCGGGTCGTCGATGTGGACCGGCCCTTCGGCGAAGCCATACACGCGCATGCCTTCGGCTTGCGGCCCCAAGAGAGCGGTCATAAACAGCCTTCCACCCTCGAGGCTCTTGGCGGCGCCGATCGAGCTGACATAGCAGTCGATCTCGTCGCCCTGCCGAGCGCCGGCGGCGGGCACCGTGGCGGTGACGCTCACCAAGGCCACGTTGCGCGCGTCCTTCAGTTCGGCCGCGCCCCCTTTGCCGATTTCGCTTCCCATCAACTGCATGGCCGTGGCCAGACTGCGGATGGCCGGCAGAAAGTTTCCGCCGTCGCCCGTGCCTTGCAGGCCGATCACCAATCCCAGGCCGTGCAGCGTATTGGCTTCTTGTCCCTTCACGCGGCAAATGTTCTTGAGCCGAATCTGGGCGTGTGCCGGCTGCGCGAAGATGGCTATTGCCGCGAGCACGCCACCAAGCAAGAGAACGCGCATCGGTGAAGGGTAGTGCATTGGGTTTAGGGTTCAACGAGGGTTCAACGGGGGTTCAGGGTTCCACCAGGGTTCAGGGTTCAGCATCTTGCCGCTGGGGCTTCTAGGTCGGGAATTGACCCCAAGCGCGATCTGCGCGTACGAACCACATAACAACGTCGCACAAAAATGCTGAACCCTGAACCCTGAACCCTCTCCCACTAAAACGGTTTCGTCCGATCCAAGAACAACCACAGCCATCCGCGGCGCCAGCTATCACGAATATGCCCGCCTTTGAAATTTTTGATGCTCAACTCTGCCACGTCCTCGCTCAACACCGTATTGTTCGGCAGGATGTCCTGGCGACGGACGATGCCCGACAGCGATTGCTGCCAGACTTCGTTGTTTTCTTTCACGTTACGGTGGGCTTCGAGCACCAGGTTGCCGTTGGGTTTGACATCGACCACGGTGGCCCCGATGCGGAATTGCAAGCCGTCGGAGGCTCGCAGATTGGCCTGGGCCATGTTCTGCAGGTTATAGATGGCGGCGATCCGCGGGTCGCCGCCGGTCATTGGCGCCTTGCCAATGCCAAAGTTCTTGAGCTTCACCCAGTCTTGCAAATCGGCGTTAAAATTGGTTTGTTGACGCCGCATCAACATCGCCTGCTCGATGAGCTGCGACTTCTCATCGACGATCACGGTGACGATGTCGTTGAGCTGAACTTCGGGCGGGGCCTCGGCCTTGACGTAGAGCCACGAGTTATCGTTCAACGTCAGGGGACGGCGCATGCCCGGCGCGCCATGCAGGCTCGAGCTTTGGGCCCGCGCATCGGCCTGGGTCAGCGCCAGCCCGGCCACAGTGGCCAGCGCCGCGCGTTTGACGATCTTCATTGCTTACCTCCTTGGATACTCGGGGAGGAGAGACGACGGTGGTGATGAATCGTTCAGCCGGGCGCCGCGGTTGGCGCTCGCCCCGGCGCGTGAGCGGCGATCGGCAGTTGCCACCGGCTTGCCGCCGCGCGCTTCGGCCCGTTCGATCAATTGGGCCAGACGAGTGGTTTGGGCCGCTTCCGTGGCTGTCGGCTTGGCCGGCGGCTCGACCACGCCGGCCGTCTCCGACGCCTGGGCAAAGACTTCGACTTCGCGGATGCCACAGACCCGCGCGTGGAATCGTTCGCGATTGAACATCGACTCGACGACGATGATGTCGCCTCGGCTGCCATCTTCGGTCGCCCGACCTGGGGCGGTCACCCGAATACCGGCGCTTCGGGCATAGACCGTCACCGCGTCGCTGCGGCGGACGATCAACGGAGCGCGAATGTCGTCTTCGTCAATCGGCTGGCCGATGACGATCGCCCGTTTGGCCTCTTGGCCGAATACGTCTTCGACTCGAAAGAGAGGCGAGTCGATCTTGCCGGGTTTAATCTGCGCCAGCTTGACGTCGGTGGCCTGCACGATTTCTCCCGGCACCATATTGCGGGTGGCGACGACCACCAGTGGAGCCGGGTTGACTTGGGCCGATACCACGGCTGATTGTTCGCCGGCGTCGGTCGTGAGCGTAATAGTGAATTCTTGGCGGCCGACCCAGGGGGCTTCGCCGCCGGAGGCGGTCAAGTCGTTCTTGGAGGCTGACAAGACGCGCGTCTGGTCGTCGCTCAAGCGAAGCTCGACTTGCCAGCCGCCTTCATTTTCGGGTGCTTGCTGCCGCAGGTAAGCCGCGATCGCGGTTTGGACGCGCTCGGTGGTGCGTCGCGTGATGGCCGCGGTGACGGGCAGGCGGCTTTCGGTACGGCCGCCCGTGCGGATCTCGACCTGACTGGCGCCTGACAGCCGATGCTTGGCAAGGTTCAGTCCGCGCAGGGCGAGCAGGTCTTGAATCTCTCGCGCTCGGACGAACGATTTGCTGCCCGACGCCGGTGCGGCGCAGAGCTCGATCTCGGCCAGGCTGGCGGTCTCGGCCGTGTCGGCGGCGTGGATGTCGGCCACGTCGCCCAATCGCACCAGGCCACCGGTGCATTGACACTCGCCGCGCAAGTGGATTTCGGCGGCGTTCAAAATGGCGGCGGAGCAGAGCCAGACCATCAGACTGTAGTGTGGGGCGAGCTTGCGAGTCCCACCATTTTGTCCCGATATGCAGTGAATGGTCTTATGCCGCTTCATGGTTACGAAAAGAAAGTCAAAATGCAAAAGTAAAAACCGGGTAATGCTCGTGTGCGGTGCCCACCATCCCCATTTACATTTTTTTGCCCTCAATATTTTTGCCTGCCGCCTGCGTCAGAATCTTCGCAGATTGTTGACCAATTGCAGCATCTGGTCGCCGGCCTGCACCGACTGCGAATTCAACTCGAACGAACGTTGCGTAGTGATCAAGTCGATCAGCTCGTTCACCGGTTCGACGTTCGATCGCTCAAGCATGCCCTGGCGGATCGTTCCCAAGCCGTTGGTGCCCGCCTGACCGAAGATGGCAGCGCCCGACGAAAGCGTTTCTTGAAACAGGTTCTCGCCCATCTGCAACAAACCCTGCGGGTTCATGAACTTGGCGAGCTGAAGCTGACCCACCTGCGAGAACTGCGTCTGGCCGAATTGCTGGATCGAGACGTTGCCTTCGGCGCTGACCACGATTCCTTGCGTGGTGATGGGCAGCGAGATTTGCGGCTGCACAAGGCGGCCGGTCTGGGCCGAGCCCACCACGAGCAGGCCGTTCGAGTTGACGCTGAAGTTGCCGGCGCGGGTATAAAGAAAGTTGTTGGTCGTCGGATCGATGACCTGGAAAAAGCCGTCGCCTTCGATGGCCATGTCCAAGGGATTATTGGTTTGATCGAACGTGCCTTGCTCGAAGATAGGCTGCGTGCCTTGCGGCCGCGCACCAAGACCAACCGAGATGCCGACCGGGGCATAGTTATTGAAGGCGTCCTGCGCACCGGGCAGCTTGATGTGCCGATAAACTTGCTCTTCGAAATTCGCGCGCGAGCGCTTGAAGGCGACGCTGTTGACGTTCGCCAGGTTGTTGGCGATGACGTCCAACTTCGTTTCCATCGCCGTCATGCCGGTCGCGCCGGTCCAGAGAGCTTGAAGACTCATGAGGGTTCAGGGGGACGGGGGCTAGGGAATAGGGGAGGGGTCAGGATTCGGGATTCAGGGGTCAGGGATTCCGAGTTAGAGGTTCAGGTTCAGGAACTTTCGCAAGTCGCGCCAAACGAAACGACCTCGTTAAAAACCCTGACCCCCGACCCCCGAATCCTGACCCCTGCTTACGTCTTCAACACACGACTAACCAACTCGCCCAAAATCTGGTCTTGATTGCGAATCATGTTCACATTGGCCTCGAAGGCGCGCGAAGTTTCGATCATCTCGGTCATCTCGTTCACCGGCCGCACGCCCGACAGCTCGAGCCAGTGGCTCGAAACTTTTCGCTGGGTGGCATCGAGCGGCTTGATCGGGGCCAGCGGCGCGAAGAGGTTGTCGCCCACTTTCATCAGGTCGCCCAGCGAGTTGGGCCGGGCCAACGCCAAATAGGTCAGCTCCGAGCCTTGCGCCACAGCGCCGTCGGGCGTGACATACCAGGGGCCTTGGTCGGGGGCGACGACAATGGGCGTGCCTGTCGCCGAAAGCACCACGTCGCCATCTTGGGTCACCAGCGTGCCGGTCTGGTTGAGCTCGAAGCTTCCCGAGCGGGTCAGAAAGTTCTGACCGTTGCGGCGGACGACAAAAAAGCCGTCGCCGTCGATGGCCATGTCGGTGGGGATGCCGGTTTGCTTGCGCGGTCCTTCCGAAAAATCGGTAATAGTGGCAAGCGTCTCGACGCCGCCGCCGATGTCGTTGAGCGTGCCGGCGCCGGCCGGCTCTTGCCCGCGCTGAATTTCTTCGGCGAATCGGGCTTGAAAGATCGCCAGCTCGCGCTTGAAGCCGGGCGTCGAGGCGTTCGCCAGATTATTGGCGATCACCTCCATGCGGGTGCTCTGCGCCTGGGCGCCTTCGGCCGAGATGTACAACCCGTAGGGCATCGTGCCTGCTTGGTCTCGCGTCGCCCCCCGGCGTGCGGCGGCTCGTTAAGCAAGCGACGTGCCAAGAAGATCGGCTTCGGCGAATCGTGTTCGTAGAACACGACGCAACTTGGTGTTGATTCAACAAGTTGCGCACGGCGGGCCGTTTTGGAGCCGCATGGCCGAAGCGGTCCGAATCGTGCGGCATTTCGGCGGGAGTTGCCGGGCGACGCGCCGAATTCGCCGATCGTCGAGCCCACTTTATTCTGCTATTTGCGGCTTCGCCGTGTCCACGGCATGTGGCACAGCCGCCCTCGGCTGTGCGGTGCTCGCCGAAGGCGACCGCCAGACAGCCGAGGGCGGCTGTCCCACATTGCCGCATTCACGCCCGCGTAAAGGATAGGTGGACCGAGCGATGCGAGTCCCACCGTTTCCTTCGCATTGTCATTGACGGTGGGACTCGCTTCGCTCGGCCCACCCTACATGCGTTACTACATACCCGGAATGACTTCGCCGCCCGCCTTGGTAATCAGGGCTCGCAAGGTCTCTTCCGCAAGCGTGTCTTGCAGAAAATGCACCGAACCATCGCCATAGCCGGCGATGAAACCACCGGGATGCCAGCCGCCTAACTTTGGCAGCGGCTTGGCTGGATCGTAATCGATGTCGTCGGGCTTGGTCCACGGCACGGAGCGCTTCGTCTCGACAATGGCGATGGTATTCGAGGTGCCATCGCGAATCTCCATGAACGTCGTTCCTTTTGAGTCTTTGTCGCCAAAGAAGGTCGTCGGACCAACCAAGGCGAAATAGGACGTCTCGTTACTGCCAGGTGCGGCGCTCGGAGCGCGCAAGACCGCCGGCATCTGGTCGAGCACCTTTTTGTTGTTCTCGCTGTCCCACGGTTCGTCCATTTTGTACTGGCGATAGAGCGGCTCTTGTTCCATGTACGGAAGAATCTCGATCCGCCAACTGTGCGGCGTCTTGCCGTCGGGACCAATTACCACGGGCGGTGGAAAATGCTTATTGACATCGGCATAGATATGCAATGCGAGCACGATTTGCTTCATGTTGTTCATGTCTTGCGCCCGCCGCGCCGACTCGCGTGCCGCCATCACCGCTGGACTAAAGATTGCGGTGGCGGTTTCGGCCACGTCGACGTCCAGCTTGGTGGTGTATTCGACCGTTTCGCGACGAGTACTTAGCTTGCCGCGCTTCAGCAATTGACTGGCCACATCAACCGCTGGCAAGGCCGCTGCCGCCCCTTGGGCCGGCGCCCCGGCGAGCCGGTTGCCAAGTTCATCCAACATGTTTTGGGCCAACGTCAAGGCCGCCTGCGCTGTGCGCTCCACCTGTTGGGCGTCATCGCCATTGGCGCAGTCGATCTGCGCCTGAAGCGTCAGGTCGTCGTCAATTCGAGCAGTGGCGAAAAGTCTTTGTCCTTTCTCCCAGAGGGGTGCAAACGCCAAGAGCGGAGCAAGATGCGGAGGCGGAGGCCCTTGTTTCAGTTCGCCCGCCAGTGCTTGGTTGACCGCCGTCAGATCGAGCATGGCCGCGAATTCGCCCGAACCGAGCGACTGCCAGCGATCGGCCCAGTCGGGCGAGCGGCGTCCGGCAAGCAAGATCTGCTGCAATTGCGGTTCGGTGGCCATAACGATGGTTCGCTCGTCCGGTAGATAGATGGCGCGGCTCATTTGGGGTCTCGGCTCGGCCATTTTGTAGTACTCTTTGCCGGCAATTTGGTCTTTCACCGGTTCTCCCAGAAACTCTTTGCCAAAGATCTTCATCCAATCGAACGGCTCGGTGCTGCGAAAGACCTGCACGATCAGGCGGTCCATCATCGGCCCGCCGCTAGGCAACGCGGTGAACGCGAATTTCATTTCTTCAATTTTCTCGACACGCAGTCCCTCGCGATGCGCGAGGCTGTTGTTGTCGTTGATGACGTCGGCCAACGGCTTCATGCCTTGGCGCCCGACCAGCGCAGCGGGGCGGAGAGCTATCACCGCCACGGCGCGACTGGGCACGTAGGCAAGGTCGAAAGCGTTCTGGCGTTGCTCGCTGCCGGCAGTAGGTTTCGCCGCGGCGTCCTTCGGCGGGGCGGCTTGACTCGCGCCACTTGGTCCACGGACTCCGGCAATCGCCAGGCCCGCCACAGCAATCACCGCCATCAGCATGGCGGTGCGACGGCGTGAAAGAGAGGCACTCCGCAATGGTTTGTTTTCGCGTAACATTTCGATTCTCCTCAGAAAAGCGCCCCGTGTGGGAAGAAAGCCCCGCGCGGCCCAGGCGATTGCCCGGTCGTCCTGGCGCAGCGCCATTTGGGCCAAGGTCATCAGATAGGTCTCGGGCGAGCCGGCGATTGCCGCGGCCCAGGCGTCGGCCGCCAGCTCTTGTTCCAATCGCAGTCGCCCGGCTAGCCAATGCACCAGCGGATGATAGAAGTGCAACGCCACACTAAGCTGAGCGATAAGCCAGGCCGCATAATCGCCCCGCGCGATGTGGGCGATCTCGTGAGCCAACACCACTTGCCGCTCGGTCTCGCTCCAGTTCCGCCAATCGTCCGGCAGGATGACGATCGGCCGCCGCCAGCCGATGGTCGCCGGAGTATTCAGCGAGGCCGACTGCCGCAGCTCGACTGGCCTTCGGCAGCCCATCTGCTGCGTGATTCGCGCGGTTTGTGCGAGCAATGCCGGGTCGGTCACGGCCAGCATGGCCGCTCGGTAACGGCGTACCGCTAGCAGGCCCAGCGCGATTCGGCCGAGTGTCAGGCACATGCCCAGTGCGAAGGCGACGGCGACGATGCCGGGCCATCGCCACGCAGCCGATCGTTCATGGTCTACGACCTGCTTGAGCTGCAGTTCGTCCCAAAAGAATTGCCAGGCATCGGCCAGCCGCGTGTCGGCAGGTCGCGCGGTAGCCCTGGCCCTCGTGGCCGGCTGATCGGCGTCGGTAGCCCCGGCCCTTGTGGCCGGCCCATCGGCGTTTGCACTGAACTCGACATCAGAACCGCCCGGCACAGGGCCGGGAGCAACCTGGCCTAACGTGTACCACCGCGGCCAGGGAAAAAACGCCAGAGCCGAAACGGCGGCCAAGACGAAGAGCGTGCTGGCGACCGCGGCGGCGGCCATCGCCGGGCTGCGCCGCCGAGCCGCGTAGTAGACTACCAGCCCGATCGAGGTGAACATCGTAGCTTGCACCACGCACCACACCAATGAAACGCCGAGCGTATTCATGGCTTCGCCTCCGGTTTGCCCCGACCGAGCACTTGTTCCAGGGCCGCACGTTCCTTGGCCGAAAGTTTTTTTTGCCCCATGAGCCGCACCAGCAATTGCTCGCGCGAGCCTTGAAAGACCCGCTCGACCAGGTCGCTGAGCAGCTTGCCTGACACTTCTTCGTAGGTGCGAGCCGGGCGATAGATAAAAGGCCGTTCCTGATTGACTTGCTCCAAAAAGCCCTTGTCGGCCAGGATCCGCACGAGCGTGGCCACGGTGGTGTAGGCCCGGTCGAGTCCGGCTTGTTTGAGATCGGCTTGCACGTCGGCCACGGCCGAGGGACCGCGTTTCCAAAAGACCTGCATAATCTCTAATTCTCGTTCGGTGAGTTCTTTGGCGGGCGGTCGCGCCATCGGGGGCCTCGCGTTGTGTTTTGGTTTATTAGTTCGGGTTTTATAGTAGCCGCTTTCGGGGCGATGTCAAGCGCGCGGGAAAAAAATTTTGGAAACCACGAATCACACGAAGGACACGAATATTTTGATTCGTGTCATTCGTGTGATTCGTGGTTTGACCCTGCCCGTTGGCCGAGCCGGCCAGCGGCACTATAATCGCCGCTTGAGCGTCAGGATGACCGCACGCGGTCAACGCGAGGTAGCTCCCGGCCTTGTGCCGGGCGGTTCCGACGTCGATCCGGTATTTGGCCCCACACCGGCCACAAGGGCCGGGGCTACCCAAGAAGCCGGCCACAAGGGCCGGGACTACCTAACCAATACCTGCCCCAGGGCTAAGAGATGCTCGGATTCGGAATCATCGGCTGCGGCATGATCGCCAACTTTCACGCCAAGGCCATCGGCGACGTGCGCGGCGCCCGGCTGGCCGCCTGCTTCGACACCATCGCCGCCTCGGCCGATCGGCTGGCCGCCGCCACGGGCTGCCGCGCCTATCATCGGCTGCCGGATATGTTGGCTGACCCCAAGGTGGATGTCGTGACCATCGGTACGCCCAGCGGCGCTCACCTAGAGCCGGCGATCGCCGCCGCCAGGGCCGGCAAGCACGTGATCGTCGAAAAGCCGCTGGAGATCACACTTAAGCGGTGCGACCGCATCATCCGGGCGTGCCACGAGGCCGGCGTGAAATTGGCCACGATTTTTCCCTCACGCTTTCACGATTCCAGTCAAGAGTTGAAACGAGCGGTCGACCTCGGCCGCTTCGGCCGGCTGACGCTGGGCGATGCCTACGTGAAGTGGTATCGCTCGCAGGCGTACTACGACAGCGGCGCCTGGCGCGGCACCTGGGAACTCGATGGCGGCGGCGCTCTGATGAACCAGGCCATCCATAGCGTCGATCTACTTACCTGGCTGATGGGGCCAGTGTCTGAAATCCGCTCACAAACTGCCACGCTGGCGCACGAGCGGATCGCCGTCGAAGACACCGCCGTAGCCACCCTGCAGTTTGCCAATGGGGCGTTGGGCGTCATCGAAGCCAGCACCGCCGCTTATCCGGGCTATCTGAAGCGGATCGAGATCCACGGCTCAGAGGGTTCGGCCACAATGGAAGAAGAAGACCTGGTGAAATGGGACTTCGCCAAGAAAGACCGGCGCGACACAGCCATTTTGCGGCAGATGGCCCAGAGCAAAAGCACGGGCGGCGGTGCAAGCGACCCGGCCGCGATCGGCCACCATGGCCACGCGCGGCAGTTCCGCGATTTTGTCGAGGCGATTCAAAAGAACCGCCCGCCTGCCGTCGATGGCCGAGAGGGCCGTCGCAGCGTTGAGATTATTTTGGGCATTTACAAGGCCGCCGAAACCGGCCGGCCGGTGTCGTTGCCGCTGGCGGCCGATCCGAGCCTGAAGGCACGAGCCCGGTAGTCCCGGCCCTTGTGGCCGGCCGCGGGTTGATTGTGCAATCGACGTCGGCACCGCAGCGGCGCGGTAGTCCCGGCCCTTGTGGCCGGCTTACGGGCTGCCTTGCGATCGACGTCGGAACCGCCCGGCACAAGGCCGGGAGCTACCGCGCGTTACGTCGGAATGGCCGAACGCGCGGCCTACACCGCCGATTGACTCGTTTCGATCGCGACCGGCATTTCGGACAACACCAATGACGGCGCCGCGACGGCCGCTTCTTGACTGCCCAACAAATGAGCGGGCAAAAACCGAATCAGCAGGCACGAGCTCGCCGAAAGCGCGCCGCCCAGCGCCACTACCGCCTGAAACGCGAAATCGGCGTCTCGATGAGCCAGGCCCGCCTGATAGACCGCGCCGCCCAGCCAGGTGGTCGCCGCGGAACTGATGTTGCACAGCGCCATGAAGAGCGCAAAGAGCGTGCCTGCCGCGTTGATCGGACAGGCCCGCGCCGCCAGATCGACCATCACCATGCTGGCGGTCATGTAGGTGAAACCGACCACCACGCTGATCACCATGGCCGACGTCCGATCGATCATTTGCCAATACGCCCAGGTGCTGGCCAGTCCAAAGCCAACGGCCAGGTAGATGAGCCGCTGCATCGGCACGCGGCGACAATAAAAGCCATAAGCCACGCAGGCCGCCAATGATCCGACGGCCATCAGCGACATTGTTTGGCCATAGAACTCTTCGCTGAAGCCCAGGGCGTCGGTCATGTGCAGATAGAGCACCGCCTGACAACAGGGGTTGAAATGCCACAAAAAGAGCAAAGCCCCCACACTGTAGACCGCCGGGGTGCGGGCCGCTCGGCCCAGCGCCGCGATCGCGGCCTGCCAATCTTCGGCTCGGCCCACCTGCGGCTTTTCTTTGACAAACAGCGACGTGGCCAGCGTCACGGTCATCAATGCGCCGCAAATAAAATAGCCCAGCCGCTGCTCTTGCCGTTCGCTGAGAATGCCGCCCAGCACGCCGGTCAGAATGGTGCCGGCGTAAATGGCGGCCCATTGCACCGACTGCAGTTTGCCGGTGATGCCGCGCGGCTGACCGCATTCGATCATCCGCGCGTCGATGACCACGTCGGCGAAGATCACCGCCACGGTCGGCACCAGCAGCCATGACAGCAGACGGTTGTGGGCCCCCACCGGCATTGGCAAACAGCCGAGCGTGAAAAAGCCAGCCATCGCAATCAAGCTGGTCAGAATCAAATAGTTCTTTCGCCGGAAGCGTCCCAGCGGAAAAAAGTCGGAGAGGAAACCAAATAGCGGTTTCAGGCACCAGGGTGCCGCCAAGATCGCCACGAACGAGGCGATCTGCTCGGGGCTTTCGCCCCACTGGCGCAGCAACGACTGATCGGGCTGAGAGATCAGACCCGTCGTCGGCTCGCTCATGCCTTGCACGAAGTAGATCGTGCCGAACAACAGCGCCAACCGCAACGTGGTCGTCGGCGGCAGGGTGGGGCCGTGCTGAGAACGTTCCATCGAGGCGGTCTACCTGCCGTTACTCAGAGGGCCGGTCGCAAAGGATTCCGCAAAGGAACAGCTCACCCAACATCTCCAAGGACAATTCTTCGGTGAATTCGCAGCCAATCAACCATCGGCCGTCGTCCTGTTTCGTCAACCATCGTACCGCGCCGGGCAAGGCCAAGTCGATACCAGTGTGCTTGTCGGACAGGCGAAACACGATCGGTTCGTTTTCGGCCGGCGGCGCGCCGAGCACCAGCCGAGCGCCCTGGCGCGAGAGGTCGACGAGCTGGGCTTCGCCGTCGGTGCCGGGCGAGCCGAGCGGCCGCTCGATTGAGACCGAGACGGCTTCGTCGTCCGCGGCAGGGTGCCGCGGTCTTCGTCCGGTAAATGCCCAACGTTGGAGTGTCATCGCAGCAGATGATCGTTCAATGCCGAGCGGCTTGGGTGGTCGACCACGACGCGAGCCGTCCGCCACAAGCAAGTCTAGCTTATAATGGGAGAATGCCTCTGGGAATCATCACCACCCTGGTCCGAGAAAAGCGGTATGGCTTTATCGCCCCCGACGACGGCGGCGCCGATGTCTACTTCCGCGCACCCGCGGTAGTCGGCGGTACGCTCGATCCCTTGTCGGAGGGCGACCGGGTGTACTTTGAGGTCGAAAATGCGGCGCCTGACGATCAGCGCGGGCCGCGGGCCCGGCTGGTGGCGCCGTATCTTGGCCGGCCGCCCGAAGTCCCGCCGGCTGTCGAGCCTTTCCGCCCCTTGGGCCGCCATCCTTCGTCGCGCGCGAAAAAGCCAACCTGGCGGAAAGGCTAAACAGGTGTGTGCGATTACGCGGCGTGCCGGAATCGGTGGCTGGGGCAGAAGCTGGCCGCATTCAATCTTACCACTCATCAGACGCGCCGCCGGCCAGCGATGCCCCGGTGGCTGGCTTTCCGGGGCATCGCCGCGTCAACGCCTTTCTGCCAAACCAGTCGCGCGTCGCGGCTCTGCCCCAGCCACCGCCACTACTCTCTCGACGTGCTCATTGTCCGGTAATCGCGGACCGCGATTTAGCGACAACAAAACCGCCCCGTTCGCATGCCGAACGGGGCGGTCAGAAGCGGTAGCCGACGGATGTGGAACGGTCTTCGACCAGGTTGTGGAACGGTCTCCCGACCATTCCACCACCTCAATTGCCTCAGACCATCTCTTTGACGGCCTTCAACGGCTGAATCTTGACGACGTTGCGGGCCGGCTTGGCCTTGAAGGTCGTCTCTTCGCCAGTGAAGGGATTGATGCCCTTGCGCTCTTTGGTGGCGGGCTTGCGAATGACCTTGATCTTGGCCAGGCCGGGCAACACGAACACGCCCGGTCCCTTCTTGCCAATGTTGTTCTCAACCAGCGTGTTCAGGTTCGCGAACAATCCCGCGACCTGGGCCTTGGTCATGTCCGACGATTCGGCCAACGAGGCGAAGACTTCCGACTTGCTCATGTACTTGGGAGCGGTTTTCGTAGGCATGCGAGGGTTTCCTTGCGTGTAGGTGGGAAAAACAGGTGGGCAAACCACGAAAAACCCTAGCACGTGCCAAAGCACGGGAAAAACGCGGGTGGAATTGTGGCGGTTGCGTGTCTGGTGACGCCGGGCTGTAACGGATCGGACGGTAATAGGGTTCAGGGTTCAGGATTCAGCATCTTAACGCCGGGTCGAAAGGTCAGGAACTTGCTTTACAGCGGGAGCCGCGAGCACGAACCTTATAACGTCCACAAAAGTGCTGAACCCTGAACCCTAAACCCTGAACCCTTTCTTACTACCTTGCCTTTCCGTCACCCGCTGGTTACCGTGTTTTCACGTGAGATTCGTCTTGCCTTCTGGAGGTGGTGGCGATGTCGGTCATTCGTCGTCTGCGCGTGCCGCTCTACACTTTGGCCCTTGTCTTAAGCAGCCAGTGCTTGGCGTTGGCCGAAGATAGTCCTCCGCCGCCGGCCGCCCCCGCCATCGACCATGGCGACAACGCTTGGATGCTCGTTTCCTCGGCCCTGGTGCTGCTGATGACCGCGCCTGGCCTGGCCATGTTCTACGGCGGGCTGGTGCGGAAGAAAAACGTCCTGGGCGTCATGATGCAATGCTTCTTTCTCATGGCGCTCAATACCGTCATCTGGGGCCTTTACGGTTATTCGCTGGCCTTCGGCGGAGATCCTAAAAGCGAAAGTTTCAACCCCTGGATCGGCAACCACGAGTTCCTGGCCATGCGGAGCGTGCAGCCGACTTCTCCCACCGATTATCCGATGGAAGGCACGATCCCTCGGCTGACACACATGCTGTTTCAGGGCATGTTCTTCGTCATCACTCCGGCCTTGATTTGCGGGGCCTTTGCCGAACGGATGAAGTTCAGCGCAATGGTCGTGTTCATGATTCTCTGGGGCACGCTGGTCTACTGTCCGCTCTGCCATTGGGTCTGGGACGGCGGCATTCTGGCCTACGGCAGCGACCATGCGCTCTTCCCCGCGCTCGATTTTGCCGGCGGCACGGTGGTCCATATCAGTTCGGGCGTATCGGCCTTGGTCTGCGCACTGGTGATGGGCAAACGGCTGGGCTACGGACACGAGCCGATGCCGCCCCACAGCCTGGCCTTTACCACCATCGGCGCGGCCCTGCTGTGGGTCGGCTGGTTCGGCTTCAATGCGGGCAGCGCGTTGGCCGCCACCGGCCAGGCCGCCTCGGCATTCACCGCCACGCACTTTGCCGCCGCGGCCGGAGCGCTGGCCTGGGCGGCCTGCGAGTGGGTCGTCCGCGGCAAACCGACGGTGCTCGGCACGTGCTCGGGCGCCGTGGCGGGCCTGGTCTGCATCACCCCGGCCAGCGGCTATGTGCAGCCCGTGCCGGCGCTGATCATGGGCGCTGCCGCGGGCGTCGTCTGTTGTTATGCCTGCCTCTCGTTTAAAACCAAATTCGGCTACGACGACTCGCTCGATGCCTTCGGTGTACATGGCGTCGGCGGCACGCTGGGGGCGATCTTGACCGGCGTCTTCGCCACGCAGGCAGTTTTCGGCCCCGAGCCAATGGGTCTGCTCGATGGCGGCAAGAAGCTTTTCACTGCCCAGCTTGGGGCGGCGGCAATCACCTGGGTCTTTGCGGCTGTGGTCAGCTTCGTGTTGCTCAAGGTGCTCGACGCGACGATCGGCTTGCGAGTTTCGCAAAAAGAAGAGATCCAAGGTCTCGACCTCAGCCAGCATGGTGAGGAAGGTTATATTCTGATTTAAGTAGTTGATTTTTTAGTTCAGGCGGACATGAAAGCGGCAATGTGGGACAGCCGCCCTCGGCTGTCTCGCGGTCGCCTTTGGCGACCGCATCCGGCTACGCAGAATAATACGCGAGGCGTCAGCATGAAATTGCAAAAACTCGTTGGCTCGGTGATGCTTGCATTGTCCGCGGCCTCGGCGAATGCGGCCGACTGGACCCAGTTCCGCGGCCCCGGCGGCTTGGGCGTCAGCGATGAACACAACGTGCCCGCTCAGTGGTCGTCGGACCAGAACGTTCTCTGGCGGGCCGACCTGCCCGGCCCCGGCTCCTCCAGCCCGATCGTCGTCCGCGGCCGCGTCTATCTGACCTGCTATACCGGCTATGGACTCGAACCCAACGCGGGCGATCAAAAGAATCTGGTCCGTCATCTCTTCTGCTTCGACCGCCGCACCGGCAATGTGCTGTGGACCAAGCAGTTTGAGCCGAAGCTGCCCGAACACAATTATCAGGGTGAAGGCTCGTATCATGGCTATGCCGCCAGTACGCCCACCACGGATGGCCAACGGTTGTTCGTCTTCTTTGGCAAGTCGGGCGTCTATTGCTTCGATCTCGACGGCAGCGAGCTCTGGCATGTGAGCGTGGGCGAAGGAACGAACGGTTGGGGGTCGGGCACGTCGCCCGTGCTCTTCGGCGATCTGCTGCTCATCAACGCCAGCGTCGAGAGTGGCTCGCTGGTGGCGCTGAACAAACAAAACGGAAACGAAGTTTGGCGTGCGCCGGGCATTCGCTCTTCGTGGAATACGCCGTTGATCGCCTCCGGCCCACAAGAGCCCGAGGCGGTCGTCAGCATTGAGTCGCGGCTATTGAGCTTCGATCCGCGTGACGGAAAACCGCTTTGGAACGCCGACGGCATCCATCGCTACGTTTGCCCGAGCGTGGTGGCTCACGACAATGTTGTCTATGCCATTGGCGGCGGACACACCTCGCTGGCAGTCCGGCTGGGCGGTCACGACGACGTCACTCAGTCGCACACCGTCTGGCGGCAGCAGAAAGGCTCGAACGTTTCGTCGCCCGTTTATCACGACGGCCATCTCTATTGGGCCAGCGACAGCGGCGGCTACATCTGCTGCCAGAACGCCGCCACCGGCGAGACGGTGTTTCAAGAGCGGCTCGAACCGAAGCCCGATAAAATCTGGTCATCGGCGGTGTTGGCCGACGGCAACCTCTACTTTGTCTCGCAACATACGGGCACCTTCGTCGTGGCCGCCCAGCCGAAGTACGAGCTGCTGGCTCACAATGTCTTCGACGATGACGACAGCCGCTCGAACGCCTCGCCCGCCGTGAGCGACGGGCAAATCTTCCTGCGGACCGA
>DATFDL010000548.1:0-5486 GCA_035252155.1 Pirellulales bacterium | reverse complement strand
TTCGCCCCCTCGCCTCTTCGCCCCCTCGCCTCTTCGCCCCCTCGCCTCTTCGCCCCCTCGCCTCTTCGCCCTGTCGCCTCTTCGCTCTCGCCTTCGTTGTACGTTGGTCCAGCGGGGCCTATACTTGCTAGGTCGGCCCGGTCGGCCGGCAGTATGGGGAGGTCGCCATGAACTATCGGCGGATTGGTCTGGAACACATGCCCGGCACGTTGCGCGATGCGACGGGCAATTCGCTCTCGACCCGCGAGCGCGTCGAAGAGACCGAACACAATGTCGAAGACCTGCTGCTGTGCATGCAAGCGATGCGGGTGGACGACGTGCCGCCGATAAGCTGGGACTGGGAAGAAAACGCCTGGCACCCCGAACATCTGAGCGACGAGCACTATCCGCAATTCTTTCAGGCCGAATCGGCCGGGCCGGGCACGGAATTCCATGTGATCTGGTCGGCGCCTCTGTGCAAGCGAACGATGGCCCGCGAATGGCACGACGCCCAGAACTATTTGCAAGGCCGCGGCCGGCAAGTGCTGGTGTTCGATTATCGAATGCAATTGGCCGACGGCGCCGCGGCCGACGCCCCGGCCATCGCCCGAGACTCGATCAGCGTGGTGATGGGCATGCACGAGGGTGCGCCGCTGCGCACGGCCTTCGCCAGCACGCGGGGCAACAAGCTGCGGGTCGACGCGCCGCTGCTGGTGACGCTCACGCAATGGATCGACGAGCTGAAAGAATATCTGCGGCTGGAAAGGCAAGTACTGGGCGTGCTCGAACGCCGGGCACAACGCCACGAGCATCTCAACCTGCACACGAACGAATAAACGCCGATGTCGATCCGGTTCGCTTGCCAGCAGTGCGGTCTGCCGCTCACGGTCGATGAGCATTTTCAGGGGCGGCACGCACGGTGCAAGCGTTGCGGCCACGTGTTGACGGTGCCGGCGGCCGACACGCCCGACACCGCCGCCTCGGGCACGCATCACAGCGGGGCTGGGCTGCGGTTGCAACCGCTCGACGAAGAAGAGCCGGTGCGGGCGCCGGCCCATTTGCTAGCCGCGGCAGCCCCGCTGAACTTGCAGCCGGCGGGGCCGGAGCGGCACGTTTGGCCGGGGGCGGTCAGCCCGCCGGAAGATTTGCTTAAGGATGCCGGCCCCTCGCATTACCACGTCAACGCTCCGCAGTTGCCCAAGCACCGCGGCGGGCCGCCTCCACTGTGGACCATGCTGCCCAGCCTCACTGCGCGCTTTGCCGCGCGTCGGCTGCGCAAGCTGCGCGACCTGCTGTATGTGATCTCGCTGGCCTCGATGGTGGCCATCTTGTTCGGCTGCCTGTTCAAGTGGAAGGTGGCCCTGCACGCCGGGGCGGTGATCATTGTGGCGGCCAACGTCGGGCTGCTGGTCGTCGGGTTGATCTACCTCGTCTCGCTCCCGTTCAAAGACCACATGTTCAAGGGGTTGGCGTGTCTGCTAGTGCCCTTTTATGGCCTTTATTATTGGGGCAAGCACTGGCGCCGCATGCGGCGGCCCGTGATGAACACCGTGACCGCGTTTCTGCCGATGGTGCTCGTGGGCCTGGCGTACTTCGGATATGAAGCCGCGCCGATGATCGAAGAACGGTGGCCCGAGATCGAGCAGCGCATTGACCAGGAATACGAACGGCTCGAATCGGCCCTGGGCGAAAGTGGGCCAGCCGATCGGGCGATCGAGCGAGTCGAATCGAAGGTCGAAAAACACGCCGACGTCGACGAGACGATTCGCCGGCTTGAGTCGAGCGCAGGCAAGTCGGATGAGCTCGATGAGGCGCTCAAGCAACTCAAGCAGCTCAAATCGGCGCTTGACTCGGTCCAAGGGGAAAATCGTCCATGACGCACTCGGCCCACGCGATGACCATCGACCAGTTGTTGCGATTCGCGCTCGACCAGGACGCGGCCGACCTGCACTTGCAGACGGGCGCGCCGCCGCAATTGCGCATCGTCGGGCAGATCCGGCAGATCGACGCGGCGCCGCTGACCGATGAGCAGATACGCGAGTTCATCCGGGCGATCGGTCCGCGGGCGATTGCCGACGACATCAACCAGGCGATGCAGCAGGGTCACGATTTTTCGTATGCCATGCCCGGCACGGCCCGTTTTCGCTGCAATCTCTACAGCCATCTCGGGCAGCCGGCGCTGGTCATTCGCCTGATTCTGCCGAAGATCCGCACGCTCGACGAGCTGCACTTGCCGCCGGTGCTGCGCGAGCTGGCCGAGGCCCGGCGGGGACTGACGCTGATGAGCGGGGCCACCGGCAGCGGCAAGAGCACCACGCTGGCGGCGCTGGTCGATCTGCTGAATAGCACGTATCACCTGAAGATATTGACGATCGAAGATCCGGTGGAGTACGAGCACGTCAGCAAAAAATCGCTGGTCGCGCATGTGGAGGTGGGGCGCGACACGCCGTCGTTCGACCACGGCCTGCGGCAGGCCATGCGGCAAGCGCCCGACGTCATTCTGGTGGGCGAAATTCGCGATCCTGAAACGGCCCAGATGGCCTTGCGGGCCGCCGACACCGGGCACCAGGTGCTGGCGACGGTTCACGCCTCGAGCGCCTCGCAAACCATCGAGCGGCTGCTGGCGATGATTCCCGGCGGCATGTTGCCGATCGCCCGGCAGCAACTCTCGGCGGCGCTGGTGGGCGTGGCATCGCAGCGGCTGGTGGTCGATAAGGAGAACAAGCACCGGCCGGTGGTCGAGGTTTTACGCGGTGGGGCGGTGACGTCGAAGTACATCATGGAAAACCGGATCGCCGACATCGCCGACTACGTGGCCACGCGCGAGTTTGGCATGCAGACGTTCGACCAGCACCTGATTCAGCTTTATCGGGCGGGGACGATCAGCGGGGTACAGGCGCTTGCCGCGGCGACCACGCCCGAAGCGTTGGCCCTGGAGATCCGCATGCCCGGCGCGGTGGTGAGCGACGGTGCCCGGCGGCCGTAATGCCGAGCATTTCGAGCATGACCCCTGGTTCACCCGCCGGCCCGGCGGTGATAGTATTCGTTCGAGGCGGCGAAGCCGGCAATGACGTTCTCGTTGCTATAGCCGTGCTCGAAGGCGATCACCCAGTTGTTCACCTCGGCGGCGCTGGCGGACCGGCCCAGAAAGTGGAAATAGTCCGACTGCACCCGCTGACTCTCGCGTTCGACGCTGGCCGCAAAACCGAATGCCACCGACTGACGATTGGTTCCCATCGCCAATGACTGCACCCAAAAGGTCTCGCCCGCGGCGTCGGGCTGGCGGCCCAAAAGGTCTTGATACATGGTGTCGACCCAGGCGCGGTTGGTGCCGCCGGCGTGAGCAAAGAATTCGGGCGAACCGATGAAGTCGGCCTCGAGCTGCTCGTCGCTCAAGCCGCCGCGCATGGCGGCCGTCCAGACATTCAGCCCTTGCGGATCGGCCGACCGCCCCAGGTATTGTTGGTACGCCGCCTGAATCACCAGATGATAGTATTCGTCGCTATGGGCCAGCGCACCCGTAAACACGCCGCGCGACAGGCCGTGATTGAGCAGATTGGTCCAGTTCGCCAAAGCACCAGGATCGGCGGGCCGGCCGAGAATGTCTTCGAAAGCGGCGGCGACGTAGGCCGCAGTGCCGGTCGCCGCGGGCGGCGCATCGTGCGGCCCATAGATCACTAAGCTGTTGCCGGTGCCGACAAAGACGTGCCCGTCGGCCACCGTGGGCCCACTGAACTTGACGCTCGAACCGAGCTGGTCGCGTCCTCCCGGCGCCTGGTCGCTATTGTACAGTTCGTCGGCCAGATTGCTGGCGTCGTAGGCCCGCAGCTCGCTGGTGCCGTTGTCGATCAGCCACACGATGCCATTCGCGCCGCCGCTTGCCGAAATGCTGGGCGTGGCGCCCGGATAGCCGAAGCTGTCGCTCGACTGCGACGAGGGCGCGGCGGCCAACACGCCGCCGGTCAGCGGGATCGCCTTGACGTGGTCGCCCACCGTTGCGTAGTAGAGCGTGCCGTTGAAATAGGCGGGCGTGCTGTACGTGGTCGTCAGCAGCCCACTAGACTCCTGCAGCACCTGGTCGGCCGTCGAATTGAAGCCCGCCATGTTGTCACGGTTCATCAGGTAAATGGTGCCCTGCTTCCCCGACTCGATCATCAGGTGCGGATTGGCGGCATTGCCTGCCTGATCGGGCAGCAGCACCGTGCCGCCCGAACCCAAGTCCTGGTCTTGGCTGTCAAGTGTCTGCGTGTTTGAGGGAGAGAAGTAATCGACCACCTTCAGGCCCCAGCCGTTGGGATTTGGGTTGGCGGGCGTGCTGCCGTCGTAAACCAACTTGACCAGCGAGTCGCCGTAATCGGCGTTGCTCGGAAAGCCGTTGGCATCGAGCGTCGAGTCGAAGGTGCCGTTGCCGGTCGAGACAAAGAACTGCCCGTTGCCGTCGCTCAGCACCTCATTGCCGGCTTGCCAGACATCGCCGAACTCGCCATTGGGTGTCAAATTGACGGCGGCCCACAGGTTCAAGGTTTGGGCGTTCACGGCCAGCACCCAGCCGTGCGCCGGATCGACGTCGGGATGCGAACCAAACCCCATGTAGATGCTGCCGTCGATGTCGGAGAGCCCGACCCGGCCGAGCTCGCGCAAGGCGTTGAATGTGATCTGGCCGTTGACGCTGCCGACGCCGGTGCCGTTGACGGTTGGCCCGCTGACGTAGGTGTAGTTCGTGCCGTCGAAGATCGTATCGGCGATGGTCAGCGGCCCGCCCAGCTTTTCGGCGCCCGTAGCGAGGTCTAGGGCATGGAGGCGATAGACATAGTGCGTGCCGTCGGCGCGGATTTCTTTGGTGTTCGCCAACACATAGAGGGCCTGCGTCGAGGTGTCGATCACCGGCGTGGCGGTGATGCCCATTTCCGGTGTCAGCGCGCCCGAACCGGTGTCCGCGGCCGGCACGGTGGTGATGCCGTTGGCCGGGTCGATAAAGCTGCGCTGCCAGAGCACGCTGCCCGTCGACGAATCGACGGCATAGACGCTGTCGTGCTCGGTCGCGACGTAGACCACATTGTGCGTGCCGGCGTCGGGGCCGGAAGGAATACTGACTCCCTCCAGGTAAAGCGGCTGGGCATAGACTTGCCCATCGACCGGAGTGCTCGCCAATTTGCCGAAGGTGGCATCGTTGACGTTGGCGGGCGTCAACACCGTTTCTTGGTTGTTGACGCCCGTGCTCGCCAGATCGTTGTGATAGCCCAGTACGTTGGCCGACAACAGCTCGCGGCGCTCGAGCACTTCGAGCGCTCGCGCCGACCATTGCCGGCGGCGTTGCCAGAACGAAAGTGGACGTTTGGGTCGAACGGGCGATCGGCGCATAGCGTGAAACCCTCGGTGCGAAATTCCGCCGCGCGCCGGAGGCGCGCGGGCCAAATCAAAGCGTCAGCCGGGACGGGAACGACGAGAACTCAGAGAAGTGGCGACGCACGGAACCGCATTCCGTTGGCCGCGGGGAATATGCCCCT
>DATFDL010000547.1:0-6765 GCA_035252155.1 Pirellulales bacterium | reverse complement strand
AACCGAAGACCGCCGCCGCGTGCTCGTCGGGGCCGGCGAAGTGCTGACGGTGCTCGGCCGAGCCTCGGCCAACTGAAACCGGCCAACTGAAAAACAACCGACCCGATCGCTCTGACTGAACTGCTACGATTGTTGTTCCATGCCCGATCTCATCGAGAAGATCAAACAACTGGTACGTGAAGACCCCCGGTACAAGTTCGAGGCGTATGCCTTTGTGTTTGAATCGCTCAACTATGCCCAAAAAGAGCTGGGCATGGGGGCCGTGAAATCCACGGAGCCGTCAGGCGAAGCAGCCGACGAGCCCGCAGGCGAAGACGATCCCGCGGCCGAGCGTCACCTGACCGGGCAGCAGCTCTGCGAGGCAAGCCGCCGCTATGCCCTGGAACAATACGGCTACATGGCCAAGTGCGTGCTCAACAGTTGGGGAATCTATCAGACCGGCGACCTGGGCGAGATTGTGTTCAACTTGATTCGGGCAGGCCAAATGAAGAAGACGAAGGACGATCGCCGCGAGGACTTCGACGACGTCTTCGACTTCGATTCGGCGTTGGAGCAAGGCTTCAAGATCGACCAGCCGAAGTAAGCATGGCGCCTCCCCGTCGCAGGCCGTGGTTGTTGGCGATCGCCTCGTTGGCGCTGGCGGCCTGGCTCCTGTTTTTGCTTTGGATGGCGCTCGATTGGTAGATTTCCGGAGGATGGCCTTCCGAGGCCGTCCGGAAGTGAACCTGGACGGCCTGGACGGCCATCCTCCGATTCTCACGCGCCGGCCGTCCTCGAAGAACTATGCCGCGGCGGCACGCACGGCTGCGAGCGAACTGAGCCTCCCCAGCCGGCAACCATGCCGCAGCAAGGTCTCGACCAGGCTTGGCGATTTGAGCAGCGCCAACTCCGCCGGACGCAAGGCCGCTAGCGGGTCGTGCCAAATTCGTAGGGTGGGCACTGCCCAGCGGTCATCCTCGCATTGCGCAGCAGGTAAGCCGGGATGGAGTCCGAGCTCCACGATGCCATGTCCCTTCGACGCTCGCAGGAAAAGCTCGCAGACTTGAAGATCGACTCGCCCAGCATGTGAAGAGCCAAAATATGCCGCCGGACATCGCAGGCCCGCCGCGCCGATCCGCTTGGCAAACCGCTGGGCAAAAAACTGCTTGGTGTGCGAGAGCATCCAGTTCGTCGCTCGCACTCCCGGCCGCAGGCTCGTGATCCAATGCCGCGGCTCGCGCGATACGCGAACCACCGCGATCGACAAAGTCCGGGCCAGCTCGACGACCAGCTCCGAGACGACCGGCATCAGCTCAACATATTGATGGCCATTGAGGTGCGTCGGCGCGATGCCCCGTGCCTCCAGGAATTCGACTTGCGCCCGGAGCTCCGCGCCGACGGCTTCCCGGCATTTGTCGGCATACCTGAGCAGCCGCAAGAGCAATCTTCCGGGCGGCAGAAAGTTTCCTTGAGCATCAAGCAATTCTGACGGGAATTGCCGGCCGATGAGCGGCCTGCCTTGTGTCAGGTTGAGATGGACGCCCAGATCGAACGCGGCATGATCGTCACCCAACCGCCGCCGAGCCGGTGCAGAGCCAAGTCGGCCGCTCCGCTGCCGCTCGACAAGGCTGACCCAATCTTCGAGAGCTTTCGCGGCGGCCGGCGCATTGGCCAGCAGCGCGGTGCTAGTCAACAATCCGGCGTCAAAGCCTTCGACGATTCCGCGCGTGATTTCGTGATTGAAGCCGAAATCGTCGGCGTGCAGTACGACGCGTCGCTCAAGATCCAAGTTCGACATACGACCACGATACCTGTTTCGCCCAACCAGAACAGAGCAGTTTTTTCGATGGAAACGCCGCCCAGGGAAGCGCACATCGTCCGGTCATGTTCACCCGTTGTTGACAGCAGCCGAAATCGACCGAACAATAAGGTCATGAAAACGAGCGAACGCTTTTTACGCCGCGACCCAGCCGAGGTCGAGCCATGGGCCGAGACCTGCGGCCAAATTCGTCCCCTGATCGAGCAGCGCGACGGCGCGGTGGCCGAGGTCCACTACGTGGAGATCGACCACGCCAGACTGCACTTTCACGCCCAAACCGACGAGATCTACTACATCGTCGACGGCCGCGGCACGATGGTTCTGGATGACACCGAAATCGAGGTCCACAAAGGTGTCGTGGTCTACGTGCCCAGAGGCGTCAAGCACAAGGCCGTCGGCAAACTAACGGTCTTGACCGTCTGCATTCCCAGCGGCGTGTTGAACGACATTCACGAGTTGGAATAGTTGCCGCGCGCTCAGTTAGTTGATTCCACGTTCGAAAAGCCTTCGAGAAACGACTTCACTTTCTCCGGCGTGTCGCTCTCCGGATGCTGGATGAGAAAGAACTCCCGATCCTCCCGCGAAACCGGCACGCGGACGGCCCATTCGAGCTGCTTCTCAAAATCAGCGAACTTCGCTTCCTCGTCTTCGGCATACGAAGGCGGCATGAACTCGAAGACTACCATCAGGGCGCCATCGCTCATAACTCGAATCTCGGGCTCGCCGTCGGGATCAAAGCCGACAATGGGGATTGTTTTTACCACGGTGGACCCATCCGATGTCGCGGGCTGAGCCTTGTCTGACTTCGCCGGGGATTGATTCCGACAGCCCGCCAGGGCCATCGTGGAGACAAGCAAAATGAAGAGGATCTTTCTCATAAGCTCCCCAGGTGAAGATGTTCACTTCTTGGGGCGTTCCCAGGTTTCGCCACGCTTGTAGCGTTGGGCGCGATCGATCACCACCGGGTCTTTACTGATCTTGATCACCTGATCGAGCGCCTTGTCGAACTCGGCCTTGTTCGGATCGCGAATTTCACGGTGATGGGCCAATTCGACGATCGTTTCGCAGGCAAGCTGTGCGAAAGCCGCCTGGGCGACGTACGGCAAGACAAACCGCAGCGTCTCGACACTATATGCCGTGCGGCAACGGTTGATGACCAGCGACTGCTCTTGCGGCGTACGGGCCGCTTGCATGGCCTGTTTCATCCGCTCCAGCCGCTGCTTGTCGGACCGGCCGTCGCGCGTCGCCGATAGCTTCACGTAGCCCTCAAAGGCTTGCTCACGCTCGCCGGCGTCGGTCGTCTTGCCGGCGATTTCGAGCAACTTGTCGGCCGGGCTGGCATCGGGCCATTTGCTCAGCGCGTCGATCGCCAGCAACCGCCGGGCCGCGTCGCTGCCGGTCGCGATGTCGCCGACGAAATCGATCAACCGCTTGCCGCCTACACGCCCGACCAAAGAAAGCAGCTCGTCGCGCTGCGCAGCATCGACCTGATTGATCGCCGCGATCAGAGCGTCGGCCCGCTGGTCCTCATTGCCGGCACGGGCACAGACCGCGGCGGCGCTGCGTTCGGCGGCGTCGCGCTCGCCGCCCTTCGGGGCCTTCAACACGGCGGGGATCATGGCGGCCAGTTGGTCGGGGCCGGCTAATCGGCCGAGGGCGTTCATGGCCGCGCCGCGCACCCGGCCATCGTCGTCGACGCTGGCCGAGATGAAGAGCGGCATCGCCTCGGTCGCCCGACGCTCGGCCAAAATATCGACCAGATCGGCCCGCGTTTGTGCATCGGCGGTTTTGGCATCAGCGGCCAGGATCTTGATGACCGAATCGCCCCGCATCCGTCGCAGTGCCGTGCGGGCGGCCTGCTGTTCGACACCGGACGAGGCGCGCAGGGCCTTGATCAAAGTCGGCAGGTCGTCAGCCGAGCCGATTTCGCCAAGAGCGGCCAACGCCGCCGCCCGAACGTCTTCGCTCTTGCTCTGCGAAAGCAGTTCGACGAGGGCAGGCCGGGCGGACGCATCGCCGCGATCGGCCAGGGCCGCGATCAACTCGACCTGCGCCGCAGCATCGAGCTTGGGCAATTGAGCGGCGAACGTCCGCGTGTGGTCCGCGCCGCGTGCCACAAATCGCACTTGTTCGAGCGCCGCCGCGCGGAATTCTCGGTCGGGGTTGGCCAACAGCCTAATGATTTGTCGCTCAAGCTCGTCGCCGGAATCGGCAGCGACCGCGGGCCTCGCCAGCGGCGCGATACAAACGAGTGCCAAGAAAGTGTGGTATAAGCGCTGCCACATATGCGTTTTGTCCTTGTCACGATGGAAGCGAAGCCTGACGCGAATTTCCAGAATAGGCACCGCCCCTCGCTCGGTAAAGAGGGCGTCGAAAAACCCCCTGCTCTGGCCGAACGGCTGTGGTATAAGATGCTGTGGCCCGCTGAACGATAAGGAGACCG
Organism: Pirellulales bacterium; assembly: GCA_035252155.1. Taxonomy (GTDB): domain Bacteria; phylum Planctomycetota; class Planctomycetia; order Pirellulales; family JAICIG01; genus JAICLL01. Next base: position 2,524 of record DATFDL010000547.1, on the reverse strand, counting down.
AACATGGCCGATTCGCCGACGATTCAGTTGTCGATGCTCGAACCCGATGTCGCGGCGCTCACGCTCGACGCCCCCGGCAAGGGAGCGAACGTGCTGTCGCAATCGGTGCTGGCCGAACTCGACACGCATTTGACGGCCCTCGAAAAGCGGAGGGACCTGGCGGGGCTGGTCGTCCGCTCGGCCAAGCCGGGCATCTTCATCGCCGGGGCCGACCTGCGTGAATTCGCCGCCGCCAAGAACCCCACCCGCGACCAGACCATCGAAGTCGCCACGCGCGGCCGAAAGCTTTTCCAACGCCTTTCAAAATGCCCGTTTGTCACGGTGGCGGCCATCGACGGCGTCTGTGTGGGCGGCGGCGCCGAGTTGGCCGTCTGGTGCGATCGGCGGATCATGAGCACTAGCCCCAAGGCACAATATGGCTTTCCCGAGGTGAAGCTGGGCATGTTCCCCGGCTGGGGAGGCACCGCCCGGACGCCACGCATTGTCGGCCTGGGCAACGCCGTCGAGCTGGTCACCGCGGGTGAATCGATCGACGGCCGCACCGCCGTGCAGATGGGGTTGATTTCCGACCTCGTGCCCAGCGAACGGCTCGATGCCGCCGCCATCGCTCTGGTCCGGGCCGAGCAAAAAAGCAAAGCCTATCTGGCCGACCGCGAGCGATGGAGCCAGCCGCTCGAGATCGACGAAACCGAGCTGGGCTTTTTGGGCGCCACGGCGTCGGCCTACATTCAGCAGCAGACCAAGGGGCACTATCCCGCGCCTTTAGCGGCGCTGGAGGTGATGCTCGGATCGGCCGGTCTCGACGTCGATGCGGCCGGCCAGGCCGAGGCCGAAGGGTTTGCCGGACTGTTTGGCACACCGATCAATCGGGCGCTGATCAACGTCTTCTTTCTCACCGATCGCAACAAGAAAGACACGGGCGTCGAACGCACGGATGCCCGGCCGAGCGAGATCAGGTCGGTCGGCGTGTTTGGAGCGGGCATCATGGGCGCGGGCATCTCGGCGGCGGTCGTCAAGCGCGAGGTGCCCATCACGCTGACTGACGCCGCGCCGCAAGCCCTGGCCGGCGGCGTGCAGAAGATTCTGGAAGAAGTCGCCTACAACAAACAGACCAAAGGCGCCGATCCGCAGCGCATGCTCAAGTTCGCTCCGCTGGTTAACGCCACCACGGTCGACGCCGAGTTCAAAGGCTGCGACCTGGTGATCGAGGCCGTCGTCGAAAACCCCAAGGTCAAAGCCGAACTCTATCAGCGCATCGAGCCGCTGCTGAGCGAGCAAACGATCCTGGCGTCAAACACCTCGGCTATTTCGATCGGGCGGTTGGCCGAAAAGCTCAAGCGGCCCGAGCGGTTTTGCGGCATCCACTTTTTCAACCCCGTGCGCAAGATGCCGCTGGTGGAAGTCATTCGCGGTCCCAAGACCGACGACGCGACCATTGCCACCGCCGTGGCCTTTGCCAAAGCGATCGGCAAGTCGCCCATCGTGGTCGAAGACGGTCCGGGTTTTTTGGTCAATCGGCTGCTGCTGCCGTATATGAATGAGGCGTTGGAGTTGATGCTCGACGGCGTCGAAATCAAGGCGATCGAATCCTCCGCCAAGGGATTTGGCATGCCGATGGGTCCCATCACGCTTTACGATGTGGTCGGTCTCGATACCGCCTACTACGCCGGGCAGGTGATGCACGAGGCGTTTCCCGACCGCATCGGCGACTCGCCGCTCTTGGCCGCGATGGTCAAGGCGGGCCGGCTGGGACAAAAAGCCGGCGTCGGGTTCTTTGCTTACAAGGACAAAAAAGAAGGCCGCGGCACGCCCGACCCCACGTTGGCCAACGTGGTAAAGCCGCTAGTACGCGGGCAAAGCAAGCTGAGCGACCAGCAGATCGTCGAGCGGTTGTTTTTGCCGATGGTGCTCGAAGCCACACGCATCCTATCCGAGCGCAAGGTGCGCGATCCGCGCGATGTCGATCTGGGTTTGATCTACGGCATCGGCTTTCCGCCCTTTAAGGGAGGATTGTTGTTCTGGGCCGACACATTGGGGGCCGGCAAGATCATCGAGATGCTCAAGCCCTATGAGTCGCTCGGCCCGCGATATCAGCCAACCCCGATGCTGCTCGAAATGGTCAAGGACAAACGGGGCTTTTATGGAGGGTAGCTCCGGTCCTGCCCCAGCCACCATCGGTGGCCGGGGCAGAAGTTGGCCGGAGTCGGCGCTGGTCAACCTAGCGAACACCGCCGGCCAGCGATGCCCCGGTGGCACAGCTAGCCGGGGCATCGCCGCGAACAAGCAGTTCCCTACGCTCCATGCGTGGCGCGCGGCTCTGCCCCAGCCACCGGCCGCGGTTCGACGTATATAATCCATAGGCGGCAAACAATGGTGGGCAGTGCCCACCCACCCCTTTCAACATGGTGAAAACCTGCTATAAGTCGCCTCCCCGTAGGGTTTTGGCTCTTTAACCTTTAGGAGGCGACAAGGATGTTGCTGAGCATTGTGGAACGATTCATCGAGAAGTGCCCTGCTGCCGTGA
>DATFDL010000546.1:0-9214 GCA_035252155.1 Pirellulales bacterium | reverse complement strand
CTACCCGGCCTATCGCGTTCAATACTTCGAAAAAGCGTTGCGGGCGCTCGCCCAGCGCGACGGTGTCGAATTCGTGACAAAAGTATCGAGCTTCGATCCGGGCTTTAATACGCCCGGCGCCAGCCGCACGACAACCAAGCGCTCGGCCAAGAGCCGGTTCGCCATCAAGCTGCCGTTCTTTAGCCGCAAGTGATCGTTTGGAACGGAATGAATTCCGTTCTACGACTTACCGGAACGGAATGAATTCCGTTCTACGATGGATCGAAACGGAGTTAGGTTCCGTTTTACGATTAGCCCTTACGGTGGCGAATTTTCGACCGCATCCGGCGCTTTTTGCGGCCGACTTTGCGGCGGCCTTTGCCGGTTTTTTTGGTTCCCACTCCCGACTCCCTAGGTAAAGTGTCTCCGCGAATACGAAGGCGCTATGATAGCAGCACGGTGCAGTCTAAGAAAGGTGGCTGCGAGGAGGGGCGCGGGGCGAAAGGACGGCATGCAGAGGGTTCAGGGTTCAGGGTTCAGGGTTCAGCATTTTTGTGCAACTTTTATTCGGTTGGGCGCTCGACGAGCGCCATGACATGGCCAGTGCCGACCATTAGGCTCGGCGGCAAAACGCTGAACCCTGAACCCCGAACCCTGAACCCTTCCATCAATACGTGTCGTTCACGGCGTTGGGGCCGTAGAGCGGCAGGTGCCGATAGTAGACTTCCAGAGTCATAATGGCCATGGCGGTGTTGTAGAGCCGTCCGCCGGCCGAGGCTTGCCCGCCGGCAAAGTTCCAACTGCCCGACTCGTGCCCTTCGTGCGATTGGTTCTGCACCAAGAAGTCGCGTAGCCGGTCGTTCCATTTGCGCCAGGCTTCGCCTTCCCACTGGTGCATGACCTGTGTGGCGTAATAGTTGTAATACATGTCGGCGTTGCGGCCGAGCATTGAAGGGCCCTCGACGCTGAGTTGGCCGACGCCGCGCTGCAGGCCCGGATGATCGGCCCGCCAGCCGGTATACATGCGGCAGAGCAACCCGATGGCGGTGTTGGTGTTCTCCGGCCCACGTTTCTCGCGCGGCTGGTACTTATAGCGGGCGCCTTGCTCGAACTGCACGCTGTCGAGAAACCGCGTGGCGTTGTGCAGCGTGTCCAGCGGCACGCGCAGGTAGGCCATCTGCCCGCTCTTCAGGGCCATCAGTTGCCAGCCGGTGACCGTGGTATCGCCCGGCTGGCCGGGCTGGTAGCGCCAGCCGCCGCCCCGCTTATCTTGAGCGTTGACGATAAAGTCGATCGCGTGCTGGGCGAACGGCTCGAGCGCGCGATCGCGCGTCATGGCATAGGCCTCGCACAAGGCGATCGTCGCGATGCCCTGGGCGTACATGCGTCCTTGATCGCGCAGGTCGCCGCCCTGATCGGTCACGTGCATCTGACCGGTCAGGTAATACAGCCCGCGCTTCACAGTGTCTTGATAGTCGCCTTCGAGATGCGTTTCGCCGCGGCCGAGAAAGGCCAGCAAGGCCAGACCAGTGGCGGCTGTGCTCGACGGCTCGGTGCCCGAGTCGCGGCACAGTCCCTGACATGGGCCTAGCGTCAAGTCGAAGTGCCAGCTTCCATCGACCGATTGATGGGCCTGCAACCAACGGAGCCCGTGCGAGACGGCGTCTTCGCTCTCCTTGGTGCCGCCGCCTTCGCTGACCAGCCGGGCTCGCGCCGCCGCTCCGCGCCCAGAGAGCGAACCACGCACGTCGACGTCGAAGCCGGCGATGTCGCCCGTCAGGCCCTCGCCCGTCAGCGATGTCATCAACGTGCCCACGTCTAGGGTAGGCGTCGGCGGGCTCGCGGCATCGGTCGAGGCCGCGGGCGCATCGGCCTTGATGCTCCGCGATAGTTCGGCGCTGATGTCGTCCATCACGCTGGGCAGCGTCTCCTGCGTCGCTTCACTGTTGTCCAACGGCTCGAAGGTGGTCGGCACCGGCTCTTCGGCGTCGCTCGCCGTGTCGAGCGACGCGACCAGACTGGCGCCCCGGCCAGAGTCGTGCGGAGCCGTGACCGCCCACCCGAGTAGGATGATCAGCAGCGCGTGAACGATCAGGCTGCAAAGCCAGCTCGATGTCTGCCGCCAGAACCGCCTGACGCCATCGATGGCCAATGAAAAAAATCGCGGCAGTAGCGGACCGTGGGTGGGGTCGTTGGGCGGCGCGGGCGAAACGGCGGGCGGCGTCATCGACCCTCCCGCCAACGGCACCACACCGGGCATCATGCCGGAATGGAGCGAACCCGCATCGCTCGAAGCCAACGGGTGGGACGGCATAAAGCGCCTTTCGCTGCCGCGGGCGACGCCGAAGGCGTCGGCGGCATCATGCGGAGCATGATGTCTACGGTCGTCTATTCTTCGAATGCCGACTCCGCGCTCTTCTGTTGATAAATCGGCATGTAGCGGTAGTAAATTTCGAGTGTCATGGTGGCCATCGACGTGCAATAGAGCCGGCCGCCGGCGTCGGAGCCGTGGTCGCCCGGCTTGAAAAACCAACTGCCCGTCTCGTGACCCTTCTTGGCCTGCGAGGCCACTAGCGAGTCACGCATCTTGGTATTCCATTCTTTCCACATCGGCCCGTCGGGTCCATCGAATTGGTGCAGCACCTGCGTGGCGTAATAACTGAAGTACATATTGCCCAGCGTCGGGCCTTGCTTGGCCAGGTGGAGCACGCCTCGTTCCAGTTCGGGCTTGTCGTGCTCCCAACCCAGGTACATCCGGCAGAGCAGGCCGACCGCGGTGGTCGCCGCTCCGCCGCCTGGTCGGTCGTAGCCGTATTGCGCCCCGCCGTCGGCCTGCACCGCGTTGAGGAATTTGATCGCCCCTTTGACCGTGTCGGGCTTGACCGTCAGAAAGCCGAGATGGCCGCTCTTCAGCGCCATCACCTGCCAGCCGACCACCGAAGTGTCGCCGGCTTGGCGGGGAGCGTAGCGCCAGCCACCCCCGACCGGATCCTGGGCATACATAATGAAGTTCAGCGCGGCCTGGGCCGGCGCCTGAAGCTGCTTGTCGTGCGTCATGGCGTAGGCCTCGCACAGCGCGATCGAAGCGATGCCATGTCCGTACATCGCCCCTTCGCCATGCTCAGTCATGTCGCCACCATGCGGAGTCATTTCCATGTTGCTCCCCAGGTAATAAAGCCCAGCGGCCACCTGTTGCTTGTATTGGCCTTGCTTGGGCGTCTGGCCGGCGCCGAGAAACGGAAGGAGCGCCATACCGGTGGCGGCCAGCGTGGCCTTGCTCTTGGCGCCGGGATCGCCGCATCGCCCCTGACAAGGGCCTACACGGTGGTCGAAGTTCCAACTGCCGTCTTCGTTTTGGTGCTGAGCAAACCATTTGAGCGCCGCGGCCACGGCGGCTTCGCTGGCGTCAGTACCGCCGCCGGCCTTCACCATGGCGGCGCGCGATTTGGCGTCGCCCCGTCCCGCTACCCCCGTGCCCGAAACCGAGCCAAGCTGTGTGAGCAATGCTTCCCGTGGGGCCGTCTCGATGCCGACCGGATCTAATTCCATGGCAGCCATCGGCGGCGGTTCGTCGGGCATATCGGTGGGGCTCAAACTTTCGGTCGTCGAAACGCTCGGCGCGTCCATGGCTACGTCGGTCACTTCCGTATCGAGCTCGGGCGCGTCGAGCGGCAACTCTTGAATTTCATCGAGCGGGTCGGCGCTTTCGCTGACGTTGGCCAGGAGCACCTTGAGTTGAGCCTTTACGGGTTCCGGCATCGCCAGCAGCCCGGCGATCACCACGAAGAGCATATTCACGAGTAGGCTGATCATGACGGCGGGGGCCATGACCCGCATCGGCACAGCGCCGACTTTTTCCAGCTCTTCGAGTTCTTCGAGCGCTTTGCTGCGGCGTTCGCCGGATTTCTCGGCGTTTTTTCGTGCGCGAGGCTTCGGCTTTTCGCCCGCGTTGTCGGCTGATGTGTTGCTCTTCGCCGCCGCGGTCTTTGTCTTCGGCGCGGCGGGCTTCGAGACGCCGTTCTTAGCCGGCGTCTCTTTGCGTGCGGGCGTCTTGCCGGCGGAAGGCGGCTTCGGCGGCCGCTCACCCGTCGGCTGGTTCACGATGATGTCGGGGATCGGAAGATCCAATTTACTGCCCGGAGACGAATCGGTGGCCATCGCGAGAGATTCCGTGAACGACATGAGAACAATACAGGCACCCTAACCTCTTAGCCTACTGGAATTTTCGTCTGGTGCAAGCATTGGGGGATTTTGGATTTTCGATTTTGGATTTTCGATTTGTAGGCCGAGTGGGACGAGCGATAACTCCGCCCCCGGTTTCTCGGCGCCCAGGGCATGGCCACGGCTAATGCCAACCACCGTCCTAGAAAGCTACGCTTGCTATAATGATACCATTCTCGTTCTCGTCCGCCTTTTGCGACTTTCTTTATTACGCCCCCCATCCGATGCACATCCGACTGCTCTTGAGGACCGTTCTGGCCGCCAGCTTGCTGACCTCGCTGGCGGCCGCACAGGAACAAGCAAGCTCCGGACCGCACACGCCGGCGCCAGCCACCGCGCAAAGTCGAAAATCCAAAATTGAAAATCCAAAATCCCGCTGGTTTCATCCGCGGCGCTATCTCGATCCGTACTGGACGCTGGCCGACCGCGTGCGCCAGGCCGAGATCGTCGAAATGCTCGCAGCCTTGGCACAAGGTTCGCCGCCCGCGCCTGGCAAGGGCTGGTTTCACGAGGGCGAGAGCCGCTACGGTTGGCAATGGCTCACGCAGCGGTATGACCAAGACGACGATCAGACGATCTCGCCCAATGAGCTTCCGTCGGAGGCGGCTGAGCTCTTCGCCCGGCTCGACCGCGACGAAGACGGTTTGCTGAAGGCCGACGACTTCGACTGGTCGGAGTCGGCGCCGTTTGTCAAGCAGTCGGCGCAAGCGCGGCGGTTCTTCGGTCCGCTCGATGACGACCATAACGGCCGCCTCACGCGCGAAGAGTGGCAAGACTTTTTCGAGCGGGCGGCGCTGGGCGGCGAAGCGATCACGCCCGACGACCTGCGGGCGGCGCTTTTTCCGCCCGAGCCCGCCAAGGACGATGACGACCCCACGCCGCTGGGCCTGCTGAAGGGCTTCGTGACCGGCGAGCTCGGCTCGGTGTACGAAGGACCGGCTTTGGAACAACGCGCGCCCGATTTTGAGTTGGCCGACAATCACGGCCGGCGTCGAATTCGGCTCAGCGAGCTATACGGCAAAAAGCCGGTGGTGCTGATTTTTGGCAGTTTTACGTGAGGCCCCTTCCGGTCTCAGTTTGGGACCTTGGAAGAACTGCATCGCCGCTATGGCGAGCAAGCCGAGTTTCTGGCCGTCTACGTGCGCGAGGCGCACGCCGGCGACGGCGTCTGGCCCGGCAAGTTTACCAAGGACGACGCCGGCACGCCCATCCACCAGCCCACACAGATGGCCGAGCGCATTGGCGTGGCCGACCGCTGCTGCGAAGTGCTGGAAATTTCGATGCCGCTGTTGGTCGACGAGCTCGACGACCGCGTGGGCCGGGCCTACAGCGGCATGCCCGACCGGCTGTACCTGATCGACCACGACGGCCGCGTGGCCTACAAGAGCGGCCGTGGCCCGTTTGGCTTCAAACCCGGCGAGCTGGAGCAGTCGCTGGTGATGCTGCTCTTGGACCAGTGCCAGTAGAACGGAATTCATTCCGTTTCTTGTACGGATTTCTTCTCAGCCTGTCACTATTAACTACAGGCAGCCACCTAGTCCGCCTCGTCCGAGGGTGCCACGGCATCCGTCGCAGCGCGATGGACGGCGCAGTGTTCGCAGATGCGGCCGCTGCGACGGACGCCGTGCGGGTTTGCCTCTTCGGCCAGGCTGAGGGTTGGCTCCGCACGGCGTCCGCCGCGGCGATTTGCGTCGCGCGTCGGTCAATGCCACCAGCGCCGCGGCGGATGCCGTGGCACCCAGCGTCCTTTCAGACATCGATAGCAGCTCCATCTAACCCAAAAACCACCTCCATGCGACTTACCCTCCGCACCATGCTGGCTTATATGGACGACATTCTTGAGCCGGCCGATGCCCAAGATGTTGGCAAAAAGATCGAAGAAAGCGAGTTCGCTACCGGCCTGATGCACCGGATGCGCGACGTAACCCGCCGGCTGCGCGTGGGGGCGCCCAAGCTGCACGGGCGGGGCCTGGGACTCGATGCCAACACTGTGGCCGAATATCTCGACAATACGCTGCCATCGGAACGAGTCGCCGATTTTGAAAAGGTGTGCCTCGAATCCGACGTTCATCTGGCGGAAGTAACCGCGGCCCACCAGATTTTGGCGCTGGTGCTGGGCGAGCCGGCCGAGATCGAGGCCACGGGACGCCAGCGCATGTATCGGTTGCCGACCGACGCCGAGGCATCGCCCCGGCGCGACACCGCCACGAAAGCGCCGGATGCCGCCCGACAAAAACGCCGCAAGAAAAAACGCCGCAAGGTGGAAGTGCCCGATTATCTCCGCGAGCCGGCCGAACCGCAGGGCGGGCGCCGGCTGTTGCCCGCGCTGCTCGTGTTACTGCTGGCGGTGGTGGCCGCGGCCGGCGGTTACACATGGTGGAAAAAACGCCCCGATCAGCTCGCCGCGGTAGGTGCAGGTGCCGATGTCAACGCCGGACCGACTCAAAGCGATAGCAACGGTCTCCCCTCGGCGCCCGGCGATGGCGACACCGCGAATTCCGATAAGGAGGCTGACACGGCACAAGGCGCGTCTACAGCCGACGGCGCGCCAACCGAGAGCGGCGCGAAGCCAGAGGCGACGACCGAAGAACCGGACCAAGAGCAAGCGGCCGATTCGGCACCGTCGGACGATGCTAATGTCGCGGCGTCGAAACCTGACGATTCCGACGACGCTTCGACTGAGCCATCGCCCGACAATCCGTCCGCGGCTGATGTGAAGCGCGCGAAGCGCGATTCGGCGAAGCCACGCCCGGCCGATCCAGACGCTGCCGAAGACGACGGCGGCGATGCGGACGCAACCGGTGACAGCGTAGGCCGGCTGATCTCCGAGCACGAGGTGCTGGTGCGTCAGCCCGGCAAAAAAGCCCGCCGCGTGCCGGCCCGCGGCACCGTCTACGCCGGCGAGACGCTCATCGCGCTGCCTGCGTATCGCCCCAGCGTGGTGCTGGCCAGCGGAATCACCGTGCAATTGTATGGCGGCGCGCAGGCCAGCTTTACCGCGCTCGACGGCGAGGGCGTGCCCGAAATCCGCCTCGATGCGGGCCGCCTGGTGCTCCTCTCCGCCGCCCGGCCCACGAAAGTGCGCATGCGAGCCGGTGACCAGGCCGGCCTCATCACCTTCGGGCAAGAAGACGCTGTGCTGGCGGTTGAAGTTTCGCACAAGCCGCCCGATGGCAGCGATCCAGAGACCGAAGCCGCTCCGGCCCTGGTCGATCTTTATGTGGCTAGCGGCGAAGTCGCTTGGCAGGGCGAGAAAGGCCGCCAGCAAGCCATCCGCGGCAAAGCCCATTGGCCGCTCGGCCGAGGCGACCCCGCCGCGGGCAAGAACGCCGAGGAGTTGCCCGTCTGGATTGAGGCCAACGACTTGACGCCCATGGAGCGGCGCGCGGCGGCGTCGGTCGACGATTATCTGCACGTCGATAAGCCGGTGGTGCCCGCCTTGACCGAACTGCTTGCGCATCGCCTCGAAGAGAACAGCATTCTGGCCATTCAGAGCCTGGCCCTGCTCGGGCAGTTTGAGCCGCTGGTGCCGCTGCTCAACGATCCCACGCGGCGGCGGCTCGATAATAACGATATCGTCAGCTTGCGGGCCGCCGTGGCCCGCGGACCAGAGACCGCGGCCGAAGTGCGCAAGGCGTTCGAAGCCGTCCGTGGGCAGAAGCACGGCGACGAGCTCTATCGCATGCTCTGGGGATACAGCCCCGAGCAACTCGAAGAGGGCGCGGCGGCCCAACTGATCGAGTGGCTGAGCCACGAAGACCTCGACTATCGGGTGCTCAGTTTCTGGAACCTGCACCACATCACGGGCTTTGGTTACCTCTACAAGCCCGAAGCCACCGAGATCAAGCGCCGCACGCCCGTCCAGCGCTGGCGGCAAAAGCTCGAAGCCGGGCTGATCGTGCCCAAGGCCAACGAGGAGTGAACGGCCATGTGGCACAGCCGCCCTCGGCTGTGTTCCGCCGACGCAGTCGGCGTCGCGGAGCGCAGCACGGCTGGTTCACTCAACCCTTGGACTTCACCTCGCCGACCGATTAAGATGCTTCGCATCCCTCTCCCTCTGGGAGAGGTTAGGTGAGGGCCTCCCGGAATCGAACTTTGCAGCATCTTGCCTGAGGAGCAACTCGTGGGTCACCGCCAGACCAAAGAGCATCGTCGCGGCAAACATTCATATCACCAGATCGGGCTGGTTCGCGGGCAGTTTGGCAACGTGCCCGAAGATCAGTGGCTCGATTCGATCGCCGAGACCGGTTTCGATGGTTGGGAAGAGGCGAGCTGGGAGCTCGATCTGGCCCGCTGCGGCGACGACGCGGGGGCGAAAGCCTATGCCGCCGAGCGCGTCTCGAAGGCCAAACAGCGCGGCTTGGAAATCTTCTCGGTGGCGGCTCACCTGCAGGGCCAGGCCCTGGGCGACGAGCCGAGCGCCAAGACGATTCAGTTTTTGGGCGGCGAAGCGGCCGATGCCTACGCCCGCTGGCGCGCCGCCGGCAATGAGCCGCCACGCACCGATCCGTTTTTCGTACCGCCCGAAGTCGGCGAAGTCGCCCATCGCCAGGCGACGGCCGCGCTGGTCAACGCGGTGCGGCTAGCTCATCACCTCGGCCAACTGCAAAACCGCATCGTGCCGGTCTCGGGCTTTGTCGGTTCACCGGCACATTGCTGGAGCCATTGGTTTCTGTTTCCGCCGCTGCCCAAGTCGATCGGCGGCCACGCCATCCCCGACGTATTTCAAGTCAGCCTGAATCTGTTAGTCGAGCGGTTCTCGCCGGTCTTTCAGGCCTGCCTGAAGTATGGCACGACGTTCGATCTGGAGTGCCATCCCAGCGAACGCGCGATGGGCGACATCGCCAGCGCCGGCGAATACCTGGCGGCGGTCGATCGCGCGGGCTTTGCCAAGGCGGCCGGCTTCAACTTCGACTGCTCGCACATGGAATGGCAAGGCGTGTCGGGCGTCGACTTCATTCGCGCCTATGGCGACCGCATTCACTGCGCCCACATCAAGGGCGTGCAGGTCGTC